>NZ_JBHEEO010000033.1:0-32375 GCF_041929965.1 Brucella oryzae | reverse complement strand
GCCGCTCTGATGGTCGATCAAAAGCATAACGGCATCGTTGGGATCAATAACCGGACGCTGGCCATTAAAGTTAGCTGGACTGCTCATTTTAAGTCTCCTTCTTCAGGCTTGGACTTGTTCAGGGCCGAAATCATTTCCGGTCCGGGGATACCCAGGGCTCGTACTGACACCATGGGAATGGATCAGGCAGGAATGGCGCCGAATTTCCCTGTTCGAAAATCTGCGAAAGCATCCTGCAATTCTTCGTTTGTATTCATGACGAACGGGCCACGCATGGCGACCGGCTCTCCAAGCGGTTCGCCGCTCAAAAGGAGGACGGTTGCGTCGCTGTCAGCCGTAACCTCGAAACTGCCGCCCTTTCGATTGAGCAGAACGAATTGCGCATCGCGTGCCGACCGGCTGCCGTTGACAGTGATCGTTCCGCGCAAGATTGCCAGACCGGTCGTGTGTCGATCAGGAAGATCAAACACAACGCTTCCGCCCTGCTTCAGGCGCAGGTCCCAAAGATCGATCGGTGTGAAGGTGCGCGCTGGTCCGGCATGTCCGGCATAATTTCCGGCTATGACGCGGACGGTTCCGGCTTCATCCGGCAAGACCACGGTCGGAATATTCCAATCAAGTACCGTCTGATAAGCGGCAGGTGCGGACTTGTCTTTGGCAGGAAGATTTACCCAGAGCTGCACCATTTCCAGCGTGCCTCCCTGTTCGGTAAACGTCCTCGAATGACGCTCTTCGTGCATAATCCCGGCGCCGGCAGTCATCCATTGTACATCACCGGGGCCGATCAGTCCTCCGCTTCCGGTGGAATCGCGATGTTCAACTTCGCCCTGATAGACAATGGTCACGGTTTCAAAACCGCGATGGGGATGGCTGCCAACGCCGCGTGGGGTTGAGGTGGGGGCGAACTGTTCCGGACCGGCATAATCAAGATGCAGAAAGGGGCTGATATGCTCGCCCATTGTCGCGTGGGACAACATGGAGCGAACCGGAAATCCATCTCCCACCCAATGGGGCGACGGACTGCTGTAAACGCCGATAACCTGTCTCATCTCGATCTTCCCAATTTGCTTCGTTGCCATGTGGGCACTGGAATGACTGTCTGAGAGCAAAATAAATCTGGAACAAACGCGCCGGTAGATCGAAGTTCAGGCTATACTGTCCTGAAAACAGGACAATGAAAGACCCGGTCATGGCTGATCTCAACGATATGCGGCTTTTTGTGGAAGTCGTGGAACAAGGCGGCTTTTCAGCAGCAGCCCGAAAGCTGGATATGCCGCGCTCCAGGCTGAGCCGCCGGATCGCTTTGTTGGAAGAAGAACTCGGCGTCCGCCTTCTTCAACGTACCACCCGGCTGTTTGCAGTAACTGAGATCGGCCGAGAGTTTCATCACCATTGCCTGGCGATGATGATTGAGGCCGATGCTGCGCTGGAAGTAATCGACAGAATGCGTGCGGAACCGCAAGGCACGGTGCGGGTGAGTTGCCCGGCATCGGTCATCTATTTCCAGGTCGGTGAAATGATCGCTCGTTTCATGGCCCGATATCCCAAGGTGAAGGTACATCTGGAAAGCACAAATCGGCGCGTGGACGTTATCCGTGAGAGCTTCGATCTCGCCATCCGCGTCCGCTTCCCACCACTGGAGGATAGTGATCTGGTCATCCGCAAGCTGGCGGAAAGCGAACAACGACTGGTGGCCAGCCCTATATTCGTCAAGGAGGGATGTAATGCCGTGCCGGCCGACCTTGTCGACATGCCTGGTCTTGCCTGGGGGGCATCACAAAACAGTTTTGAATGGAACCTACTTGGTCCCAACGGCGCTACGGCTGAAATTCCCTATCAACCGCTTCTGATCACAGAAGATATGGTTGCGCTGCGGCTGGCCGCACTTCAAGGCATCGGTGTTTGCCAGTTTCCCGCAATGGTTATTCAGGAGGACGTGAAGGCAGGACGATTGGTTGATCTTCTACCCGACTGGGCACCCCGCAGCGGCATAATCCATGCCGCCTTTCCGTCGCGCCGCGGTCTTTTGCCCTCTGTGCGCGCCCTTCTCGATTTTCTGGCCGATGAATATGCGGCACTTTCCGCAAGCGAGCAGAAGGCATGACGGTACTGTCGATCAGTGAATGAGGCCCATCGGCTTGAAAATCATCCAGACCGCCATGGCAACCATCATAAGGTTCTCCGTCAGAGACACGAAACCAAGCGGTACGTTGCTGTCGCCACCGACGCAGGCGCATTTCAACTCGCGCTTGTCGATGTAAACAGCCTTGAATACCGAGACTGCGCCAATGCCGCCGATGAAAAGGGCGACCGGGATAGACAGCCACATCAACGCGCCTGCTATCATCAGGATACCGGCGAGCGCTTCCGCGAAGGGATAAACATAAGCGTAGCGGACCCATCGTTGCGCCAGAAGATCGTAGTTCAGGAACATTGTGGCAAAACCATCGACGTCCTTGAGTTTCTGCAGTGCAAGAAGACACATTGCGATAGCGACGAACCATTCGGCTGTCTGGACAGCCGGGAAACTTCCAAAGGCTGCCCAGCTCGCGGCCAATGCCATCAAAGCAGCCATCGCGAAGAGCGCCATCACAGGCGTGTAGCTTACGGCATCCTTGTCCTTGACCTGACGACCGAAAAAACCGACGAGATCGTCATAACCGCCGATCCTCTTTCCGTCGATGAAGGTCTGGGGCGTCGTCTTTACGTCATGCTTGGCCTTGAATGCGTCAGTCTCCTCGCGCGTGGTCAGATGATGATCGTCGACCTCGTAACCTTCGCGTTTGAGGAGGTCGAGTGCCTTGAGCCCGTAGGGGCAGGTGTGTTCGGCAGTCACCATTCGATAAAGCTCGGCGTGTTTTGCTGCATGGGTCGCCATGATCTGCGTTCCTCCGGTTTATAATTTCACTCTTGCGAACACTTCGACCAATTCACTGAACTTAATGCGCTGAAGACTGGCATCAGTCGAAACGATCGTCTCCCCGAGACAACAGGCAACAGATGGTCTCGGTTCCCGACTTTGCCGAAGGTGATGCCAGTCTCACTGCATGGAGCGGGCAATGGCACCACTGCGCGGTTGAACCGAAAGATCTTCATTATCCTGATCGGTTTCGAGTCGCTGCAAAATCGGGCAATGGGGACGATGGTCACCGCGACAGGCGTTGACCAGCATCGTGAGTGTCTGGGCCATGTCTTGCAAGTCGGCGATCTTTCTCTGAAGCTCGTCGATATGGCCTTGTGCCAGACGCTTGACTTCCGCGCTCCGTCGCGTCTCGTCACGCCACAATCCGAGAAGATTACCGATCTCCGCAACGGCAAACCCGAGGTCTCTGGCTCGCCGTATGAAACGGAGCATGTGCACGTCTGTGTGCGAATAGTCGCGGTAACCGGAAGCTGTTCGGTCGGCAGCAGGTATGAGGCCGGTCTGCTCGTAATAGCGGATCATCTTGGCCGATACGCCGGATGCTTTAGCCGCTTGTCCGATATTCATGTAGTCACTCCCACAATCAAATGACGGCCCATTCCGAATACGGGATGGGCCGTCATGCTCCATCAGTTCGGGACCTTGAAGGTCTTGAGTCGAAGTGCATTGCCGAGCACAAAGACGCTGGACAACGCCATAGCGCCAGCAGCGAAAACAGGCGACAACAGGATGCCGTAAGCCGGGTAAAGCAGGCCTGCCGCAACCGGAATCAACGCCGTGTTGTAGGCAAAAGCCCAAAACAGGTTCTGCCGGATATTGCCGATGGTCGCCTTGGATAGGGCGATGGCATTCGGCACACCCTGAAGACTGCCCGACATAAGCACGACATCGGCGGCCTCAATGGCAATGTCCGTGCCGGTGCCGATAGCAAGCCCCACATCCGCCTCGGCCAGTGCCGGAGCGTCGTTGATGCCATCGCCCACGAAAGCGACCTTGCCATGTTCGGTCTTGAGGCGTCGTACCGCATCGACCTTTCCGTCCGGCAGGACTTCCGCCACGACTTCGTCAATTCCCAGACGCGCAGCGATAGCCTTCGCAGTGCGTTTGTTGTCACCGGTTATCATGGCAACCTTCAGACCGAGATCGTGCAGTGCCTTGATTGCAGCAGGTGTTGTCTCCTTGATTGGGTCTGCCACAGCGATGACGACCGCCAGTTTGCCGTCGACTGCCGCATATAAAGGGGACTTGCCCTCATTGCCCAGCCGTTCAGCGATTCCGGAAAAAGCTGTAACGTCGTGGCCAAGCTCCACCATGTAACGATCTGCGCCGATCTGGACAGGTTTGCCGTCGACCATAGCCTTGACACCAAATCCCGTTACCGACTCGAAATCCGATACATTGGGCATGAAAATATTCTCTGCCTCTGCCGCGTCCACGATTGCACGGGCGATTGGATGTTCCGACTTGGCTTCGACGGCCGCGACGAGACCCAACACGCTGGTCCGGTCGAAACCGGTGGCCAGTTCGAAATCGGTCAAGGACGGCTTTCCTTCCGTCAGTGTACCTGTCTTGTCGACCGCCACAACCTTGGCGTCTTTAAGCTGCTGCAGCGCTTCACCCTTGCGAAAGAGAACGCCAAGCTCGGCACCGCGTCCAGTGCCGACCATGATCGAGGTTGGCGTTGCAAGACCCATAGCGCATGGGCAGGCAATAATCAGGACGGCGACGGCGTTGACCAGCGCAAAGGTGAGTGCGGGTGACGGCCCGAAATAAAACCATGCTGCGAAAGTAAGTGCTGCTACCGCAAAGACTGCAGGCACAAACCACATGGTGACCTTGTCAACGATTGCCTGAATCGGCAGCTTCGAGCCTTGCGCCTCCTCGACCATACGGATGATTTGCGAAAGCACCGTATTGCCGCCAACTGCTGTTGCGCGGATTGCAAAGGCGCCCTTCTGGTTCACAGTTCCAGCCACGACCTCGCTGCCGCTGGTCTTGGATACCGGAATGGGTTCACCGGTAATCATCGATTCATCGACGAAGCTTTCACCCTCGACGAGTTCGCCATCGACCGGAACACGCTCGCCCGGGCGAACTTCCACGATATCTCCCGATTGTACGGCATCGATCGGCAGTTCGATTGTCTTGTCATCCCGGCGCACGCGCGCAGTCTTGGCCTGAAGACCGACAAGACGCTTGATGGCTTCGGAGGTGCGACCCTTGGCGCGAGCCTCGAGCAATCGGCCAAGCAGGATGAGCGTCACGATAACGGCGGCGGCCTCATAATAGACGTTCACGGTTCCAGCGGGCAGAAAACCGGGTGCAAAGGTTGCGACCAGCGAATAGCCGTAAGCTGCCAGCGATCCAACAGCGACAAGTGAATTCATATCGGGAGCCAGGCGCCAGAGTGCAGGCAGCCCCTTGTCATAAAAGCGAATGCCCGGCACGAAAAGCACCAGTGTCGTCAGTATGAACTGGAGATACCAGCTGTTCTGCAGGCCGATGGTTGAAGCGATCAGGGCATGTGCGCCCGGTATGAGATGCGATCCCATCTCAAGAATGAAGACAGGCGCCGTCAATACTGCCGCGATGGTGAAATCGCGGGTCAGTTCGCGGCGCTCCGCTTCCTTCTTCTCGGTACGGTCATCCGCCTCGCCGGGACCTGTTCCGGTTACCGCAGCAATCACTTTGGCGTCATAGCCGGCATGTTCTATGGCCGCTATGATGGCGGACGCATCAGCAGTGCCCTGGACGGTGGCCCTTTCAGTCGCAAGATTGACCGCAGCATTGGTGACGCCGGGCACAGCCCTAAGGGCCTTTTCAACCCGTCCCACGCATGATGCGCAGGTCATGCCTTCGATCGAAAACTCAAGCGAAGCCGGTGCCGACACGATAAAACTCGGCGAAACATTATAGCCTACGTTCTCGACGGCTTTGACAAGGGTGACTGCATCGACCGGAATGCTGGTCGTAATGCTTGCCTTCTCTGTCGCCAGATTGACGACTGCATCCTTGACGCCTGGAACAGCCTTGAGAGCCCTTTCGACACGCCCGACACAGGACGCGCAGGTCATGCCTTCAATTGGCAGTGATATTGCTGCGTTTTTCGTCTCTGCAGCTCGAACAGGAGCATTCATAGCTGCCTCCTTTCTCGTTCCGAAATTCAGGTTCGGACCGAATATGAGGCTTCCAACCATGGGAAGGTCAATAGCATTTTTCTTGTTTTTTTCCACTTGACCTTCCCACCGTTGGAAGCACCATTTTGAATGCCATGAGACCCAAACAAGGAGAAATCTCATGGAACTGAAAATCGAAGGCATGACCTGCGGTGGGTGCGCCAAATCGATCACTATGGCGATCCAGTCGGTGGATTCCGGCGCCAAGGTCGACACCAATCCGGCAGCGCGTGAGGTCAAGGTCGAAACGACTGCAACGCTGGCATCTGTCTTGAAGGTTCTCGAAGAGGCAGGTTATCCCGCAACCGCTAACTGAACAGGAACAAGATCATGAACAAGCTCACGCCGATATTCATCGCGGGTGCGCTCGCGATCAGCGCAGGCTTGGCGATCGCACAGAGCCAGATGAACACGGATAATGCCATGCAGGGTCACGATATGTCCGCAATGCAGAAGCCTTCGTCCGACAGCCCTTCGACAAAGGCCTTTACAGTCGCCATGGATACCATGATGAAAGACATGATGGTAGAGTATACGGGCGACGCCGATGTCGACTTCATGCGCGGTATGATTCCTCATCACCAGGGAGCGATCGACATGGCGAAAGTCGTGCTCGAATACGGCAAGGATCCCGAGGTTCGAAAACTTGCGGAAGAGGTGATCAAGGCCCAGGAAGGCGAGATCACCATTATGAAGAAGTGGCTCGCTGATCACAGCCAGTAGCCACCCGAAACCGTCGCCCTGTATCATAGAGATACGCGGCGGCGGTTTTTTATGCTGTTTTATTTCCCACCAAAAGTCGTCGGTTTGAATCAGTCTTGTTTCTAAAGATTATGTTACAGCTCTGCTGTTTGCACATTATGTGAATAAGTTCGCCGACTGCGAGCATGATCCCGGCAGCTGCTTCGGACTTGAAGCCTTCCAGCCTGTCGGAACCGGTTCTCTACATCGCACGGCATGACAGCCATGCGGTTGATCTGAATGCCAATTCACCCTGGTCCGGCACTTATAGGATTGCGTTGTTCTCTGGTGCAATCGCCGACCGTCAGAATGCGGAACCTGCAACCACCCACCCGCCAGAAACCGCTTGGCCTGAAACCATCCATACCGCCGAATTTAGCTTTCCATTTGTAAATGCTTGCATCATCGGAATGCCTAACTTGTACTCTTTCCGAATGCCGATGTTCTGTTCATTTGTAAAATAGCTACGCTTCATTCGCCCGGTCCTCTGAAGTGGACCGGGCTTACGTCGATAAGGAGGATTTCAACAGGGCAAGGTTATTTCTGTTCCAGTGCCGATCCTTCCGAGCCTTGGCTTTTTTCATGACGCAACGCGAACTTCCGCACCACGACATAGAATACCGGCGTCAGGAGCAGCCCGAACAACGTGACCCCGAGCATGCCAGCAAACACCGCAATGCCCATGACATGTCGCATTTCGGCCCCGGCGCCTGTTGCGATTACTAGTGGCACAACACCTGCGATGAAGGCGAGTGACGTCATCAGGATTGGTCGAAGCCGAAGCCGTGCCGCCTCAAGCACGGCATTCAACGGATCGACGCCCTCATCTTCCTTTGCCCGCGCAAACTCCACGATCAGGATCGCATTCTTGGCCGCAAGGCCAACCAGAACGACGAAGCCTATCTGGGTGAAAATGTTGTTGTCACCACCGGTTAGCCAGACCCCAATAATTGCTGAAAGCAGAGCCATCGGCGCGATCAGCAATACAGCGAACGGCAACGACCAGCTGTTATACTGAGCAGCAAGAATGAGAAAAGCGAGTAGAACGGAAAGCGGGAAGATATACATTGCCGTGTTTCCGGCCTGTTTCTCCTGATAGGCAAGGTCCGTCCACTCGAAGGCCATGCCGGATGGCAGGGTTTCCGTCATGATGCGTTCTATTGCGGCTGTTGCCTGTCCGAACGAATAGCCGGGTGCCGGACCGCCGCTGATATCGGCCGATGGGAAGCTGTTGTAATGCATGACACGATCCGGGCCCGCACTGTGTTTGATCGTCAAAAGGGCGGATAGCGGAATCATTTCGCCCGCCATGTTGCGGACCTTCAGCCGGCCAATATCATCCGGCTGCATGCGGAAAGGCGCATCTGCCTGGACCACCACGCGATAGGTCCTGCCAAAACGATTGAAATCATTCACATAGAGAGAACCAAGATTCACCTGTAGCGTCTCAAAAATGATGTTGAGGGGCACGCCCTGCGACTTGGCTTTTACCCGATCGATATCCACCTGAACCTGCGGCGCATTCACCTGAAAGCTTGCCAGCATCCCCGCGAGTTCCGGTGCCTGCATCGCCTTGGCCATAATTGCACCCTGCGCCTCGGCAAGCGCGTCAAACCCAAGGCCCGCCCTGTCTTCGATCTGAATCTTGAATCCTCCGGTCGTGCCGAGACCGGGAACCGGTGGGGGCGGGAATATACCGGCAAAACCATCAGGTATCTGGCTGAATTTGCCCATCAGGCGGCCTGCGATGGCGAAGGCGGACAAAGAAGGATCCTTGCGTTCATCAAAGGGCTTGAGCATCGTGAACATAACGGCAGCGTTCGGGATATTGACCATGCCGTTGACCGAAAGGCCTGGGAAAGCGACAACACTTTCCACACCGGGTTCGGCAAGTGCAATCTCAGACATTTTCTTAACTACCGCCTCGGTTCTGTCCAGCGACGCTCCCGTCGGCAGCTGTGCAATACCGACGAGATAATATTTGTCCTGAGCTGGGACAAACCCGCTGGGTACAGTCTGGAACCCCATCCATGTCATGCCAAGCAACCCAGCATAGACGAGCAGGACGAGCGCGCTCAGCCTCACGGCGCGTCGCACCGACCAGACATAGGCATTCGACGCGCTGTCGAAGAACCGGTTGAAGACTCTAAAAAACCAGCCGAACAAGCCGTCGATCACCCGTGTCAGGAGATCGCGTTTCACGTCGCCATGATGCGGCTTCAAGAGCACACCTGCAAGCGCGGGAGAAAGCGTGAGAGAGTTGATTGCCGACAGTATGGTCGAAATTGCGATTGTGAGGGCGAACTGGCGATAGAACTCACCTTGCAGGCCGGACAGAAATGCAGACGGGATGAACACCGCCGATAGCACGGACGTAATGGCAATGATTGGTCCCGTCACTTCGTCCATCGCCTTGCGAGCGGCTTGCTTGGGCGTTTCGCCAAGTGCGATGTGACGCTCGACATTTTCGACGACGACGATAGCGTCATCGACCACAATTCCGATGGACAGTACCAAGCCGAACAGGGATAGCGTGTTCAGCGAGAAACCGAACATATACATGAGCGCGAATGTACCGACTAACGATATTGGCACGGCGACCAAAGGAATAATCGAAGCACGCCAGGTCTGAAGGAAGAGCACGACAACGATCACGACCAGAACAATGGCTTCAAGCAACGTCATCACAACAGCCTCAAGGGAGGCTTTCACGAAGACGGTGGGATCATAGGCAATGCGATACTCGACCCCTTCGGGGAACTCCTTCTGCAGTTCTTCCATGGTGCCGCGAATGGCACTGGCCACATCGAGCGCGTTGGCACCGGGGCTCTGGATGATCTGCATCGCCAATGCCGGTTTTCCGTCAAGAAGACTGCGCAAAGCATAGGCGTCGGCACCCAGTTCAATGCGCGAAACGTCCCTCAACCGGGTAACCTGACCATCAGCGCCGGTCTTGACGACGATATCGCCGAACTGTTCCTCGTTGGATAACCTGCCGAGCGTATTGACCGTAACTTGAAGTGCAGCCGAAGCATCGGGTTGCTGGCCTACCGAGCCTGCGGCTACCTGGGCATTCTGCTCCTGGATCGCCGTCACGACGTCCGAAGCGGTCAGACCGCGGGCCGCCACCTTCGCCGGATCGAGCCAGACCCGCATGGAGTATTCACCAGCCCCCCAGACAAGTACATCGCCTACACCCGAAATACGCGCGAGCTGGTCGCGTACCTGCAAGGTGACGAAATTCGACAGATAGAGCGGATCATAACGGCCATCGGGTGATACGAGATGAACCACCATCAGGATATCGGGCGAGGTCTTTTGCGTCACCACACCGATGCGCTGAACCTCCTGCGGCAGACGCGGAAGCGCGCGCGAGACACGATTCTGCACCTGAACTTGCGCCATGTCAGGATCCGTGCCCTGCTGGAACGTCACGGTCAGCGTCATGCGTCCATCGGTGGCAGCCTGCGAGCTCATATAGAGCATGTTCTCGACGCCATTAATGACCTGCTCCAGTGGCGCGGCAACCGTTTCGGCGATCACTTCCGGGCTGGCGCCCGGATAGCTCGCCGTAACCTGTACCGTCGGAGGGGTGACCTGAGGATACTCACTCAAAGGCAATTTCAGGAGCGTGAGTCCACCGCCGATCAGCATCAGGACAGAGAGGACTACGGCAAAGATAGGGCGGTCGACAAAAAAGCGCGGAATGTTCATCGACGCGCCTCCCGAACATTTGCTGCAGCCCGATCAGCTTCGCCCTGCTGGCCGGAGAGCATCGGCACGATTTGCGGCATCACTTCCATTCCGGGCCTCACGAGCCCCTTGATAATGATTTTTTCACTGGACTTGAGTCCTGTAGAAACAACACGCAGTCCATCGATCATCGGCCCCAGTTCAATCGGGCGGTACTCTGCCTTGTTCCCCGCTCCGAGTACCAGCACATAGCGTCGCCCCTGATCGACACCAATCGCCTGCTCGTCAATGAGTACGGTTTGAGCTGGTTCGGCGGTCACAAGTTTCACCCGGACAAAAAGACCGGGAGCCAGCCTGCCATCGGAGTTTTGAACGATCGCACGGGCTCTGATCGTGCCTGTACCCCGGTCGATGCGGTTGCCGAGGAAATCGAGCTCGCCAGCGAGCGGGTGGCCCGTATCGGTCATCAAGCCGACCTGGACCGGAAGTCTGTCAGCATCACTCCCCATCACGGATGCGCGCCCGCGAGCAGCGAATTCGAGATAGGTTGCTTCATCAATATCGAAATAGACATAGAGCGGATCTGTCGAAACGATCGTGGTGAGAAGCGTGGCAGCTCCCGTATTGCCACCGGTAACGAGATTGCCTTCCGTGACAAGAACACGGTCAACGCGACCGGCAATCGGTGCTGTGACACGTGTGAAAGACAGATCGAGTTCTGCGGCTGCGATGGCAGCCTTGGCGATTTCCACCTGAGCTTTGCGCTGCCGAAGTGCGGCTTTCGCATCATCAAAGGTCTTGCGTGATACGGTCCCATTCGGAGCCAGCGTTTCAGCGCGTTTGAAATCGACTTCAGCCTGATCAAGCAAAGCAATTGCCTGTTGCAATTGAGCTTGGGCTGCATCCAGTGCGACCTGGAACGGCCTTGGATCGATCTGAAACAGAAGGTCGCCAGGCTGAACAAGGCCGCCTTCGGGAACGCTGACGGTATCTATCGCCCCGCCCACACGCGGACGCAGCTCAACCGCACTGATCGCTTCGGTATGACCGGTAAACTCCACGGACGGCGCGACCTTACGCGTGATGACTTCGGCGACAGGGACCTGTGGGGCAAGCGGTCGCGCTGGTTGCGCGGTGGCGGATGAAACAAGCGAAAGGAAATTTCGCGTATATGGTTCGATTTCGTCTCGATAGGCCGCATAAAAAGTACCACCAACAATGGCGCCGACCAGAAACAAGGCGGCGGCTTTATTACTCATTCTCGTTCTCCTTCAAAGGGCCGCAGCTTCTGCCAGCGGGACGTGACGACGGTCATTTGACGACCTTGCTGTTTCCAACGGTGGAAAGGTCAAGGCCCTGAGAACTATTTTTCCAAGGAGAATCTTGGTGGCAGCTGCCGCCTGGTTTGGCGGCCAATTTCGCGCGTCGTTCCGCCAGTATTCCGAGAAAAGAAGAGATAATCGATCAAGCGACGCTCCTCTTTCATGCGTGAGCCGGGGCGTTCGCTCTGTTCGTGATCAGGTTCACATCGCCGCGCAAAAACGACCTTGACCTTACAAGTGTTGGAAGCAGCAGGCTGAAAAATGCCGCTCAGAACTCAAGTCGAATGTGGGGGGCGAAAGCAAAAGCACGTCTACCGAGTGAAAGGAAGCTATATGACATACATGAGTGCACCGCACATTCTCATTTACACAACCCCGACCTGCCCGGACTGTCATGCCCTCAAGCGCTGGCTCTCCGAACAGGGGCTTTCTTACGAGGAGCGCGATCTCAGCGAGCCCGATATTGCCGAGGAAGCAAAAGCCCGCACAGGGGTTCGGGTGGCACCGATTACGATTGTCGGATCTGAAATTTTCTACGGAACATTTCCGCGGCAGAAGCCAGGCTTGCTCAAGGTCCTCGGACTGAATGACGAACTGTAAGGAAAGCCGATGACCAGAATTATCGTTGATATTCGGCAGACCCAGACCCGCCTGGAAATCCCGGACGGGCAAACAATCCTCGAAGCCGCACTCGCCGCTGGTATTTCATACCCCCACGGCTGCCGATCCGGTCGCTGCGGTTCATGCAAGTCACGCCTCATCGAGGGTGAGGTTCAATTGCTTCAGCACTCGCGCTTTGCACTGACCGAGGAGGAGAAATCCGACGGTCTGATCCTCGCATGCCGCGCATTGCCGCAGACGGATGCCGCTGTCGCGTGGCTTGTCGGCGACGATGAGGTTGTGGAGCCTCCACGGTGCATTGATGCGGTCGTAACCGGTCTCGATGATCTTACGCACGACATCAAGCTGGTACGGGTCACGCCTGCAGATGGCTGTCCTTTGCCGTTTACCGCCGGGCAGTATGCCCGGATAAGATTCATCGGAATACCGGTACGCAGCTATTCCATGGCCAATCGTGAAGGCGATGGTAGCCTGGAATTTCACATTCGCCGCGTCGCGGGAGGTGTTACGTCCGAGCACATACATGGTGGACTGAAGACTGGTGACAAGGTCGAACTCGAATTCCCTCTCGGCTCCTCCTATCTGCGCCAAAATCATTCAGGTCCGATGCTGTGCATCGCCGGTGGTTCCGGCCTTGCGCCGATCAAGTCGATCATTGAGACCGCCCTTGCTCACGGCATGAAGCAGCCGATCCATGTTTATTTCGGAGTACGCAACGAGCGCGATCTCTACCTGATCAAGCATTTTCAGACCTTGGCTGAACAGCATGTCAATCTTACCTTTGTGGTGGTGTTATCCGAGGCAGAGACGACACAGTACCGCCGTGGTTTTGTGACAAAGGCTGTTGGCAATGACCTGATGGACCTTGATGGATGGAAGGCCTATGTCGCCGGTCCGCCGGCAATGGTCGACGCCGCCATTCAGCTCGCCTTGGCGCGCGGATTACGTAGTGAAGACATGCATGCCGACGTATTTTTCACGCCCGATGACGGACACCAGCCCTGTGAACTCGATCAGGGATCAATCCTGGGAAACAGAGTATGAAGGGAGAGAATTCATATGTGCACTAGAACCGACTGCTACCCGGTGCCAACCGCTCAAGAACTACTCTCTGATCCCATAATCCGCGCTGTCATGGCTGCTGATGCTGTGGACGAAAACCAGTTGCGAGCCTTGCTTGCAGAAATGAGCCGACAGCAAGCGCCGAAAACTGATAATATTGGCGCTCACCACTAAATTGGCTGTGCCAATCGACGAAATGCCGTTCACGCGGCAGCCATACAGTTTGCGAGCGATGGTTATGTCGTCACCGGGGATGCGATCACCTTGGTAGGCCGCCATCGTTCGCGACGATCAGCTCGGTACTTACCGGCAGCGATACCCAGCTGACCAAGGCATATCTCGACACATTGAGAACGAAAGCCGACGTCACCATTGATCGCACCACGATGCCTGAGGTCGAAGCGTGGTACGCTCGACCTGAATGGCACCAAGGTAAACCTGAAATCTACCAACGCATTCGGAATCCGACCGTCCCGCCAATAGCGTTGACGTTACCGATATGTCTCAAATTCGTATTGAAGCGTGCCTCACCATACAGTGAGTATTTATCATCGGCCCAGTTGAACGAACTGCCTGCACCAATACCACCATACAACGGGTAGTCCTTGCTTGAAAAAGTCGTTCCAGAGACATCAATTTTCGATTTACCCAGAAAATCATAGTAAAGATTGACGATACCATAGAGGTGAGCGCGAGCAGATCTTCCATTTTCGTCTTTCCATTCAGTATCCCTGCTAGCCGCAATACCCAGACGGCTGGTCAAGCTGTGACTGCTGCCTAGAGAAACATCAGCATCAAATGCATCCGTAAAGTCGTCAAACTCAACACCAGAATAAGCCAGTTGTATCTGCGGTGTCAGCGACCAATCTTCGCCGAAGTTTATTCGCTGACCGGTTTCTATACTGAAACTATAGCCTATGCCGTTATTGCTATTGACGAGGTCGCGTCTCGCAGTCGAGGAATATAGATCACTATCGTACCAAGTGATCTGTACTTGTCCATCTGCATAGAAGCCGTTCTCGCCATACCAGGTTAAAGTCGCACCTAGACCGACGCCAGTAATGTCAATGCTGCCCGCTCCATAGGGTGACCAGATACCGGAAGAAACGGTGCCATATTGTGCGAAAATACCACCCGTCAATTTTCCGGCATCGTTTTCTACAAACACACCATCGATACCTGTCTGAAGTTTCCATGTATTGGCATCGTAGTTTGCGCCGCTCGTCGAAGTCTCCGGATTGATTTTGGCATGTGCCGCGTCAATACGCGTCCAGATACCGTTGCTATCGGTGGTGCGTCCCGAATCTGCACCGGTGGTCGCTGCGTATTGTGTTGTAGCCCATACCCCATTGCCGATGCGTTGCTGGAGCGTTCCCAGCTTGCTCAGTTGCTGCATTGCCGCCGCATAGCTCTCATAGAGAGGTACGCCGGGCTGATAAAGCGGTGAAGCCGGCTCATTTGGGTTTTGCGTGTTCAGCAATGATGAGCGCAGATACCAGTTTCCATCGGTCGGATTGGAAACCCCGCCTTGCAGGAGACGATAACCATAGGCACCAGCTACGACGGCTTGTTCGCCATGGAAAAGATAGTCACCTTTGAGCTTGAATTCGCCATTGGATGTGCCAGCTACATCAATGATTCTGATACCTTCAACCGTCTGTCCTCCGAGGCCACCTCGATTAATCACGTTGACCTGTGTGGTGCCTGAGGTTGCACCATCAACCACCAGACGACTGGTTTTGGAGCTGTCATCGCCAAGGATTGCCGTAATATCGAGTTCGCCATTACTAGCAGTGTAATTACCTTGAACAGTGAGCGTACCTATCTCGTCCGATCCGGGTGCGATGATACCGCTATTGCTGGTGTCGCCCACCGTGCCGGTTCCACGCAGACGGCCTTGTTTACTCACGGAGAGGTTACCGCCAAGCACGCCTTTCACATCCAGCGTACCTGCATCAATACTTGCAGAGCCGGAATAGGCTCCGCTATCGGCAGTCAGTATTAACGTACCGCCACCTTTCTTCTTAAGTGCACCGGATCCGGAAAAGCTGCCTTTGAGGATGAGCTCGGTGTCAGCGTCCGCACGTACCTCACCGTCGCCCGTCATTGAGACCGAGCGCTCGCTTGTCATATCCGCAGTCGTATGCAGCGCACCGCCGTCAAATGAAATCCCACCTGAAACATCGCCAAGCGCCTTGTCCATTGCCACTTGCAATGTGCCGCCGGAGATTAAGGTGCCACCAATATAGCTGTTTGCTCCGGTCAGGATCAGCGTGCCAGCGTCGCTCTTGACCAGTTCGCTCGCTCCAGTCAAACTTGTACCGATCGTTGCGGTCATCATTTGGCCCGCTACGGTGCCGTCACCCACACGAATTACAGATTGCGGGCCGGTAAGCTTCAGATCATCACCTTCGACACGATAACCATCGACTGCAAACTGCATCCCGGAGGCCTCTACATTGCCAAGACTGTCATCTACAGTCACTGTGCCGGATGCGCCCGTAAAAATTGCATAAGAGCCGTTGGTGTAAGGTGCATTGATGTCACCGGTCGCGTCAGTCCAGTTGTTGTTGCCAGGGCTACCCTGCCATACGCCATCCCCGCCGTTGATCGTGCCGTCAAATTTTGGCCCTGCCGCTCCATCCCAATAGTTGAGCGTCAGTCCTGCGCCATTGACAAGATTGATCTGCCCCGCGACGGAAGTTTGTAGGAATATGCCATCTGTGACGGGCATCATCCCCAGTTCCAGACCGTTGTCGGTCAGTATGCCGCCATAGTTGATTACACGGTAGATGCCTGTGCCGAAAACACCGCCTGATGAGAGGGACACATTCAGTGTGCCGTCAAGCAGCAAATCGCCGCCAACATTGATGAGGTCGTTAAACGCCCCACCGGCAACATTCGCCTCACCGAATTGCATGTTGAGTGAAGATCCGTCTTCTAGAGAAAGAGAACCTTTAATGGTCAGCGTACTTGCAGCTCCTGTTGTGCTGCCGGGTTCAAGCGTTGCTCTATCTGCGATAGAAACATCGCCTCCAATAATACCAGCTCCTCCGAGCGTCGCGCCGCCAGCAACTGTTGTAGTGCCTTTAGCAAACGATTGGTCACCATTGACGAGCAGCGTACCGGAACTGACGGTCGTAGCCCCTCCGTAACTGTTGTTACCTCTCAATATCGTGGTGCCCGTGCCAGCTTGCGTCAATGTTCCATTACCCGAGATAACGCCATCAAGCGCCAGAGTGTCGGAACGCTTGGTGATGAGCCTACCATTATTGATAACATCACCTGTTAGATGGCCGGTCACGCCACCATTACCGAGCTGCAGTGTACCCTGGGTAATTCTCGTGCCGCCAGTATAAGTCGCATTGCTCAAAAGGAGCAGCGATCCCATGCCATCCTTGATGAGAGAACCGGTGCCGGTCATCGTACCACCGAGGGTCAATGCAGTTCCCGCATCGGTCTGGAAAGTGCCGGCTTGGTCCAGAGTCACATTACGGCTGGTGCTGATATCGGCTGTCGTGTGCAGACCTCCATTGTCGAATGACAGGGCGCCGGATACTGCGCCAAGATTGGTATCACTTGCAATTTGCAGCATTCCACCATTGATTGCGGTGCCCCCGGTGTAGCTGTTATTACCAGAAAGGATCAGCGTCCCCATGTCGGACTTCTGGAGCTGTGCCGCGCCGTTGAGATCGGAACTAATCGTGGCTGTAATGTCTTTCCCCGCAGCCGTGCCGTCGCCGACACGGATGACCGCAGCGGGAACGCCTGCCAGGTTAACGACGTCACCTTCTATCACGTAACCGTCAACAAGGAATTGCATACCCGATGCGTTGACCGCACCAAGGCTGCCATCAACAGTCACTGTGCCAGCGGCGCCCATAAACACTGCAAAAGCGCCATTATTGAACGGCGCATTGATCGCACCGGTATCTTCGGTCCAGTTATCATTGCCGGTATAGTTCTGCCAGAGACCGTTGCCACCCTCAATTATACCGTTATTTCTAGAGGTGCTCAGACCACCATCCCAATAGCGCAAAGTCATGCCTGCTTTATTGATCAGATTAACCTGACCGGGAACCGACGTCTGAATATAGAAATCAGGAGATGGCACATTGCCTAACACCAGCCCGTTATTTACAAGCGAGCCGTTATAGTTGATCACCCTGTAAACACCTGGATCAAAGCTGCCGCCAACCGAGGTCACGACGTTAAGTGTACCGCCAAGGGTAAGGTCGCCACCTACATTGATCAGATCGTTGAGGGGGCTACCTGGCACATTAGCCTTGCCGAAACTATAATTGAGGGTCGAACCGCCATCGAGCGCAAGATTGCCTGCAATCGTCAGTGTTCCAGCATCAATACCCAAATTGCCCGGATTGACAGCACCACCGTTATCGACAACGACATTACCGCCAATGATGCCGGTTCCGCCAAGCGCGCCGCCGGATTTAACGGTAACAAGACCGGTTGCCGCCGACTGATTGCCATTAATATAAAGGCTGCCAGCATTGATCGTAGTCGTTCCAGCATAACTGTTAGCGCCAGTCAGCACTGTTGCGCCTGAACCGCTATGGGTGATGAAGCCTGCACCTGAAATTGCGGCTGAAAACAGATAGCTGGCATCGTCATGGTTGAAGTTAATTCGGTTGCCTGCTGCAGCAAATGTGACCGAGCTTGCATCAAGCATACCCGCATGAACGGCTGCATTGCCTTCGCCTCCGCCGATATTGAGCATGGCATTGCCAGCCCCCAAGGCAAGTGTACCGCTGCCCGCGCTGACCACCCCGCCATCAGCAATGGTTATACTGCCTTTTGCTGTCGCATTGCTTGCAAGATTAAGAACCCCTTTCGTCTCGAAACGGGATCCTGCTCCGGTGACAAGCAAATCTGCTACGCCTGCTCCAGTTCCTGCTAGCGCAGCCGATCCGGCAGTTATCAGACCTCCATTGGATACTGTAAACGATCCGCGCATTGCCTGCAGCGCATTCGGAACTACCCATTCAGAACTTTTGCCTGAAACGGTGATCGTCCCGCTTCCCGTTGGCGAAAAGCCGACGCGAATACCACTGGCACCACCGGAAACCAGCCTGCCGCCATCAAGAACATTGACAATACCGGTGCCGCTGGCTCCAATCGATTGTAGGATATTGCCATTTGTCGTTACCTGCGAACCGGGTCCGATAACATTGAGAGTGCCGTTGCTTCCACCGACGCTGTAGCCAAGGGTTAGTGTGCCAAAGTTGGCCGAAGCGCCATTCTTTACCGTCAGCGTGCCAGCTCCCCGATAACCGACATAGGACGTGCCATTCAAGCCGGTCGTCAAATTGGCATTGGCACCATCAATGGTCATTTCGGCAGAAATGCCAGCGGTGTCGGCCATCATCAAGGCGGATGTGCCGACGATCCGGCCGTTCAGCACCATCTTTCCCATATCTATATAAGTCTGACCGCTATAGTTACTGTTGCCAGTCACGTTCAGCACGCCAGTGCCACTCTGGCGCAGCGCTCCACTGCCGGAGATCGCTCCCGTATAGAGAAGATCGTCGGCACGACTGAAAATTAGCGCGCCATTGTTAGCGATATTGCCGGTGATACTGCCTTTCGTCCCGCCATTACCTATCTGGAGTGTACCCGCAGCGATCGTTGTGCCGCCGAGATGAATTGCGTCACTCAACAGGAGCAGCGAACCCGCACCACTCTTGATAAACGATCCGCCTCCGCTTACCCCGCCATTCAAGGTCAGTGTCGTGGCGGCATCCGTACTCATCGTACCAACGCCTGCCAGCGTTACTGCCCGATTGTTAACCATATTGGCAGTGGTATTAAGTGTACCGCCGTTAAAGCTCAACCCACCCGAAATGGCGCCAAGGCTGGCATCATTTGAGATCTGCAGCGTTCCACCATTAATCGCTGTTCCTTCAGTATAAGTATTATTTCCCGTCAAAACCAATGTACCGGCATCAGTTTTAACAAGTCTCGCCGTTCCTGAAAGATCGGAGGCAATTGTGGCCACAATACCTGCACCGGCAGCGGTACCATCACCCAAGCGAATAATCGATTCCGGGTCTGTCAGTTCAACAGAGCCGCCCTGAATGCGGTAGCCATTCGTTGCAAACTGCATCCCGGACACAGTAACCTGTCCAAGACTATTATCGACCGTAACTGTTCCCGCCGTTCCCGCGAAAATCGCGAAAGTGCCGTCACTATAGCCGGCGTTGACCAATCCGTTCGATTCTGTCCAGTTGTCGTTGCCAGTGCCGTTCTGCCAGCTGCCGCTGCCGCCATCAACGACACCATTGAACTTGGGGCCGGCGTTGCCGTCCCAAAAGCTGAAATTCGATCCGCCCGCCAGAAGATTGATTTGGCCCGTGATAGATGTCTGTATGGCGCCAGAGCCGCTTGGCAACACACCAATGTTCAGTCCATTATCGGTCAAGCTGCCGGAATAGTTGATGATGCGATAAATACCCGGTCCGAAGCTGCTGCCTGGGGTTTGCGAGACATTAAGCGTTCCGTCGAGTATCAGGTTCCCCTTGACTTCAATCAGATCGTTCATCGTCCCGCCGGGCGTACCCGCTTGCCCGAATTCCAAAGCAAGCGTTGACAAAGCATCAAGGGAAAGATTGCCATTGATCGTGAGTGTGCCCGCACTGCCGTTGCCAGGCGTGAGCGTACCGCCGCTGACGATCACATCACCGCCGACAACTCCGTTGCCGCCAAGTGCTCCGCCTGAATGAACAGTCGTAACACCGTTTGCTGCAGACTGGTTGCCATTGATGAGCAAGGTACCAGAATTGACATTGGTGGTACCGGTATAACTGTTGCTACCGGTCAGGACTGTCGTACCCGAGCCTATCTGGCGGATGTCACCGGCACCCGATATCAGGCCGCCATAATTGTAAATGTCGGAACGATTGAAAGCGAATATCCCGCTATCAACGATAAGGTCACTGACTATTGAGCCCGTTATGCCACCATTGCCCAGCACCAGCATACCGTCGTTAACAACGGTCGTGCCGGTAAAACTATTATTACCAGTCAGCACCCAGGTGCCGCTATCGTTTTTGGCAAACTTGGTTTTACCGTTTCCCGCATCACCGATTGAACCGGCAAGCGTGTTGCTGCCCGCGTTCGTGCCGCCCAATGCAATAGTGCGCTCCTGATTGTTATCAGCGAGCGTCAGCGGTCCGGTGTCAGTAAAAATAACTGCGCCGGCACCGGATGATTCAATGTATATTGTACCTGCTGAAAGCGTAAAACGACGGTTGGTGGTATCGCCGGATCCGACGTAGCGCAGTGTCGAGCCATCACCTATGATCAGATTTGATGCCGCCGCTGACGATGCGCCAAGACTTGAGGCAAGTCCGCCATCCGCCAGCTTATCGACCCCCAATACACCACCACTGATCGTCGTGACGCCTGTATAGGTACTGTCCGGATTGGTCAGAATCCATGTGCCGGTTCCGGTCTTGTTCAGCGAGGTTACGCCAGTGCCATTATTGGTCAGTTGCGCCGCCAGCTTGTTGCCGTCTGAGTTGGTGCCGGTCAGTGTGAGCGTTTGCGTGGCGTTGCTCGATGCAAAAGTCAACGGCGCATTGTTGGTAAAGCTGATTGCGCCAGTGCCCGAAGCATCCAGCAGATTGTCGCCAGATGCCCCCAGCGTGAATTGACGATTGGTACTGCTGCCAGAGCCTACATAGCGCAGCGTACCACCATTAAGGACAAGGCTGCCTGCTGCTGAGCTGGAAGCACCGATCGAGCTGGCAATACCGCCGTCGTTAAGGCAGTCGGTCTCGATCACGCCTTTGTTGATCGTAGTGCTGCCAGTATAAGTGCTGTTGCAGCCGCTTAGCCTCTGCGTATAGGTACCACTCTTGATCAGGCTTCCGCTGCCGTTGATCGCGCCACTATAATTTGCGGTCCCCGAGCTGTTGGCGGTCAATGTCGCTGTGGCCCCACCGAGTTCAATATCTCCACCCAGATTGCCCCCACCGACAAGGGTACGAATATTTGTGTCCAGACCTGCCAGATCCAGTATTGCACCCGCAACGTTGGTCAGGGTCATATCGCCGCCGCCGAAAGCGTTCGATGATCCTGCTCGCAAAATACCGGCGGATACTAATGTGCCCCCGGTATAAGTATTGGATCCGGCGAGCACCAGCGTTCCCGCACCACTCTTTTCCAGCCCTCCGCCTCCGACGATCTGGCCGGAGAATTTCAAGGCAGTCGCTGCCTTGGCAACATTGATGGCACTTCGGCTTGATTGCAGCGTAAAGCCCCGGTCAGTAGTGACGCTCGCGCCGGTATAGCCTAGTGTGCCGCCACTAAAAACGAGATTGGCTGATGCATTGCCCGATGCGCCAATAGCACTGGCCTGGCCACCATTGGCAAGACAATCAATGGTCAGTGCGCTGCCGGCAATGGTCGTCTTGCCGGTATAATCGTTGTTGCATCCGTTGATAACCTGCGTCCACGAACCGGTTCGCGTAAAGCCGCCTGTACCCGTAATTTTTCCGGTAAAGGCGTTGGCAGAGCCTCCCGACGAAGTAAGTGTCTTATCGCCAAGATCGACAATGCCGCTGCCCAGCAATCCGGCTACGGTAATATTATAGCCACCCAGCTCCAGTGTTCCGCCGGCATTGACGGTCATAAAGCTTGGCTGATTGCCGAATGCCGCGGCTGAACCAGCGCGCAATATGCCGCCATTCACAATGGTACCGCCAGTATAGCTGTTGGCACCGGCAAGCACCAATGTACCATTCCCCTCTTTACGCATACTTCCGCTACCGGTCGCTGTCCCCCCCATAGTAAGGGTCGCATCCGTGTCGTTCACGCCAATCCCACCGCCTGCGCCGAGGGTGAAACCACGGTCGCTACTGGCCGTAGAACCAAGATAATCCAGAATTCCTCCAGCAAGCACGAGATTTGCAGCATCATTGCTTGAACGACCAATGCTGCTGGCAAAACCACCATTGGCAAGTGTGCTGACAGCAAGTCTGCCGTCACTGACTGTGGTTACGCCGACATAGTCGTTATTGCTGGCAGATAAGGTCAGGGTACCCGCACCCGTCTTTGTGAAACCAGCCTCATCAGGACTTGTAATCCGGCCACCGAAATCTACTTCCGTACTAGAGCTGGTGACCTCGATCACCCGTGACGGACCACCATTGATGAGTGTGAAACCTCTATTGGTTGACGCACTCGCACCAGTGTAACGCAGCGTTCCGCTTTCAAGCAGGAAGTTGGAGGAGTCGGCCGCTGATTTGCCGATGCTGCTGGCCTGCCCCCCATTGGCAACTGTATTGATCGAGAGCGTGCCCCCGCTCAAAGTCGTGACGCCCGTATAGTTATTAGCCCCCGTCAGTGTGACGACACCATTACCACCCTTGGTAAAGCCGATGGCGTCGCCATTATCGGTGATTGTCGAGGCAATGGTAAAATTGCCGCCGCCGTTCTGCTGTATCCCAAGTACGCCGCCACCGAGGCTGCCGGTAAGAAAGCCGCCAGTGATCGTCTGACTGTTATTGCCGACGGTGGCCGCAACAATGATTGTGCCGTCGATACCGAGTGTCTGATCTGACGTGATGTGGACTGTTGAGGCCGCAGCCTGGGTATAACGCAAGCCACCCAGCTGGACGCTGCCGTTTACCGTGTTATAGAAGCTGCCAGTATGACCATCGTCATCGGTGACGAATTGTCCGCCTACCCACAGGCTGGAATTATCCTGTTTCGTATAATCAGACGCAATGAAGGCTGTGATGTTACCGTCAACAACTTTGGCATAGTCGGTACCGTTCACTGTAGCCCAGCCACCAAGCGTCGTATTGGTAGTGGTGATATTGCCATTGGTGGGCAAGTTAAAGTCTATCAGTCCGCCGGTCCGGGAAATCGCTCCCAGATTGAGCGTCAGACTGCCGCCAGCACCTGATGTTGCCGCAATACGATTGCTGCCAGCATTGACATTCAAACCATTGAGGCTCTGACTGCTCGCTGTCGTTCCGCCGAGGATGGCGAGCGTGCCTCCTGCCATGTTCAAAGTCGACAAGGCGGAAATTATATTGCTGGCAGGGGCACCGGATGCCGTGAAATCGAGAGTGAGGCCACCACCACTCAACGAAGTGCTGCCTGAATAGCTATTCTGGCCGCTAAGCGTCAAAGTACCCGCGCCCGTTTTCAATAATCCGCCACTGCCGGTTATCAGTCCCGCATAATTCGTCTTGGTAACGGTATCGAGAGTGAGTGTTGCTGTGCCAAGTGCAATGGTTCCTCCGGCACCCGATAAAGCCGATGTCGTCAGGTCGTAGCTATTAAGGTCAAGCGTGCCGGCGTTCACCGTCACGCCGCTGGTTGTGCCAAACGCCGAGGCATGTCCTGCGCGCAAAGTGCCGCCATCGACCACGATTGCACCGCTGCGTGTATTGGCTCCGGTGAGCGTCCATGTTCCCGATCCACGGCTTGCCAGCGTACCACTACCTGAGATTATGCCGGATAATGTATTGACACCGCTATAGCTGCTATCCAGTGTCAAGCCGTTATAATTGCCCGCTGCGAATTGCACAGTGCCACTGAGTGTGAGTTCACCAGTACCATCATTTGATATCACACCGCCAATCCCGCCCGCTGATGCGGCCGGACCGATTGTCCAGTTGCGGTTGCTGCTGGAGGCCACTCCCCTATAACTGAGAACGCTGCCGTTGAGCAGGCTGATACCGCCTGCCGTACCGGTACCCAACGAGCTGGCGGTCCCGGCATCCGTCAATGAACCTATATGCAAGGTTACCGGTCCCGTTATGCCCAGCGAGGAATTGGCACTGCCTATGACAGTTTCGCCAGCATAAGTATTGAAATTACCAAGCGTGACGGTCCGGCCATTGCCGCCACCACTGAATGTGATCGCGTCATTGTTTGCCCGGTTAATCGTTCCCAGCAATTCCAGGTCGGCGTCCTGGGCCACGAAAAACATGAATTTGCCGACATTATTCTGGACGGCGATATCTCCTGTAAGGGTTAGCGTGCCAGTACCATTGTTGTAGAATACTGTGCCGGTCGTGCCCCCGGAGCTTGTAAATTCCCAATTCCTGTTTGAACTGTTACCGGTACCCGTATAGTGCAGCTTATCTGAATACTGGTTCTGGGCTGTAAAGCGGATTATGTCACCCGCGCCAAGCGCGCTTGCTTCGCCAATATTGCGCACGGAAGTAAAATAAGCATCGCCATCAACCAAAAAGCTCATCTGGCCGGTAAAGTCATTGGCATTATTATCAAGCTTGACATTTTGTCTGGCAAGAAGACCGCCAGCCCCGGTAAAGTGCGCGGACCCGACACCCGCACCGCTGACCTCCACAGAGCCACCCATCAAGTTTACGACGCGACCAGGAGCCAGCGCACCAGATGACGTCAGTACTGTACCGTCCGACATTACCAAATGGTTGGCCGCAGCGCCAAGAGCAGCATCGCCATTGAGAGCGAGCGTTCCCCCTTCAACACTAATCGTGCCTGTGAACGTGTTCACACCGTTGAGTTCAACGGTACCGGCCAGCGTCTTGGTAAAACCCGATGTTCCTGTAATAACTGAATTGATCGTGACTCCTGTACTGCTGCCGATGCTCGCAATAGTAGGTTTGGCTCCTGCAAGGGTCAGCGTACCACCATTAAGGATATAACCTGGCGTTTCAAAAAAGAGACTAGCAGCGGTAATGGGCGCTTCCAAAGTCACAGTACCGCTGCTTGCGCCGCCAAAATAGGCGCTGTCTAACGCATTGTTGTTCCAAGCTGAAAAAGGCCCGCTGACGCCGTCATTACCGGGGCTCCAAAAAGCTGAGGTCAAATTCCAGACGCCTGTCCCCCCGCGACCTACAGCGGTACCGTTTGGATCCCAATATCTGTCTGCAGAAGCAGCTGAGTTGACGGTTAGCCCCGCAATTGCCGAGACCGCAAAAATACCAGTTACAAGCCGGCTAATGTTCTCCATAACGTTAGGGGCATAGCTTGCTGCCTGACCTTTCCACTTGGTCATGCGCCCGCCTCTGAGCACTCGTGAATGACGTTTGAAGTTCTGCGAAGTTTTCTTGCTCGATTTCTCCTGAAAGTGCCCCGTTACGAAATCTTGCATGTCCGCGCAACCCTTCCCTCAACGCAATGATATATAGCGTTGGTCTTGACATCGATGTTATACGAAACGGGCTGTAGTCCCCCGCGAACCAATACATGGCCCAAATGGAAGAAAACCATAACTGGTTGAAATTCACTTCACCCTCACGGGTGAGTTTCTGGACATTAAAAGCGATTATGCACATTGTGCCGGCGCGAATCGGGGAATGACGGGGGAAAGTAATGGATGGCCAGCTCAGTAAGCTTGTTTATGCGGCAATGCTTGGTGAGGAGACCTGGGAACATTTTCTCGGAAAACTCGCATCAAATCTACCTGACGGCACAGCAGCATTAGTGACTCATGACATACGTAACGATGAAGGGTATGGGCTTTTTGCAGGCTTTGAAGAAACAACTAAAGAATTATATAATTCGTATTATGGAAAACTGAATCCGCTACAACCACTTCTTTTCTCAAAACCAATCGGGTTCACTGGTTATGACTTCGACCTGATTTCGCAAGATAATCTGAGAAGAACCGAATTTTATAATGATTTTCTTGTTCCGCAGCGAATGAAGCGAACGGCAGGTGTCAAGTTCGCAAAATCTCGCAACCAGTCCTTCACACTTGTAATTAGCTGGAACAATGACCCGATTGAACCTTCGCGTATTGAGAAAACCGTATTAAGTTTAGCCAGCTTATCGCCGCACTTGAAGCGAGCTTTTGATTTTTATCAACGAGAAAAAAGATCCCAATTCAATTCTTCTTCATTAATGGATACAGTCAATATCGGGGCATTGGTTCTTGATCGAGAGTATCGGCCCAGAATAATCTCAATGGTTGCTTCTGAGATGATTGAGAACATTTCGCCCCTGCGAACTCTGGCGGATGGCAAAATTCGCTTCCGGCAAAGCGAAATCCAGGCCGCGAGTGATCTCATGTTGAAACGAAGCTATGATGGACCAGAAATACTTGATTTTTATTCCCATGGTACAAAATTAACTCTCATTCATCTAAAGAAAGAGCGGCACTTTCTATATTTTGAAGGTCCCCATATCATTGTCTTGCTTAAGCAGTTCAAAGCAAGATCAACCCATTATGATCAAAAACTGTTTGGTGCTGCCTTCAAGCTTTCTCGCGGCGAAATGCGCGCGCTCGCTGGAATAGTTGACGGTCAGTCGATAAATGAAATCGCTCTTGAAGCAGATCGATCGAAAGAGACTATAAGATCTCAATTCAAGAGTCTCTATTCCAAAACCGGCACTAGAGGTGAAGCGGATATACTGAGGCTTCTCCACCGGGGATGGCAGCACCTGACATTGACTTGAAGATCACTTGCTTAAGGATCAACCCAAGCGCCCCGGCGAGGCAGATTGATGACCGCTGGGATCGCAAAACTGCGATGTCTACTCAAATGAACGTTCTGTGGACTCCTGCGGGATGAGAATTGATACGGTAGCGCCACCACCCGGTCGATTGCTGCGTTCAAGTTTTCCGCCGTGGGCCGCTGCGATCGCTTGTACGACAGACAGGCCAAGCCCAGTTCCACCCGTAGCTCTTGAACGAGACGTATCTCCACGCCAGAACGGATTGGCGCTTACTTCGCCCATATTTTCAGGAAAGCCGGGCCCGTGATCATGGATATGGATCGCGATAAAGCCGTCCGCAACCAATTCCGTTTGGCATCGCAATATTCCGCCGCTCGCAGCATAACGACAGACATTTTCCAGAAGCGCGAGTATGGCCTGCCGAATGCGCTGACAATCGGCGGTCGCCTCCATAGAAATCAGTTCTTTTTCGACTGCCAGCCTACTTGCATCGAGCATAGGTTTGGCTGCGTCGAGCACGGCATTCACCAGCTCGGCCAGTTCAAAACGCTCGCAGTCCATAACAAGCTTTTGTCCTATCGCTAGCGACAAGGTACGCAAGTCTTCGACAAGTCGAGATAGCCCCTCCACCTGGAGCAAGAGACTCGCTACTGTTTTCGTATCCAATGGAAATACGCCGTCCACCATGCCCTGCATCGAACCGCGCAATATGGTGAGCGGTGTGCGCAATTCATGCGCCACAGCCATATTGTTGAACCGCAACCTCTCCTCCATGGTTTCAAGGCTCGTCGCCAGCGCATTGAAGCTCTCAATGAGGCTTTTGACCTCCACCGTACTGGTATGCGATTCTTCGAGCCGGACAGAAAAATCTCCAGATTTCAGTCCTTCGGCGACCAGAGTTAGCTGCTCCAGAGGTCGTGCGACCCTCCTCGCCAAGTATATCCCGATGATGCTGCAAATGAGCGCGGAAACCAGTCCGCAAACGAGTACGGAAAGATAGAGTTGAAAATCGACCGGATCGGAAAGGTTATCGAGGTGGTCAAACAATTCTTTTATCGCTGCCGGTTCCGGTACGATACCGGAATTCATATCGCGATAGGCCTGAGCCGCATTGGTGGGCAGGCTTCTGACCACGCCCTCTTCTAGATAGGCAGCGTAAGAGGTCACGCCCAGATAAGCCAGACCAACGCTGAGCAGAAGCATAGCAGCGATTATGATAGCAGTCAGAGTGGCAAGCGGGAGCGTCGGTACTTTCATTTGGGGTCTGCCAGACGATAACCGATGCCACGGACTGCGGGAAAGAAATCTTTCTGTCCAAACGCTTCAAGCTTCTTTCGCAAGTTGGATATATGGGTGTCCACTGTGCGAACCAGCGCGTCGCTTTCCGGCAGGCAGGCGTCAAGAATATCAGCGCGGTCGAAGGCGTGTGTTGGACGGCGAACCATATAAGCGAGAATTCTAAATTCGCTCAGGGTGAGCTGGAGAGCAACACGTTCTCCGTCACGGTTGACGAACGCGGAATAAGCATTGAAATCGACCTCTATCGTTCCGAACCGTCGTAGGCTCTCCTGTTGATCTCCTTTTGTACGGCGCAGCACCGCCTTGACCCGGGCAACCACCTCCTGTGGATTGAACGGTTTAACAACATAATCATCCGCCCCGAGACGAAGGCCGCTGAGCCGGTCGATGTCTTCGGCCAGCGCTGTCACCATGATAACCGGCGTATTTCTGGTCTGCCGCAGGCGTGCCAGTACGGCAAACCCGTCAAGTTTGGGAATGCGAACATCAAGCAGAACAATATCCGGCGACAGCAAGGCGTGATGTTGCAGTGCCGTTTCTCCATCAGTTGCCCGCACCGTGCGATAGCCTTCCCGCACTAGGTAAGCGTCCAGGATCTGCGCAATTTCCGGCTCATCCTCCACAATAAGAACGAGACTGTTGTCCAAGAGCGGCTCCGAATTTTCTTGAGGTCGTTTATCTACACCTGGGTGAAATCAGCGCGGACTATGACCGGCAATTCATCAACGTGCAATTTCCAAACAGTATGTGCACCGTTCAGAGACCGATTTTGGACACAGTGCTGGTTCGATCTTCGCAAAGTCTTGATGATCGGACCTCAAATCGCAGTCGTTCAACTCTTCCGAGGTGTCGACATGCAAGAAACCGCCCTAGGCTCCAACGCTTCCCATTCGGCGACCAACGTTCTCAAACGTTATGAACCAGTTTCATGGACAACGCAGCTGCTGGTCATGTCCATCCTAGCTGTAAGTTTCATCTTCGTGGTGTTCCCGTCAGCCGATCTGGCCATTTCACGCTTCTTTGCGAACGGACACAGCTTCCCGCTGTCTGAAAATCTATTTCTGAAGGCTGTCCGGGATATAAATCGACAGGGCCTGATCTATCTTCTGCTGTTCATGCTGTTCACAATAGGCCTTCATGCGGTTCTGCCACGTAAATACGCGTTCTGCCCACCGCACAAAGCTCTCTTTGTGCTCTTGAGTTTTTTGCTCGGTCCGTTGATTACGGTACAGTTGCTGAAAAACCTCATCGGGCGGGCCCGTCCGCGCGATATTGTAGAATTCGGTGGAACAGCTGATTTCTCTCCGGTATGGCAATATGCAGCCGCCTGCAGACACAGTTGCTCCTTTCCTTCTGGTGAAGCTGCTGTCGCCGTTGCCACCCTGTCGTTGATCGTCTTCGTGCCTGTGCAATGGCGATCCCCCGCAACTGTTATTGCCGTTCCGATCCTGTTCTTCGTTTCCTTCAACCGGGTTCTCTTCGGCGCGCATTTTCTATCAGACGTCATTGTTGCCTGGGGCTTGATCCTATGTCTGATGATGTGGCTCTGGCAAAGAATTTCCAGTCGAGCTGCGGCGATCGACGACAGTGTGAGATGTTTCGGCGCGCACTTTTCCTTCAGCCCCACGGCTCGCCGAGTACACGACAATTCTTCATGCGACCTTGACAAAGCCAAGGAAAAGTCCGGCGCACGCCCTCCCTACAGCAGCGGACAATGATCATGCTGGCAGAACAAATTACCCATCCAACATCTGCCGCAAGGCAGCTTCAACGAAGTTCGTCCAAAAATAACGATGCAAGTATCCAAAATATACCCCTGAAGCATCTGGCTGCCTCACATTCAATGTCGCGGCAGATAATCAGTATTGCTTCACGGCTGAAGTTCCGCAAAACTCTGGCTTTTCTGTTGAGAAGCGTTCTGTCGCCGTGGCTGACTTTTCGCTGGTTTCGGTTCCTTGGCGACTTTACGGAACAGCATACTTTCGCTCCGCCTCATGATGATCTTGTCCGGAAATCCCTGTCATCCTTCCTCGTGCACCGCATGGCATGGCGAACTCGGCTCAATATTCTCACCCAGCATTTCGATCTGGCGCGCCAGTTAATGTGCCCGCATGTGTTGCAGGCGCTTTGGCGTGGTGAAATGATTGAGCTTGGAACAGTTTGCGGCAGAGACCATCATTATCGCCTCCAATTACTACTTTCCGATCATTGCGGCAGTCGACACGAAGGCGTGTTTACCGTGCGTCTGGTGCAAGCAACGGATCAGACACTTCTGTGCATGGCAAGCTTCGTATTTGTGCGTCGTCCGAGCGATTCATACAGTATCATTATCGGTGGGCTGCAGGGATCGGCCAACGCAGATGCCAAACGCGCGATAATTTCTGCAACCCGTGATCTCGGCGGTCTGCGACCGAAAGATGCAATCATGTTGGTGCTGAAAGGGTTCGCGGCGCATAGCGTCACGACTTATTTGATTGCTGTCAGCAACTCCACCCATGTCATCAATCACCGTGCCTCAAAGCGCCGCAAGATGAAATTACCCGATCTGGACGCATATTGGCTTGACCGCGGCGGGGTCCCTTTCCCTCCCTTCGGCTTCCGAATTTCGGTTGATCCAATGATTACCGACGGGAATGGCAGTCGGCGCAGCAATGCAAAAGTTGCTTTTTGGAAAATTGGGGCGAACCTGATCATCCCCACGAGCCGCAATCGGAAACTCCGTGATGAAAAACCAAAATTCTAAATCCGCTATCCTTACGGCATTTCCCGATGACGGCCGAATTTTCCGACAAACAATGCAGCGGAACGCGCGTTGCGGGGGACTCTTGGTCGCAAATCATGGCGCTTCGCCGGACTGAACCACAGCGCCGATCATGCGGTCTTCATGAGCATGCTGATCATAAGAGCAAAGTTTAATGATCTCGATCCCCGGGCATGGCTTGCGGACGTTTTTCGTCCGCAGCGCCGACACAAGGATTACCAAACTGGAACAGTCACTTCCATGGAATTTGGCATTACTCATATTCGATGTTCAGACGGTATAGTCTGTGGCCTTCGCCGTATGCTTACAGTTTTCCCTCACCATCTTACCCTTACCCCTGCGGTTGCCTTGATTTGATAGCTGTTTGCGAAATGGTTGAGGGCTGTGTTGATGGCTCCTTCGCCGTAGATGGCATATTTGTCATCGGCCCATGTATAGGTTCCGCCTGCGCCGACACCGGCCCATGTGCGGTCCTTGCCGGTGGCGAAGCTGACATCCGCGACATCGACCGGCGCGCTGCCCATGAACTCCTGATAGAGATTGGCGATACCGTAGATGTTCATGCGGGTAAGCTGTCCATCGGCGTCATGCCAGGCATTGCGGTAATCGGCCGAAAGCCCGATGCGGGCCGTCAGGCTGTCGGTATTGTGCAGGCCGACACGCGCTTCCCACGCGTCGCGGAAGCTGGCGGATGACACCGACGACCACATGAGCTGCGCCTGCGGCGTCAGCGACCAGTTGTCATCGAGGGCGATGCGCTGGCCGGTTTCTGCACTCAATGCATAGCCAAAGCCGCGCCGGCCGCTGGCAAGGCTTTTGTTGGCCGTAGCGGAATAAAGGTCGTTGTCGTACCAGACGGCCTGTGCCTGTGTGTCGAGATAAAAGCCATTGTCGCCATACCAGGTCAACGTCGCCCCAAGCCCCCAGCCCTGCGTGTCGATTGTGCCATCGCCATGCAGGGAAGAGACCTTGCTGTGCGCCTTGCCGTAAAGGCCGGTGATGCCGCCCAGCAGGCGACCGTCGGCTGCGTCCAGCAGCAGGCCGTCGAGACCGGCCTGCATAAGCGTGGTGTTCATGCTCTGGCGCATGCCGGTTGCCGAGCCGGACGGTTCCAGCCGGTTGTGCGCCCCTTCGATGCGCCCCCATATGCCGTGCTGGTCTATGGCCGTGCCAGCTTCGCTTGCCGGCACGAGTGGCGTGCCGATTGCATCCGCTCCCTGTTCGATGACCGGGTTGGCTGCACCGCCCCAGGAACGATTGCCCACACGCTGCTGCAGGGTCGGCAAGGTGTTGAGCGCCTGCATGCTGGCTGCATAGGCCTCATAAAGGGGCACACCGGGATTGTAGTGCGGTGG
>NZ_JBHEEO010000032.1:0-36243 GCF_041929965.1 Brucella oryzae | reverse complement strand
ATCTCCTTCCACCCGCTTGCCCGCAACCGAGTAATCCTGGCATGGCGGTCCGCCAGCGATCAGATCCGGGGCCATTCGGGCTATCGCAGGCGCAACAGCGAAAATATCTTTCAGGTCGTGTTTGTGAACATATTGCCCGACATTATGACGGTACGTCTCAACGGCGGGATCCCAGGCATCATATGCCCCGACCACTTCGATACCTGCACGTTTCAACCCAAGAGACATACCCCCTGCCCCGCAAAACAACTCAACCGCCCGCAATCCGAATACCCCACGCGTATGCCTTCACGGATTTATCCGTTACAGCAGAAAGATATGAATCTCATCGGATTTTTGCGCGATTCCACACCGAAGTGGTCTCAGACGCGCCCTGGCGCGCCGATAGGCGGAGAATTGTCGTCTAAGCTGAATTTTGCGTATAATCCGTTGGACATTTCAGGTATACAACAAGGCGCTGAGCTTCCGGGCACTGGTCCTGATGATGAGCGCGTCCTGTCTTCAGGCAAACGGACAGCGACCTCCTGTTTGCGAATTACGGTCCGCTCCGCTGGATCGACCTACCTTTTTTAAATGCCGGGTGTTATGGCTTCGCCATTATAGTGACGAACAACTTCTCAAAAATATCGGTCAAGCTTGATAACCTCGTCAAGTTTAAGGCTGGAGCTTCAGTCTCGAGATTGAAGTGGACTGCCCTGTCGTAAACAGCGACGCATTCCTTGTTTGTAATGCGAGACATATAAATGATGCCGTCGAATTCGGTTTGGTCGTAGATTTCCTGACTTAATCGTCTACCTGCGGCTTGAGCCTTTGCTCGTACGGTATCGGTCGATATTCCAAGCAGGCTGGCACCCTCATAGCGCAAGTCGAGCAAAAATAGCGGCTTCGGATTACGGATCACAGCAATTGAATAGCGATCAAGCTCTTCGCGCATAAGGTAGCGGTCCGTTGTCTTTTCAAACCTATCTCGTACTATCGTTTCCGCAACTGCCGTCATCGGATTTTGCGCAAGGTAGAGCAATTGAAATTTATTCTTCGGACTTGAGAACCGCGTAAGTCCAAACCCCATACCTAAGGGTGTGGCCGCATAGATGCGCGGGAGAATCCGCACATAATTGCTGACATCTACTTGAACGGCAAGTTGCTGCAAGATATTCGGATGAAGCATCAATGCGCTTCGAAATATGCACGAGCAACATCGATGACTTCATCAAGGCGGTCCTGCTTGAGACAGTCGATAGGTTTCCGCCCACCTAGGACGGGATTGACCTGGCGTAGCCAGAGCCAGGCAATTCGATGACTACCGATTATATCGATGATGGTGGAAATCCCTCTTGCGGGGCGTCCGTCAATGAATTGCTCAGTCGGATAGACATGCTTTTTAGTTCCCTTGAGAAGCGCTATTACTTCATTGGAATGCTGCCAGCGATGGAGTGTCGAGCGAGGAATGCCGTAGTCGCGACTGAGTTCGGTTGCGCCAACAGCCTCTCCGGCCCAGTCCTCAATCTTCCGGGCAACTGCAATGTCGTTGAGTAGCTGTTGTCCTTCTTCATCGGATACAATCGTACCAAGACCGTCGCCGTTGGAAGGTTCAACGACATCGGGCCTCGTGAGACCAATCTTGCTGTAAACCGGCTTCTTGCCAAAGGATTTAATCAGTCGGTTGATGCCCTGCGTCAACTCGGCCTGCCGCTTCCGGAGTTCCTGCCGGGCTTCTAGCGGGAGATCGAGTACGGCCGCTGATGCGGCTCCCGCTATGTGTGCTGAAAGCGCAAGCGTTCCTGACTCAAATGCCTTGTCGCTTTTGAGCGCATTCGTGACTTTGTTGGTGACACGTTCTGCTACGTTGGTGCGGCTGCTCTGGTGCGTCTGCATATTTGGACTAGCCATGGTGTACTCCGTCTACATGCAGCTCAATATAAGAACATTATTTCCATTTGTCCAGTTTGTCCTATTTGTTCAGGATGATGCTCACCGGCAAGGTTCATCAGAAGCTGCTACCTTCTCATTGGTGTGAAGAATTCACCTTCTCGGCAATTCGTCATTGCAGCATTCGCATTTTATAACGCTCAAATGATCTGAATCCCCGGCGCTCTTCCCGGACCGCCGGGGACATGTAGACACCTCCGGTCAGGTTTTCCGCGATGTTTACACGCGACGATATTAACAATTGCCGCCTGAAGTTTGAAGCTGATCAATCACGATCGGGTAATTTTAACGACCGGTCTGAAGCGTTATTACAATTCTGCCCATGCCAAGTTTCCGCCGACGAACTGTTCTCGGGTTTAATTCTGATAAGCAACGGCAAACCGTCCCCTTTATGGGCTTTTTTTGGTGGACGGAATCTTGAAGTGAGGCTTCAAGCAGATCGGGACTGAATCTACCGAACGCCGTGGCTTGCAACCTGACTGTCGCTTGCCTGCCGAAGGATACTGCTTGACCGCTCTATCAGCGCTCACTGGTCAGCCGTCGTCAAGCAGCTGTGGCGTGTAAAACAGAGAACAAGGCGACACCATCGCGATCCAGATCCTGGAGATCCAGGAGAAGCGTCTCACTCGGCTCTGACACAATCAGCTCAATCTTCTCAGCATCCATCGAGGCAGCTATCGCCTGCCTGTTGCCCCAGACCTTTCCACGTCTTGTCATGTCCGGCCCATCCGCCGGACTGGCGATGCTGAATTCGACCCGGCCCGCATCCACTCCGTCGCAGACAAGATTACCGGTTCCATGCAACAATGTAACAGCCATCACAAATCCTTATGTTCAAAATCGTTCGACGGTAGTCTGGCGATGTCGCACGCGACCCTTAGTTCAATTCTCAGAATTATCCTTGGTCGCACTCAGCTTTTCACGGAGAAGGCGCTTAAGGCGGGCGTTTTCCGCTTCAAGTTCTGCGAGCATTGCGTCGGTCACCAGTTCATCAGTCGCTTTGGGCTTTCGATCACGGGAGCGCATTTGCGGTGACATGGGCGCCCCAGGGATCGTCGCATCTTTGTCTGTCGCCTGATCTATTCTCGATGGCTCCGCACCACTGGACGGTTCGTGAAGTGCATTCGCTTCCTCAAACGACACTAACGCTTCCGATGGGTTTCTTGGCTCTGCCCCGATGGATGCGTTGCCATCTGCGTCTTCAAGCTCTTTTGCCGGGGTCGTGTTGATGGTGAACTTCTGCAATTCATGATCGGTCTGCAACTTCCTCTCGCGGGTGACGCTTTTGTTCTCAGCCGCTTCGGTAGCTGAGTCCCCTTCCCCGTCTGACACCGCCAGGTCATTGCCTCCCAACAATCCAACCTTGGACTTTGATGATCTTCTCCGGGACAGATTTTGCGTCGGCTTTGAAACAGATGATGAGGAAGGCTCATCTGCCGCCTCGTGCGTCGGCTCCGGCTGACTTGACGATGCCTCAGGCGGCTGTACTTCGTTCGCAGGCACGGGGGAAGTTTCAAGTGGGGTTGTCGGTTTTATCTGCGGATTTGCATCAACGCCTGTTCCTTCAAAGTCTTCCACCGTGACCTTAATCGACAGTTTTGCCTTTGAACCGTCATCAGATCGCTCTGGAGTCATATCAGCTGGGCTTTGTCCACCAGACGTTGCATCCGCCCCGGTGTCGTTGTCGCGCGATCGCCAGTTCTTCAGCCCCGCGACGAGGCGCTTACTCCATGATTTCATTGTCAATCAACCTCCCCGATCGCGCCAAAATGGACTTGGTGTTGCCTGCTTCCCAACATGCGACAGCCTTGGCAACGATAAACCGGACGCTCCCAAATGACCAGAACACGCGGTTGGTATTGCTTCATGCCAGTTTCAGCCAGGTCGTCGTCGGGCCCATGAACATGCAGGCCTGAATAAAACGGATCTATCTAATGTGGGTGGCCCGCAGATCGGCTCGTCTGAGCAGCGCGAACAAGGCATCATTTTCTGCGCGCAGTTTCGCAAGCAGTTCGCGCTTGAGAGATGCATTCTCGCTTTCGAGGGACAGTAGTTCGGAGCGACTGTCTGTCTCTGCGACCGGAGGTATCGCAGTGGTGTTGTCACGTTAACTGGGCTGCAGTTGCCTGCCTGACGGTTTGGGCGTAAATTTTGGCGATGCAGACATCAGATATCATCTTCAAGCGTCACCGTTTTCCGCCACAGATCGTTGCTCATGCGGTGTGGCTTTATCTGCGGTTCAACCTTAGTCTGCGTGAAGTTGAAGAAATGCTGCTTGAGCGTGGAATCGACGTATCATACGAGACAGTTCGTCGTTGGATCGCCAAGTTCGGCCCCCAGATCACACGCAACTTGCGGCGGCGTCAGGCGCGCCCCGGCGATGTTTGGTATTTGGACGAAGTGGTCGTCAAATGCGCTGGAGAAAAATTCTGGCTTTGGCGTGCGGTGGATCAACATGGCTCCGTTCTCGAAGAAATCTTGCAGAAGCGGCGTGATAAAAGGGCGGCAAAGCGATTGCTTGTGGCGTTAATGAAGCGCTATGGCTTTGCTCCCAAACGGATCATCACCGATAAGCTCCGCTCCTACGGTGCAGCAAAGGCAGAAGTGGCACCCGGCCTTGACCATTGGTCGCACAAGGGCCTCAATAATCGGGCCGAAAATAGCCATCTGCCGTTTAGGAAACGGGAGCGAACCATGCAAGGTCATCGGTCACCTGGAGCGTTGCAACGGTTCGTCTCCATGCACTCAGCGACCCGCAATTGTTTCTCTGTTCCATCTCGTCGCCGAGCCGCACACACAATTCGCTACCATCGCCTCGAAGCTTTCGATGCATGGAAAATTGCGGCCTGTTTCGCCTGAATATCTACGAGCCCCTGGCCTTTCCGGCCAGAGAAACTTAACGTGACAACAACCTCTATTTTGGTACCTTCGTGGCTCCAAACCACCTTGCTGACATGGTCTCCAGCCTGAAACTTAGCGAAATCATATTGCCATTTGATTGCCAGTCGGGAAACGCACCTGTCGAAAAAGCGTAGACCGCTAGGCCTTGAAAGGGTATGAACCGATGGCCCCTGGAATTGGACGATGTGCTGATTACCAGTCAAAATTCTGTCTCGGGAGATGCGGCGTCCTATCGCCAACTCTCGCCACAATTCTTTCTCTACTGACCGCAGTATCCACCGTCATATTCAACATTTGGCACAATATATATCGTGAGCGTTGCGGGCAGAGTAACATGGGGCATCGCAATTTGCATCGGATGGAAGAGCTTCAGTGGGCTTCAGGCATCTTTGCTGTCTTTAACCCAGAAAATTGCCGAATTTCAACCGGAACTAACATTAGCAAGCCCATCATCGATGAGTAAATCTCCGGTGCGACTAATAGAACCGCCGCCAAGATCATCAGGATGTTCTCCCAAGGCTTTGTTCTCACCAACAAAAAGCCAGAGAGCGCAGCGCCAAGTGCGGTAATACCGATGGCGCAACCGAAAAACGCTATAAAGAAGTCAGGCCAGTTGAAATTGGATGTTACCAATAACAGGGACGGCGAGAAAACGAAGACAAATGGCACCAATACTTTGCCCAATCCGAGGCGAAACGCGGTATTGCCGGTCTTGAATGGATCGGCCCCCGCCATACCCGCAGCTGCATAGGCGGCGAGCGCCACCGGTGGTGTTATGTCGGCCAGAACGCCGTAATAGAATACAAAGAAATGCGCGACGATAGGCTCCACACCCAGAAGCCCCAGAGCAGGTGCGGCAATCGTGGCCATAATGATGTAGTTCGCCGTTGTCGGAATGCCGCACCCCATGAGGATGCAGACAATTCCGGTCATTATGAGCGTAAAAAGGAGTGTGAGACTCTGCGGTCCAAACCAAGTGACTGGCAGGATCGTCCCAAAAAACCAGCGAGCTGGGCGGCTGTCGATGTTACTATATAGGAAATTTTGAAACCAACCCCAGTGAGCGTCACCACGCCCACTATAATGCCGACAGTAGCCGCCGCTGCACCAACGGCAAGAGCGTATTTCGCACCATCTCGCAGACCGTCTAGTATCTCCCCCACCGTCATGCGCTTGCGGGGATTAAGAAGGCCGACCGCAATACACAAGGTTATCCCCCAGAAGGCCGCGAGATAAGGCGTATAGCCGGACAACAGCACACCAATCAGCACCACGAGTGGAATGACTGTCGGCCAATCGCGCTTAAAGGCCTCACCGAGATCTGGCAACTCCTCCCTGGTCATGCCGCGCAAACCATTGCGCTTGGCCTCCAAATGAACCTGCATCAACACACCGAAAAAATGCATAAAGGCCGGCACAATAGCGGCCAGGATGATAGTCGTATAAGGCAAGTTGAGAAACTCGATCATCAGGAACGCAGCTGCGCCCATGATCGGAGGCGTAATTTGCCCCCCCGTTGAGGATGCCGATTCCACCGCTGCCGCGAAATGCCTTTTATATCCAAGCCGGATCATTGCAGGGATAGTCAAAGAACCCACCGTGACCGTGTTGGCGACTGAAGAACCAGAGATCATACCGAACAGCGCGGATCCAAAAATCGAGACCTTTGCAGGTCCGCCAGCGAAGCGCCCTGCCACCCAGGCTGCACAATCAAGAAACAACTGGCCCAAACCGATACGGGTCGCGAAAACACCAAACAAGACAAAATGGAAGACATAGGTGGCAACGACGCCGAGCGCGATACCATAGATGCCCTGTGTCGTCAGATAAAGATGATCAATCAATTGGCTTACAGACGCACCTGGATGAACCAATATGCCGGGCATGTAGCGTCCATAGAGCGCGTAAAGCAGGAACAGAATTGAGATAATGGGCAGCGGCCAGCCCACCGAACGCCGTGTCGCCTCCAAAAGCACTACGACCAACAAACCTCCAAGAACAACGTCTATGGTGGTCGGGTTGCCAACCCGGAAAGCAAGATCGTCAAGCGGTATTAAAGGGACGTGGAGTACTGCCACAACAGCGATAATCGCCAACGTCCAGTCAATGATCGAAATACCGAGAGGCCTTAGCAGCGAAGAGGTTTCAGGCTGATCATAACCTTTGCGCGAAAAGGGGAAGACGAGAAAAACCAAGCCCAACACGAAGGAAAGATGGATCCCGCGATGCACCATTTCCGTCAAAAGGCCGAAACCCGCAGTATAGTAGTGAAACAAAGATAAAACGATGAGCAGGAACCCGACGATACGAGCGGCAATCGGTGCCAGCGGGCGAAACCGTATCTCGGAATCGAACGACGTATCATGGGGCGACTGACAGCACCCATATGGATGGTTAGTCTGGGGTGGTTGGCAGTTTTAGTTATGTCATTGGCAAATATAACTTTTTTCTTTTATGATAATGGTATCAAGTTCTGCTTAGAGATTGCCCGTTCATTGAACAGGCCCGAGATGCACGGGCTGTCGGATGGGCAATCATTCAGTTTTCACTTGGTCACCGCTGTGTAAGGCTGCCAATTGCATAGTTATCAGATGCCGGTCCAGTTGCGATACAGGATATATGCCGCAACGATGAAGATTATTGCAGCGAAAATGCGGTTCAATGTGTTCCTATATCCACTCAATTGCGTGGCGAGTATCATTCCAAATACTCCTCCGATAACGCCACCTCCGATAAACTCACCAGCAAGCCACCAGTCCACCAGCCCGGAGGTGGCATAGTTCAAAGCCGTAGCCAGTCCGAAGGCCCCCACGGAGAGAAGGGACGTGCCGATTGCGTTGATCATCGGTATACCTGTTGCCAACATCAAGCCGGGCACAATCAGGAAGCCGCCGCCGATACCGAAGAATCCGGATGCCGAACCCGAAGCGAGAGCTACTGCTGCTGTGACGAGACACATTCTTAAGTCGATCGGGCGGCGTTCGACGTCCAACCTCTTTTTGGGCTTCAGCATGAACAGCCCGACCACGATCATGAGGATGCCGAACAGAAAGATGAGACGATCACCGTCTAGAGCTTTTCCAAGACTGGAACCGATAAGTGCCCCGATAGTGCCCAGTGCGGAGAAGACAACACCACAACGCCACCAGATGTGCCCCTTCAGGGCATGGCTCGTAAAATTCGCGAACGCGTTGACTGAAACAGCAAGTGCACCCGTACCGATGGCGACATGGGGCTGGCTCACACCGACGACATAAAGGAGCAACGGTGTAGCGAGGATGGAGCCGCCGCCGCCAAGCAATCCCAGCATAAAGCCAACAACACTTCCGGAACCCACCGCCGCAAGGATGGAGTTACTCAGCACCATAGGATCCTAACTCTCTCACGCACTGTCAGCGCTCATTTAGCCTTCTCCACGCAGAAGATGTCGTAAAGGGAGGCGACCAGTTGCGCCGCCTTTTCTTCTGTGAGGCGATAAAAAATCTGTTTCCCTTCCCGTCGCGTCTCGACTATTCCGGAACTGCGCAACACCGTTAGATGCTGCGACAGGTGCGGTTGATGAACCCCGATCTTTTGTTCCATCCTACCAACGGAATACTCGCCTTCCACCAAGGTACAAACGATCATCAGACGCGCTGGATGGGACAGCGTCTTGAGCAGGTCTGCGACTTCGTTCGCGCGCAGAGATAATTCAACTGAAGATAGTCCATCTTTCATCATCGTTATGCGGTTCACGGTCATTCCCATGCAGCCCCTTCCAGAGCATCCAGCGGAAACCTCAGATAGCGCTTACCGTTGGCTTCTGGCTCAGGTAGACGTCCACCACTTATGTTCACTTGCAACGCATGCAAGATGAGCCTTGGCATTGGCAGCGTTTTGTCGCGCTTGGTCCGTAAGGCAACGAAGGCTTCTTCCGATACGCCCGCCAGGTGCGGATTGTGCTTCTTTTGATCAGCCACGATGCATTCCCAACGCGGCGCACGACCGCCCGGCTGGTAATCATGTCCGGTGAATAGCCGCGTCTCATCGGGAAGTGCCATGATATTCTGGATTGACCCCCACAATGCTCGCGCATCGCCGCCGGGAAAATCGGCCCGTGCCGTACCGCTGTCGGGCATAAAAATTGTGTCGTGGACAAATACCGCGTCGCCGATCACGTAAGTGATTGAAGCGAGAGTATGGCCAGGCGAGAACATAACTCTGGCATCGATGGAACCAACCTTAAACGTCTCACCATCGGCAAAGAGCCGATCCCATTGCGAGCCATCTGTAGCTAGTTCGGGCCAGTTGTAGATCTCCTTCCACAGCTTCTGGACTCTGATTACATGCTCGCCTATCGCCGTCTTTGCGCCCGTTTTCTCCTTGAGATACTGAGCTGCTGAAAAGTGGTCGGCGTGTGGATGAGTGTCGAGAATCCATTCGACCGTCAGGCCACTATTGCGGACGTAATTGAGTATTGCGTCTGCGTTGATCGTCGCCGTGGCCCCCGACTTTTCATCAAAGTCGAGAACGGGATCTACAATTGCGCACATACCGGTTGCCGGATCGGACACCACGTACTGAACACTGGAGGTTCGCCTATCGAAAAAGCCTTTTACCTGCGGGCGACGGTCAGCGAAGCGTTGAGGCCACGATGCCGCGACACTGGTATCAAAGCCGAGTTGATGTCCGAATGGTACGACGTCTTCAACAGACATGCGTCCGTCCAATACCTCACCGATCAGATAAAGGCTGAGCGAACGCGTACCTGTTTTGCAATGCGCAAGCACGGGGCCATCGGATTTTCTGACCGCCGCCTGAAACGCACGCACATCAGCTTCAGTGATCGTATTCATTGTGACCGGAATATACGCATAAGAGAGATCGCATTGGTGGGCTGCATCGCATTCCGCTTGGTTTCCCGGCTGGTCTGCGCTTTCGTTATCGGGGCGGTTGTTGATCAGCGTTTTGAAGCCGCTTCGATCGAGTACACTGAGTTCTTGCGCGTTTGGCTGCGAAGATACCGACAGCTTCTCAGATATTCTGGTGACGGGCATTTATGCCTCCAACGTAACATTATATAATATACTATAATGTATAATGTTAACGTTTTCAAGCCTCCCTCGAAAACGCAGATTTTTAAAAATCCGCGCAGGAGCTCTAACGAAAACGGCAAAAGCCCGATCGTCGGAGAACAATTCGATAACTTCAAACTTTCAGGCCACTGGCAAAGGGTCTCGATGAAGGTATGATGATATGCATCCAATGCCCGGAGGTACCTCAATGAGCCGATTGCATACAGAAAACCACCTCGTATCGCGGATCGGTTGGCTTCGCGCAGCGGTACTCGGCGCCAATGATGGTATTGTCTCAACGGCGAGCCTCATTATGGGCGTCGCATCTGCTTCAACGGGAACGACGCAGATCTTGATCGCTGGCATCGCAGGCCTTGTTGCAGGCGCGATGTCCATGGCGGCGGGTGAGTATGTTTCTGTCAGCTCTCAATCCGATACGGAGTTGGCAGATCTTGCCAGAGAGCGCAAGGAACTCAAAACTCAGCCCGAAGCAGAGCTCGATGAATTGAAGCAAGCCTATATTGATCGCGGCCTAACTCCGGAACTGGCGCGGCAGGTGGCAATACAGCTGACCTCACACAATGCTCTGTCTGCTCATGCCCGTGACGAACTGGGAATTGTCGAACACATGGAAGCACGGCCAGTGCAAGCAGCGCTGACCTCAGCGGCCACGTTCTCGATTGGGGCCGCCCTACCCTTGCTGATGGCGGTCATCGCGCCTCCCTCGATCTTGCTTTATGCGGTTGCTATCTCTTCCCTGCTGTTTCTAGCGTTACTAGGCGCAATCGGCGCCAAGGCGGGAGGAGCTAATATGCTTAAGGCAACCGTTCGCGTCACTTTTTGGGGCGCATTGGCCATGGCAATCACGGCTGGTATTGGGGCCCTAGTCGGCACAGCGGTCTGACCGTCGATCTGAGTTTATAGGGAATACATATGTAAAGAAGAATTACTGTAGTCGGTCAGAGGCAGGGCTCTATAATTTGCTCATTCTATAGGTCGGGGAGACGCTAAAGATGCGGTTTTCAGGTGAAGGTCGATCAAAGACAATCCTTTTGATTTTTGCCTTCTGCGGACTTGTTATCGGGCTCGGCCTGCACTTCTCCGGCTACTCATACGGCGCGCGGCTAGCCTGGACTATTGCCACTTTGCCTGTGCTGGCGACTTTGCTCGTCGAAATTCTCCGGAGTTTATGGCGAAAGGAGTTCGGGCTGGATATCGTCGCGGCGATGTCGATGACGGCCGCGCTGGCATTCGGGGAAATGCTGGCGGCTTCGATCGTCGCCCTCATGTATACTGGGGGAGCCTTTCTTGAAAGCTTTGCCGAAGGGCGGGCACGCCGTGAGATGCATGCCTTGCTGTCCCGTGCGCCGCGAACGACAACGCGTTATATCGATGACCATCTCGAAGAGATTGCCGTGGATACGGTTCGTCCGGGTGACCGCCTCCTGATCCGTCAAGGGGATGTCATTCCCGTTGATGGGCGTATCGCCTCCGCAAAGGCCTTCGTAAACACGTCTGCGCTCACGGGAGAGTCACTTCCGGTTTCGCTTGCGTCGGGAGCGGATGTGCTGAGCGGCTCGATGAATGCCGGCGATGCTTTCGATATCGTTGCCAAGCACGAAGCGAAGGATAGCACCTACGCTGGCATCGTTCGCCTCGTGGAAGAAGCACAGCATTCCAAGGCTCCAATGTCGAGACTGGCAGACCAGTGGTCTGTCGGCTTTCTGATCGTGACCGTCATAATCGCCTTCGGAGCATGGTGGTTCACGGGAGACCCGATAAGGTCGGTCGCCGTTCTCGTCGTGGCGACACCATGTCCTCTCATCCTGGCGGTGCCCGTCGCTCTTGTTGCGGGACTGTCGCGTTCGGCTCATTTCGGGGTGTTGGTGAAAGGCTCCCGTCCATTGGAGAATATGGCCCGTATCAATACGCTGGTGCTGGACAAGACCGGAACGCTGACCGACGGTCGTCCGCAAATCACCTCAATCCACCTTGAGCCGGGATTCAGTGAAAGCGAGGTATTGCGGTTCGCTGCTTCCCTTGACCAGGTGTCCAAACACCCTATGGCACAGGCCCTTGTACTGGCCGCTCAGGGGCGCGGTATAGATCTTGTATTGCCGACTGACGTCAGCGAACTGGCCGGGGATGGAGTGGCTGGCCGGGTCGATGGCAAAAGCGTCATTGTCGGCGGACACAGCTTCGTTGAGAGACAAGCCAATGCAAAGCTGGTCGAAATCCCCAATACGGAAGCCGGAGCAGTCTTGGTTGCAGTCGCAATAGACGGCAGGCTTGCGGGCTATATCGTCATGGCCGATCCGTTGCGCAGCGATGTGGTCGATACGTTACGCGGTATACGCAAAGACGGCGTGAGGCGCATAGTGCTGGCGACAGGCGATCGTGCTGCGGTGGCCAGACGCATCACCAAGGGCTTGGGGCTTGACGCCATCTACTCCGAACTTTCACCCGATCAAAAAGTGCTGACCGTACTCAGCGAGCGCAAGAACGGTGCTGTGATGATGGTTGGAGACGGCGTCAACGACGCGCCCGCACTTGCCGCGGCTGATGTCGGCGTTGCGATGGGTGCAAGGGGAGCGGCAGCGTCGGCTGAGGCAGCCGACGTCGTTCTTCTCGTTGACAGGATAGACAGGCTTCGCACCGGGATGGAGATTGCGAAGCGGTCAAGGCGCATTGCGATCGAAAGTGTTGTGGTGGGCATCGGCCTTTCCGTGATCGCCATGATCGCGGCAGCGTTCGGTTATCTGTTACCTGTCCAGGGTGCATTGCTCCAGGAAGTGATCGATGTCGCTGTTATCCTCAATGCGCTCCGGGCGTTGAGAATCTCTCCCAACATCGGCTAAAGGGCGTCGTGGTTTACCAGAATGTGAACTGGTGAATAATTCACCTACAGCTTCGCACTGAATTACTGTTCCTCCAGCACGTAATAAGAACAGAACATTGAAGCTTAACCGCCTGGCCAGCGTCACACCGATCTGCGAGCCGAGTACCATTAGCGCTGTTGCCCATGCATCCGCTTCGGCACAGGTACGTGTCACGACGGTGACTGACGCCGGAGGCTCCATGACGGGAGCACCGCGACGTGGGTCCATGGTGTGCGACAGGCGATAATCGTTGACATTAATCCAATGCCGATAATCGCCCGACGTGGCGACCGACGCATCCTGAAGAGCGAGAACCGAATGAGCTGCGCGACGATCATAGTCAGGAGCCTCTACTGCAATCGACCAAGGACTCCCATCTGGCCGCAACCCGAGCGCCCGCATCTCCCCATCGATTCCGACGAGGCCTGACGAAATCCCGAAAGACAGCAATGTCTCCGCCAGACGATCCACGCCATATCCCTTGGCAATTCCATTGAGATCAAGCGTGATGGGAGCCAACTTTCGCACCATTCCCAGCTCGACGTCCAGTTCCAGAACGTCATGGGCTGGTCGGCGCTCGCGCTCAAGCGCTGCTCGTATCTGCTCAGGGACCGCCTCTGACGCCCCGAAACCCCAGGCGCTTACGGCATCCCCCATGCCGATATCAAACGCGCCGCCCGATGCACGGCCAATGTCGAGCGCAAGGCGCAAAACGTCCAGCAGTTGCTGCGGCACCTTTGTCCAGTGTCCCACCGGCGCGGCGTTCACCTGCATTAGAATACTATCCGGCTTCCATGTTGACATTTGCATGTCCACCGCGTCCATTGCCGCCTGAAGTGCGGCCCGAACGGATTGTGGATCGAACCCCGCTGCTTGGTAAAGCAACGCTGACCAACGTGTACCCATGGTAGGCCCGCTCAAAGCGTGACGTTGCATCTCAGTAGACGTCTTCGACATAACGTCCCTCCGCCCTGAGTTTGGCCAATGTCAGCCCCGTGGAACCCAGAATATCGGCAAGAACCAACGAGACTCCGTTGGCCATATCGCGTCCGCCACATACCATGATCCGCGCCCCCTCCTGAATCAGCCGAGTGACGTCATCGGCTTCTTCCCGAAGAGCATGCTGCACATAGCGCGGCATTTTCCCGCGTGAACAACAGGAGCTAATCTGCGCAACTTGCCCCTTCTGCTTCCATTCACGGAGTTCGTCGCCATAGAAAAAATCGCTATTCGTCCGGCGCATTCCAAAGAACAAATGGATCGGGCGATGTCGCGTATTGGCACGGATAAAACCCGCCAAAGGTGCGATTCCGGTTCCCGCGCCGATCAAAATCAGGGGCATGTGTGTCCGATTGTCCGCATGGAAACCGGGATTGCGGCGCGGGAAAGCGCTGATCGTGTGTCCGGGCTCCAGTTCCAGGAGCTGGCAGGAGCATAGCCCACCCGGATGTTTTCTCACGACGATCTCGACAAAGCCATCCTTGCGTCCAGAAGCCAGTGAGTAGAACCGGGGAACAGTTGATCCCGGAGGAACGATGGCGAGGAGATCGCCGGCCACAAAGCGCCCCAGTCCGCGGCCACGCACTTGCTGCCAGAAGGAAAGCTTCGGCAAGGCAAAGCGCAGTATTGCTGCGGGCGCTTGCACTTCGGCACCATAATCACGGCGCGACACAAGCGTAAGCGTTACGGCGGCGGGTTGAACGGCCTGGTGCGTGAGTTCCAGGTCTATGTCCAACGCAGCACCGAGTGTCCGTCCCCATCGGGCAAAAGCCTGCGGCGACTGACGGTCCACCGTGTCAAAGGGTATGAGCATTCTCCATCCGACGGCATGCGCCGTCTCCGTCACCGCTCGCGCGAATCCACAATAGGCTGGAAAGCTACTATCGCCAAAACCGAGCACAACCAGCGGAATTGCCGAATCCGCTTCCTGAGATAACAGTCCTTCGAGAAACCCCTTGGCCGAAGCGGGTGCATCGCCGTCGCCATAAGTCGCGGCCAGGATGAGGATGCGCCGCGCCTGCCCGTAACGGGCCGGGTCGAAAGCCGACATTGGCGCGGCATGGACGGCCTGACCGGCGTCGGACAGCGCCGCATGCAGCGTAGCGGCAAAGCCCCATGTGCTACCGCCTTCACTGCCGACGAGAATGATCGTCTCCGCCTTTCCTGCGGAAACATTGCCGCGAATACGTGGCCGTCCGCGACGCCCGTCGAACCAGAGAACAACGCCCGTGCCCGCCATGACTGGTACACCAAGAGCCGCCAGGCCAAGGATCAGCGCCAGAACAGAAGCCCCCCGTCCCGTATGGAGCATATAAATGGTTTCCGACAGACGTTGCCATCCGGTCAGGCCGCTCCAGCCGAGAAGCGCGCCCGTGCCCTGATCGATATAGCCGGTGCCCCGGTCGGTCTTAAGGGTGAGAATGTCCATCGGGTTGGATGGATCGGCGAATGACAGGCTGCGCATTTCCGCAACCGGTATCTGCCGCAGCGGTTCCATCGTCGCCGGAAGCGCTCCAGTCTGGCCGCTTGCCTCAGTCTGCATGACCGGCGAAACCGCACTATCAGGCAACAGATCGAAGGTGGAGGCCGTCATCCACAAAGCCGTGGCCGAGGAAAGCAGCAGGCCTGCGACGGCCAGTCGGGCGACCTCGACATGCAGACGCCCGGAGAGCGGGCCACGCAGGCGCGAGAACCAGTGCTGCCAACCCCCGGCCCGACGTGCGACAAGCGCCACCCCGGACAGGCTCAGCACCATCATGGCGGCAGCGCCCGCAGCCATGACCATGCGACCGCTATCATCAAGAAAGAGCGAACGATGCAGACCTGTCAGCCAGCGTTCGACTGGATTCGGATCGGCAGAAGCGATAGCCTGACCGGTGGCGGGATCGATGACCGCCGCCTGAGGCGCACCATTATCGAACCAATAGGCCGTCATCCGGCCAGACGGCGCCCGCCGGATTTGCTCCACCTGCGGATAGACCGCTTGAACACGCCCCGCCAGATCGGCGATCGTACGTGTCACATCTGCCTGTGGAGACGAAATACTTTCGACAGCGGGAAAAATCGACAGTGCTGCACCGCTGATACTGAGCACAATCAGGAACAACGCGGCAAGAAGTCCCGGCCAACGATGGATAACGCGGAACATAGCAATCACCGTTTATAGTGAATAATCGGCTGTTGCGATGTAACGGCGTCCTTTGACTGGAGCTTTCACACCGCCGGATGTCAGCGGTATAACCACCTCATTGGGACTGTCGCGCATGTCTTCCACCGCAGCGTCGACGTGCAATGTGTAGCCCGCATCAAAAAACGCATCGGCCAGATCAACTGTGATTTTAAGCGTCTTGCCCGTCCCGACGCTCGCGCCCGTGATACCATTGATTTCGCTCGTGTTGCCACCCGTTGCGCGATACCACCCAGACAGGTGTTCGTAATACTTGGATTTGCTACCAGCCATCCAAAGACTACCAGCATATTTGCCCTGAGCATCGGTGACGTAATAGGCAAGATAAGCGCCGTCCCCGCCATAGCTGTTCAGCGTCGTGGTCAGAGTTACGGGTCGCGCCATGGCGATACCCGGAAGCGTAAGTGCCGTGGTCATTGCCAATACTGCGAGAAGTACTTTCATGTCAGACTACCTCTTTCAAAGAAACGGGCGCACGGACCTGAACCGGATCCGTGTTCATGCCAGCCACTCTCGCAAGATGAGCTGAACGCCGCCTGACACTGATGTAATTTCTGCTTCAGCGCTTTGTCAGGAAAGACATAACGAAAACGCTGGACCTGCCAGCAGGTCCACCGTTTTAAGAACCGACGATGCGGGCTGTTATCAATGCAGCGACATGCGCTTGAGCGTGCCATCGCGCAAAACGAACTGGTGCCATATCGCCATCAGTGCATGAAGACCGGCCAGATAAAGAATGATGGTGCCGGCATTCTCGTGGAAGTCGGCGATCAATCCGGGGGAGCCTTGCACTGGGGCCGTAATGGCTGGAACGGAAAGGCCGAAGAATGATATGGGAACGCCAATCCGCGAGGCGGCATACCAGCCGCTGAACGGCAAGGCGAGCAGAAACAGATAGAGGATTGCATGACCTGCCTTGGCCGCAAGCGCTAGCATCCCTTGCGTCTGAGATGCTGACGGCGCAGCGCCAGAAAGACGCAAGAGAATGCGTGGGAAAACAAGCACGAGCACGGCAAGCCCTAGAGAAAAATGCAACAAAGGCGGATTTTCCGCCATACGGCGTCCACCCACCGACGTCAACCATGCTCCGAGGATCAACGCTGCGGTGAACCAGTGAATCACAACCATGCTTTTTGAATAACGATCAGGACTGCGAGGCATGACAAGTCTTTCCTTGACTAAACGCGCTCTATTAGCGGAGCGCCGGGTGCTTATTTGGCAGGGAGTTTTGTCGAGCAAGCGGCTGGAAAGCATGCCGACGCAGCGCTTGACACCTATCCCTAGTTATCTCTTGATTTGCGACGGCGATCATCGTCGTGGTCGGATTCGCCGACCTTGTGTTTTATCTTGACTATAGCAAGCGTCGCCGGATCAACTTTGGCCCTGAAAGCAATTCCGGTTTTGTCGGAGCCGCGGACTTCATAACAGCCGTCGTCGATTTTGATCCGCGCTACGGTCCAGCCGCGAGAAGTAGCCATAGCCTGAACCGCGTCCCTGGATTGCCACTTGTCCATCGACACATGGCAGTCATCATCGGCTCGCGCCACGCCGCTTCCTGCTGAAATCAATAAAAGGGAGATTGCAGCAAGGTAATTTACCATCATATCATTGTTCCTGATCAATGCGCTTTGAAGAGAATAATGCCAGCCATTTCTGACGAGCAGCTGAAGCTGGCAAGGGTATGACGTCAGAGGAATGACAGGTTACAGCTTCAGTTAGAATATGTTCACATCTGACTGAATCGGGTCGACACGGGGCCGCTTCTTATCGAATAAAGGGGGCTGTTGTATGCGGGTTCTGTTGATCGAAGACGATACAATCCTGGGCAAGGCCGTTCGCGACCATATCGCCGTCAACCATTCCGTGGATTGGGTGACCCGGCTCGACGACGCAACAGAGCATGTCAACTCTGCAGTTTACGACCTAATGCTGTTGGACCTGATGCTTCCCGACGGGCTGGGTGTCAATTTTTTACGCAACCTTCGCGCCAAAGGCAGTGTCACGCCTGTCATTATCCTCACGGCACTGGACCAGATTTCTGACCGGATCGAAGGTCTCGATGCCGGGGCAGACGATTACATGATCAAACCGTTCGACCTGGCGGAACTGTCGTCACGACTGAATGCCGTTGCGCGACGTTACAGCGGCAATCCCAACCCATTGATCAAAATAGGCGACCTCCAGATCGATCTGGCCGCCAAGACCGTGAGGCAGGACGGGCGCCCCGTTGAACTGACCGGTCGCGAATGGGCACTGCTAGAAAACTTCCTGCAGCGACCTGGTATTGCATTGACCAAGTCGCAACTCGAGGATCGGCTCTATGCCTTTGGCTCAGAAGTCGAGAGCAATACAATTGAGGTCCATGTCAGCCGTCTCCGCAAAAAGCTTGGATATGCGATCATCGAGACGGTTCGCGGCATCGGATACCGGCTTGGAAACGCAAAATGATCCAACCGAAGAGCCTGCAATGGAGACTTTCGCTCTGGCTCGGGCTCGGCGCGGCCCTGTTGTGGGTTGTTACAACGATTGTGACAGCACATCTTCTGCGCCAGGAACTGAATAAGGCCTTTGACAGCGCCCTCGAAGAAACGGCGCAACGCATTCTGCCAGTCGCAGCGCTTGAGATATTGGGACGCGATGCCGACGACACCGAACAGCGGGTTGCCACCCTGCGCCAGCACGACGAATATTTCACCTATGTGGTGCGTGACGCGGCCGGAACCGTGCAGATGCGTTCGCATAGTGCGGATGTAACCATTTTTCCGCCCTATTCAAAAATGGGTTTCAGCAGCACACCAACCCACAGGCTCTACTCTGACGCCGCAATGCAGGGTAGCCTCACAATTACTGTCGCTGAACCCCTCTCCCACCGGCGCGATACGGCTAAGCACATATTATACACGCTTGCTGTACCTCTCTCCCTGGCCGTCCTCCTCGGCTTGATCGGTGTCTGGTTCATCGTACGTCTTTCCATGGCACCGGTTCGCAGTTTTCGCGATCAGATTGAGGCGCGTGGCAGCGGAGATCTTGATCCGGTCGCCGTAAATGGGCTTCCCTCCGAAATTGACACTGTTGCCATAGCGGTAAATCGGCTGTTGGGCCGTTTGAAACTGACCCTGGAAGCCGAACGCAGTCTTGCAGCCAAATCAGCCCACGAATTGCGCACCCCGGTGGCAGCGGCGCTCGCACAGTCGCAAAGACTGATCGTCGAGGCGCCCGATGCTACCACGCGCGAACGTGCCCAGGACATGGAAACGGCGCTGCGCCGCCTCGCCCGCTTGACAGAAAAACTGATGCAGTTGGCAAGAGCCGAGGGCGGACGGCTCCTGGCCGAAAAGCCAGTAAATATTGCTGCAATCCTTCGATTAGTTGTAGGCGAGTTCAACGGATCTACTGATGCTATCGGTCGCATTGAGTTGACTCTCCCTGATTGCCCCGTGCTTAAGAGCATTGATGCGGATGCGTTTGCCATACTAGCGCGCAACCTAATCGAAAACGCACTCAAACACGGTGCACAGGACATGCCTGTTCTCGTAAGTTTTAAAAGCGACGGGGAACTGCGTGTTGTTAATGGCGGCCCAGTCGTGCCGCCCGAAACGCTTGCTCGGCTGAGTGAGCCGTTCGAGCGCGGTCAGGCTCTTGTGCGCGGTGCAGGACTTGGTCTTGCCATTGCCAAAACAATTGCTACTGGAGCAGGCGGTCGGTTGGAGTTTTCCTCCCCGGCATCTGGCATGAAAGACGGCTTCGAAGCGAGGTTTTCTTCCATTGCATGAACGCCGAACCGGTGCACCACTGACCATTGAGCAGTGCCTCACTGCTTTGATTGCCAGTCAACAACGGGCCTTCGCAACCATCCGGTGTTCAATATCGTGTGTGTTAAACGTGGCCCCGCCGCCTCTAAAAAGTGCTGTACAGATATTGGGCAGTAAACAGATCGAGATGCCCGCCACCGACATTCTTGTAGACCGTGATCTGGCGATCATCGCTGCGGCCCGGATGTTTTGACTGACATAGCTCAATCAAATCAGCTTCGATCTGCTCATGCTTGATCAGTCCAGTGGCGAGCGGAATTCCGAGTTCGCCCGAACCATCACAGCAATGGCGCGTATCAACAAATACCCGTCCGGCACGACGGAACACGTTATCATCGGCTTCACGCATGTCCGGCATATAGGCACCGATCAGATCGACATGAGCGCCCTCTTTGAGGAGTTTTCCCTTAACCAGCGGATTGGTCGACATGGTGACACACGATATGATGTCCGCCATCGATACTGTGTTATCGAGATTCTCCACGGCAACGATGTCGACGCCAGCAATGTCAAGTCGGCTGGCAAGTTTTTCCGCCCTGTCGAAGTTGCGGTTCCAGATAAAGACTTGATCGATCGACGGTCGGCTGGCGCAATGAGCCTGCACCACATGGGGCGCTAGCCCCCCGGCACCAACCACCAGCAAGGTACGGGCGTCCTTGCGCGCCAACAGGCTGGCGCCAAGTGCCGAATCTGCCGCCGTCTTCTTGAAGGTTTCAATGGCGCCATCACAGACCATGAGTGCTTCGCCGGTCTGACCGCTGAACAGCGTTACCGTGCCTTGGATCGAAGGTTGGGCCACAGGAAGTTTGACATTCGCAGGGAAAACACCGACCAGCTTGACGGCAACCGCCTCCCCTTCGAGCCAAGCTACCAGGGACACAAACTGGTTGTCTGCGCTTTTCCGATCCTGAAGCACGGTAGTGTCGCTTTGGGGTCGTTTGCCGCTCGCATGCGCTTGACGCAAGGCTTCGATCAATCCTGGATAATCGAGCGCAGCATCGGTTTGATGTGCATTGAGAGTTATCATCATTCGTTCCTGTCAGGCCACGCGCGTCAGAAAACTTTTGGTGCGCGGATGTTGTGGATTGCCCATCACCTTTTTAGGCGGGCCGGATTCAACAATCACGCCACCATCCATGAAAATCAGATGGTCGGCGACTTCGCGGGCGAAGTTCATTTCATGCGTGACGACAATCATGGTCACGCCATCTTCGGCCAACTGGCGCATCACCGCCAGAACCTCACCGACCAGTTCCGGATCAAGAGCTGATGTGGGTTCATCAAAAAGCATCAGCCGAGGCTGCATCGCCAATGAACGGGCAATCGCCACGCGTTGCTGCTGCCCACCGGAGAGTTGGTCTGGATAATAATTGGCACGCTCGGTAAGGCCGACTTTTTCCAGCAACATCATCGCCGCGGCAATGGCCGACTGACGGCTGATCTTGCGTACGATCATTGGCGCCTCAATGATGTTTTCCACCACGGTCTTGTGGGGGAAGAGATGGAAGCCCTGGAACACCATGCCCATTTTCTGGCGCTGGCATGCCAGTTCGTTGAAGGACATCGTATAGAGCCGCTCACCCTGCCAACGCATGCCGATCGGTTCGCCTTCCAGCAACACAGCGCCGGAATCCGGCACTTCGAGATAGTTCAGGCAGCGCAGCAATGTGCTTTTGCCGGAGCCGGATGGGCCGACAATGCAGGTCACGTCACCCTTTTCCACCGTCATGTCGATGCTGTCGAGCACCCGGTGATTGCCAAAAGATTTGGTCAGTCTTTCCACCTGGAGCAGTGGTACACTCACGGACGTTCCATTCATTTTTGGTATCCAAGCGCAAATTTGAAGGGCAGTAGTCTAGACAGGAATGATCGGGAATGGGTGATTTGTCGGGATTTCAGGTGGTTCTCGATATGGTGTTCGATGATTGTCAGGGCGGTTGACAGGATGAGATACCAGATCGTAGCCACGATCAGCAGCGGAATGGTCTGATATGTGCGCGAATAAATCATTTGCGCCGAATAGAGCAGATCGGGCAAGGCAAGCACGCTGACCAGCGACGTGAATTTCAGCATTGAAATGGTGTCATTGCCGATCGGCGGAATGATAATACGGATTGCCTGCGGCAGCACGATGCGCTTCATGATCTGAAACCGCGTCATGCCAAGTGTCGCGGCGGCCTCGGTCTGGCCCGGATTGATCGCCTGGATGCCAGCGCGGATGGTTTCGGCGGCATAGGCGCTTTCTGTAAAGGACAGGCCAAGCAGTGCTGCACTCATCGGCGTGATCAGCGTGTTCATGTCCCAGGACGACAAGGTCGGCCCGAACGGAATGCCAATGGTCAGATTGGGAACCAGAAGCGCCAGATTGTACCAGAAAATCAGCTGAACCAGGGGTGGAACGCCGCGAAAGAACCATATCCACAGCCAGCTTGCCCACTGCAGCACCGGATTGGCCGAAAGGCGCATCACGGCCAGTATGATGCCGATTGCAAAACCGAAGATCATTGCGGCAAAAGTCAGGAACAGCGTGCGCGCCAAGCCAGCGAGAATGTCGGGATGAAACATGTAGCGCACAACAATGTTCCATTGCAGGTTCTCATTGGTCGCCAGCATATTGACAAAACTCAATGCGATCAGAATGAGCACGGCGCCGGTGATCCATCGAGACGGATGGCGCACGGGTATCGGTTTGACATTATGTATATCCGGCCGGTGCGCGACCGTCTTTGCTGTTCTTGCCATGATTTACTCCAGACTACCGTATCGTGTTTAGCGAAATTCGTATTCGAACTTACCAAACCCGCCGGCCCGTGTTCCGGGCCGGCCCTTGCGCAATGGACCGCGGCTGTATTCGCACCGCCGCCGGCTGACGGGCGTTCTCCTTCAATCGGCCCTGACTATTTTGGCTCCGGATTGTCCTTAGTAACCAGAACCGCCTTTTCCAGGGTGCCGGCGCCATCAACGCCCCACTTTGCCATGATTTCCTTGTAGGAGCCGTCATCGATCATGGACTGGATGGCATCACGGAAAACTGGCCCAAGCGCATCACCCTTGCGCACGCCAATGCCGTTGAAGACCGGATTGCTGACCAGTTCAGATACGCTGAAGCGCCCCGTAATCTTGGCCATATAGTGCATTTTTGCCGATCCGGCCGCCACCATCTCAACACGCCCCGAGGACACAGCCAGTTCGGCGGCGTTCTGGGTGGTGAATTGCTGCAGGTTAATCGGCTTCTCACCGGCGGATTCGCACAATTCCGCGCTCTTTTCCTTCAGATATTGGTAGTCCCAGGCACCTGTCATCACTGCAACGCTATGGCCGCACAGATCTTTTTCCGACTTGATGGAAAAATCCTTGCCTTTCAAGAAGGCATAGGCGGTGCCTTCCTTGCGCTGAGGAATGAAATCAAGCGAATCAAGCCGTTCCGGCGTCACACCGAAGGAAGAAAATCCGGCGTCAAAACGCTTGCTGGCCAGGCCCGGAATGATGGCGTCGAAACTGGTTGCGGTAAATTCGAATGGTACGCCAATGCGTTCCGATATGGCTTTGGCCATGTCGATGCTCCAGCCTTTCAGGACGCCGTCTTCGACAAACTCGTCCGGTGGCCAGTCATTGAAGGCAGCAATCTTGACGCCCTTCCTGTAATTCTCCGGCACAGCGTCCTGTAGTGCCTTGATCGGTGCGGCATGCCCCGAGGTGATGCTGGCGGCCGTGGCCAGCGCCGCCAGCGCTACCATCATGCGCCGGGATGCGGTTTTGCGACGATTGGTCATTTATCTCCCCTTTGATTGGAACTTTATCCCCGTGCGAGGCTCGTCTTCTACTTGCGTTGCTGAAAATGATATGCGAACGTTCTCACAATATAGCCATTGATTGATCGCATCCGTCAAGTTGAAAGTTGAGATCAGGCCCATCATCGCCTATGAAACGGTACAGGTATTGAGCAGCGTGAAACTGCTTGGAAGGAACGCGCAGACATGAGTGAACGACGCGCCGACAAGACGACCATTGCCGATGTGGCGCGCCTGGCCGGCGTCAGCACCGCGACCGCCGGACGTGTATTGGGCGGCTATGGCTATACCAGCGAAGAAATCCGCGACAAGGTGAAGAAATCCGCTGATATGCTGGGCTATCGCCCCAATCTGCTGGCACGCAGTCTTATCACCGGGCGCAGCAAGACCATAGGCGTTGTCGCGGGCGACATGCAAAGCCCGTTTTACGCCAGTATTCTGCGCGGTATTTCCGATGTGGTTCGTGCGCGCGGCTTTGGCTTGATCGTCACCAACAGCGATGAATCGATCGATCGTGAGCTGGAGGCAGTGGATCTTCTGCGCGAAAAGCAGGCCGACGGCATCATCATTGCGCCCTGTGATATTCTCAAGGCGCAGCACTTGCACGATGTCGTTGCCAGCGGCTGTCCGGTGGTTCAGATCGATCGCCGCGTGAAGGGATTGAAGGCGGATTCGGTGACCGTCAATGGCCGCCAGGCCGCCCACGCCGCAGTGACCCAAATGATTCTCGACGGCCATAGTCGGATTGGCGTACTGGCGGAACTCGAGCATGGCCGCTACAAGAATCTCAACGCATTTCTTCACGACCGCCAGCACAAGAAAATCGATATTTCATCGCTTTATCCGAGCTGGCAACGTCTGCTCGGCTATATCGAAGCGCATGAGGAAGCCGGGATCGCCTTTGATCCGAGCCTCGTTGCCCAGGTGGGCAGCTATTCGATCGATATTGCCCGCCAGCACGCCATCGCGTTGCTGACCCGGGAAACCCCGCCTTCAGCGCTGTTTACCACCGATGGATTGATGTCAGCCGGCGCCATGCTGGCAATCAGCGAACTCGATATTTCCATTCCGCAGCAACTGTCCGTGGTCTGCTTCGACGATCTGGACTGGATGTCGTTCTTTACCCCTAAACTGACGGCAATCCGGCAGCCGCTGCTCGAGGTTGGCGAAGCCGCGGCTCGTCTGGTCCTGGAGCGGCTCGATAGCGCCGATCGGGCGCAGCAGGATATCGTGCTGCATGCCGAATGGCAGCCCCGTTGTTCGCTCGCCCGCCATCCCGGTTGATCTGGCCGGTCTTAACCTCAAAAAGACACGCGCAGCGAGCTCAATCCTGCAACTCGGCTATAGGCTCGCCGAGATCAATCGGCGCGGCATGACCTGTACCACCATATTGGCCACATGTCGCCGCAGCAACGCGTGACGCCGCCTGTAGCAATGTTGCGGGCGCCTCGCCTTTCACCAGGCCATAAAGGGTGCGGGCGATGAAACTGTCACCAGCGCCTAACGTGTCAACCGCCACAATCGGTGTTGCTTCGGCATGGAAAACCCCTTGCGCACCGGCAAGAACTGCGCCCTTGGTGCCGCGGGTGATCAGCACCCAATCCGCGCCGCTCTCGCGCAGGCAGGCAATGGTCGCCGTAACCTCGTCCGGCGAAAGCTCGCCGCCCGAAACAGCGGCTAGAAAGCATTTCGGGCCGATGCGTCGATAGTGTTCCACGTCGCGACGGGTGGAGAAATCATAGGACAGACGTTGCGGCGCAATGGCATCCAGCCAACCGTCAAGGCCGCTCGACTGACCGATATGGACGGCATCGAACCGGCGCGCAAACTGAATATCGGCGGCGCTCGGCTCAAACATCGACACTCCGAGATCAAAGCGGATGAAATAGCGATCATTGTTACCGCGATGACCAATGATGCAATAGGCCGTCTTGCCTGTGGCCTCCATGCGCAGATGCGAAGTATCGACGTCCTCGTCGCGCAGTGCGGCCTGAATGACCCTTCCGGCCGCATCTGCGGCAACCACGCCGATATAGGCCGCCTCGGCCCCAAAACGGCTCATATGGATAGCGACATTGACACAGTTACCGCCCGGAAACATTTCCCGACGCGAAATGTAACAATCGACGACATTATCGCCCATCGCCGCGATTTTGATCATTCTTATTTTCCCAATTGACAAGATGTGAGAACGTTCGCACACTAAAGTAGAACTGTCAATGTATCGCGGGGTTGGTACCGGGAAATGTTGCACTGGACCGGAACGGCTGCCGATCGGCGCAGCCAGGCTCTTCAAGACGCTGAAAAGAGGAATAGAATGCCCAAACAACTTCCTACCGATATTGCTGAAACCCTGAATGCGCTTGCGCAGCGGGATTTTTCGCATGTGTTTCTGGTTGCCTGCGGCGGATCGCTGTCAATCATGCATCCGGGCAAGTATTTTCTGGATCGCCATTCGGGACTGCTGACCTCTGATGTCTATAATGGCGAGGAGTTCGTCACACGCGACCCGCGTCGCCTCAACAGCGATGCCATTGTAATTCTGTGCTCCCAGACGGGCACCACCAAGGAAACGGTGCGGGCGGCAGAACATGCCCGTCGCCGGGGCGCCTGCGTGATCTCCCTGACGCTGGATCCGCAATCGCCGCTCGCCGCCGCCGCCGACCACGTGCTGCAATACCAGGCGTCCTACACCACCGGCATTCCGATCGATGGTGCCGACAGCAATTACAGCGTGCTTTACATGTTGCTGGCGGGCATTGTCGATTTACGCGACAAGACCAGCCTGCTGCCCAAACTGCTGGAAAGCCTGCCGGCACTGCAACCGGCCATTGAACGCGGTCAGCAGCATTTTGATGAAACCTTTACCAGATATGCAGAGCGCTACGGCCGCGAAAAAGTCGTGTACACCATGGCTAGCGGTCCGGTTTATGGCGCAGCCTATTCATTCTCCATCTGCGTGCTCATGGAAATGCTGTGGATCAACTCGCAAGCTATCCACGCCAATGAGTTCTTCCATGGCCCATTCGAAGTCGTCGATAAAAATGCCTGCTTCGTCGTCATGATTGGACTCGATGAAACGCGTGCGCTGGCCGAGCGTGGCCGGGATTTCCTGTACCGTTTCGGCGAGCCGGACAATATATTGGTGCTGGATGCAGCGAAACTCGATCTCGCTGACATAGATGACACTTTCAAGGGATATTTCGTGCCGTTGATTTTCTTCGATGCGCTTTGGAAATTTGCCTACAAACTGGCGGCGAAGCGTGAGCAGGTCATGCTGGATGGTCGCCGCTACATGAAAAAGATCACCGATTACTAAACAGCATCGGGTGCTGGTCCATCTCTGTTGAAGCTGGGCCGGCGCTGCGCGTAATTCTCACGAGACAGTCGAGCCGCTCAGCGTCGCCAAGGTCCTGGCGTGAGCCATCTGTTTCGCTGATTTACGGTGCTTCTCAACTAGAACTAATCACTTTTTTTGGCAAGCAAGAACCCAGAGGAGATAAAGTCCCCCTAATAGCCCGGTCGTAAGACCAATCGGCATTTTGATGCCGAATGGCGGTGTTGTCACGTTAAGTTTCTCTGGCCGGAAAGACCAGGGGCTCGTAGATATTCATGCGAAACAGGCCGCAATTTTCCATGCATCGAAAGCTTCGAGGCGATGGTAGCGAATTGTGTGTGCGGCTCGGCGACGAGATGGAACAGAGAAACAATTGCGGGTCGCTGAGTGCGTGGAGACGAACCGTTGCAACGCTCCAGGTGACCGATGACCTTGCATGGTTCGCTCCCGTTTCCTAAACGGCAGATGGCTATTTTCAGCCCGATTATTGAGGCCCTTGTGCGACCAATGGCCAAGGCCGGGTGCCACTTCTGCCTTTGCTGCACCGTAGGAGCGGAGCTTATCGGTGATGATCCGTTTGGGAGCAAAGCCATAGCGCTTCATTAACGCCACGAGCAGTCGCTTTGCCGCCCTTTTATCACGCCGCTTCTGCAAGATTTCTTCGAGAACGGAGCCATGTTGATCAACCGCACGCCAAAGCCAGAATTTTTCTCCAGCGCATTTGACGACCACTTCGTCCAAATACCAAATATCGCCGGGGCGCGCCTGACGCCGCCGCAAGTTGCGTGTGATCTGGGGGCCGAACTTGGCGATCCAACGACGAACTGTCTCGTATGATACGTCGATTCTACGCTCAAGCAGCATTTCCTCAACTTCACGCAGACTAAGGTTGAACCGCAGATAAAGCCACACCGCATGAGCAATAATCTGTGGCGGAAAACGGTGACGCTTGAAGATGATATCTGATGTCTGCATCGCCAAAATTTACGCCCAAACCGTCAGGCAGGCAACTGTAGCCCAGTTAACGTGACAACACCCTGTGAACTAATGTGAAAATTATTTTCAAATCGGTAAAATTATGATAAATGACTTTTCATAAAGATAAAAAGTAAACGGGAACAACGTGAATCTGTCCACATTGATTGGGTCCTGCCGAGGCAGTCTCACCCCAAACCAGCAAAAGATCGCAGATTTTGTGCTCGCCAATCCATTCGCGGTCGCGACGATGGGTATAGAGGAGCTTGCACAAGCAACCTCTACCTCATCTGCAACGATTACCCGGTTCGTGCGGGCACTGGGATTGGGGAGCTTTACAGATTTCAGAGGATTCGCGGTACAAGGCTACCAGTCATTGCTGCGCCCAGTGGAGAATGTCGACCGCGCCCGTCACATCCCGCCTGGAAAGATTGCGGAGGGTTCCTTCCAGAGTGCTGCAGAATGCTTGCAGCAGGTCATGAGGGAAGCCGGGAGTACCGTGTGGGAGGACATTGCGGCCCAGATGATGAATGCGCCGCGTGTTGCCTTTCTCGGTTTTGGCGTCAGCGCGAACATGCTGCAATATCTTGCTGATAAATCAATCCTTTTTACCCGGTCACAGCTCGTGCTGAACGGTGCCGGCGGGCTCGAACGTGTTGCCCAGAAAGTGCTCCGGCTGGGGCCTGGAGATCTTGTGATAGCGATGGCCTTGCCACGCTACTCACAGGCGACCCTTGATTTTCTGAAGCTTGCGCGAGGCCGGGGAGCCCATTGCATTGCCGTAACGGATGGCCCTGCCTCGCCGCTGTGTTCACTCAGCCATGAGCAGATATTCGTACCCGCGAGCCACCCCGTTCTGCATAGTTCGACGATTGGTGCACTCGCTGCCTTCGAAGCGATCATTGCCGTGCTGACGGCACATCACCAGAGCGTCTCGGATGCCGTTTCCGTAACGCGCTCTCTCATGCCCTATCTTTATGCGGAGGATGAAGATCAGCCGCAGTCCAAATCGAGGACCACGGATGACAGTGAAGCCGAGTAACCCCGAAGACGCACCGATCGTACGCGTTGAAAATGTCAGTGTTGATTTCAAGGGCGATGATGGCACGTTTCGTGCGGTCAGGAATCTATCGTTCGAGATCAAACCGGGTGAAACGCTGGCAGTTGTGGGTGAATCCGGATCCGGTAAATCTGTCACGTCTCTTGCGATCATGCGTCTTGTGGAATTCGGTGGCGGCAAGATTACGGAAGGCGCTATTGAATTTACCAACCGCGATGGAGTTACACACGACCTTACCAGGTTTGCGCTTGATGAGATGGAAGGTATTCGCGGCAACGATATAGCGATGATTTTCCAGGAGCCAATGACCTCTCTCAACCCGGTTTTTACTGTTGGCGAGCAGATTGCCGAAGCGGTGCGTTTGCATCAGAAGTGTTCTTCTGCTGAAGCACGGGCTGAAGCACTGCACATGTTGGAAAAGGTCCGTATTCCCGATGCCAGGCGCATACTTGACCGTCATCCGCACCAGTTGTCGGGTGGCATGCGTCAGCGTGTCATGATTGCCATGGCTCTTTCTTGCCGACCGCGTCTGCTGATTGCCGATGAGCCAACCACGGCTCTGGACGTCACCATTCAGGCGCAGATTCTGCGTCTCATCCGTTTGCTTCAGGAAGAGATGGGCATGGCCGTACTCTTCATCACTCACGATATGGGCGTTGTGGCGGAAGTTGCAGACAAGGTGCTTGTTATGCGTGGCGGCGAGAAAGTGGAAGAAGGCACCGTAGAAACCATTTTTGCTGCGCCGCAACACCGTTATACCCGCGCGTTGCTTGCCGCAGTGCCACGTCTTGGAGCTCTTAACGGTGAAAACCTTCCGCGTCGTTTTCCTCTATTGAAAGCCGATGACAGCGGCTCGGACAGTTTTGCCGAGTATCCTCCGCAAGACACGATCAAATCACCTGAGCCGGTATTGCAGGTGCGTGATCTGGTGACGCGGTTCGATATCAGGAACGGGCTCTTCTCGAAACTCACTGGTCGCGTGCATGCTGTGGAACAGGTCAGTTTCAGTTTGCACCAGGGTGAAACACTGGCGCTGGTCGGTGAATCGGGTTGTGGCAAGTCAACGACCGGACGCACAATAATGATGCTTCAGGAAGTCACTTCCGGAGCGGTCTTCTATAATGGCAAGGATATTTTCAAACTTGGAAGAGCGGAAAAGCAATCCATTCGCCGCAAGATCCAATACGTCTTTCAGGACCCTTTCGCATCCCTCGATCCGCGGCTGACTGTGGGCTTTTCAATTGCGGAGCCGCTAATCACCCACGGGCTCGCAAAAGGGGGGGAAATCCAGGAGCGTGTAGTGGAATTGCTTCGGGACGTGGGTCTGCAGCCAGAGCATGCGCATCGTTATCCGCATCAGTTTTCGGGGGGGCAACGTCAGCGTATCTGTATAGCGCGTGCTCTCGCGGGAGATCCCGATATTCTCATTACCGACGAGGCGGTTGCCGCGCTTGATGTCTCCATTCAGGCACAGGTCATTAATCTGATGATGGAACTGCAGGAAAAACGTGGACTTTCCTACATATTCATCAGTCACGACATGGCGGTTGTTGAGCGGATATCCCATCGTGTGGCGGTGATGTATCTTGGGCAGGTCGTTGAAATTGGTCCGCGGCGCCAGATTTTCGAGAATCCACAACATCCCTATACGCGACGGCTTCTCTCTGCGGTTCCAATTGCCGATCCCCAGCGGCGTGAGCGCAGTCGCCCGCTTATCGAGGGGGAAATCCCAAGCCCGGTGCGTTCACCGGACGACATGCCGGTCGTCAGCCCTCTTATCGAGGTGGAGCCTGGCCATTTCGTAGCACGCCATCCCATCGGCGATTTTCATTGGTCTTAGGAAGGAGTTGACAATGAAACTGAAGAACTTGCTGTTGTCGTCGGCGTTGGCCGCCGCGATAATGCTCCCGGGCGCGACGGTCTGGGCGAAATCCCTTACCGTTGCGGTACCAAATAACCTGACAGGTCTTGATCCAACGAACATCAATGACACGCTGTCGCAGACCTCGCTTCGTCTTATCTATCAGGGTCTTTTTGGCTTCGACAAGGATATGAAGCTCATTCCTCTACTGGCTGAAAGCTATGAGGCCAATGGCGATGCGACCGAATTTACCATCAAGATTCGCAAAGGTATCAAGTTCCACGACGGCACGGATTTCAATGCTGAAGCAGTTAAGGCCAATATCGAACGTCTTGCCAACCCGGACAACAAGCTTTCGCGCCGCAGCCTGGTCTCAATGGTCAAGGAAGTGCAGGTTGTTGACGATGCTACCGTCAAATTGATCCTCAAGGAACCGTTTGGCGCGATGATCGCCTCGCTTGCTCATCCAGGTGCCATGATCATTTCACCGGCGGCGCTTGAAAAATACGGCAAGGAGATCGGACGCAATCCGGTCGGAACCGGCCCGTTCAAGTTCAAAAACTGGTCGGCAGATACGCTTGAAGTCGTGAAAAATGACAACTACTGGAAAGAAGGGCTTCCCAAGATCGATGGCGTGACGGTTCGTTCAGTGCCGGAATCCGGTGCGCGCTTTGCAATGCTCCAGACGGGTGAAGCCCAGTTCATCCCTTCTTTCCCTCCTGAACTGATGCAGGTCGCCGAAAAGAACCCGAATGTCGAGGTCGATAAAGACCCTTCTATCGTCGAGTGGTACGTCTCTCTCAATAATCTGAAAAAGCCTTTCGATGACGTTCGCGTCCGACACGCGCTCAATTACGCCGTAGACAAAAAAGCCTATTGCAAGATCGTCTATAACGACCTTTGCGAGCCGGCAGATTCGATCATTCCCAAGAACCTTGCATTCCATGTGCCGGTTGGCAACTACGAGTACAATCTCGACAAGGCCAAAGATTTGATGAAGGAAGCAGGCCTGGAGAGTGGTTTCGAAACGGAAATCTGGGCAAACTCCAATACGGAATCCATACGTGCGGTTCAGTTCATCCAGCAGCAACTGGCACAGATCAACGTGAAAGTGAACGTAATGCCGCTTGAGGCTGGCGTTGCTGCGCAGAAAATCTGGTCTGTCGAGAAGCCGGAAGATGCTGCCGTACAGATGTATTATGGCGGCTGGTCTGCATCGACGGGCGATGCCGATTGGGGTATTCGACCACTGCTTTATGGCCAGAGCTTTCCGCCAGCAATGTTCAACGTTGCTTACTTCAAGGACGCAAAGGTCGATGCTGCAATCGAAGGTGCAATCAGCACGGCTGATCCGGCCAAGCGGGCAGAATTCTATGCGGAAGCACAAAAGGCCGCCTGGGAAGGCGCACCCTGGATCTTCCTCGGTGTGAACCAGAACCTGTCGGCCAAGACCAAGTCACTTTCCGGCGTCTATATGCTTCCGGATCGTGGTTTCCTGCTCGAAGAAGCGGCATTCGCTGACTAACAGCTCGTGAAAAGAGCGCTGGCCTTTCGGGGCCGGCGCTACCTTTCCGAAAGGGAATTTATGTTTTCCTATCTCATCAAACGGCTTGTCGCTACCGTACCTGTCATCGTGCTCGTGATGGTTTGCGTTTTCGCCTTTGTGCACATGCTGCCAGGTGATCCCGCCCGCCTTGTAGCGGGCCCCGACGCCAGCCCGCAAGATATTGCTGCAGTTCGTTCGTCGCTTGGGTTGGATAAACCGTTGCCAGAGCAATTCACACGCTATTTGACGCGTGCGGTTCACGGCGATTTCGGTGTTTCGCTTAAGACGCGACGAATGGTCACCGAGGAGATCGGCGAACGTCTGATGCCTACAGTCTGGCTCACTGTATTTGCAATGCTCTGGTCTTCACTTCTCGGTTTGCTGATCGGCGTGATTTCTGCTGTAAAACGCGGTAAATGGCCTGACTACGCTGGAATGATCATAGCGGTATCCGGCATTTCATTCCCGCCATTCTGGCTGGGCCTGTTGCTAATCAATATTTTCTCGGTGAAACTTGGCTGGTTTCCGACCGGCGGCTACGGTACTTGGCAGCATTATGTGATGCCTTCGTTCACGCTTGGGGTGGGGGTTGCAGCTGTTATGGCGCGTTTTACCCGCTCAGCATTTATTGAAATTGCGCGGGAGGACTATGTTCGCACAGCACGCGCCAAAGGCGTGCCGGAGCGAAGGGTCGTATGGAAACATGCGCTACGCAACGCATTGATCCCCATTATCACAATGGTTGGTCTGCAATTCGGTTTTCTGCTTGGTGGATCGATAGTGGTCGAAAGCGTGTTCTCCTGGCCAGGTGTAGGAAGACTGCTGGTCGATTCCGTTTCCTATCGGGATTACCCTGTCATTCAGGCATTGATCCTGCTGTTCTCACTACAGTTCATCTTTATCAATCTGCTGGTTGACGTTCTTTATGCCTTTGCAAACCCGGAGATCCGCTACAAATGAGTACGACAACCGTATTGGTGGACCCAGCCCAGAAAATGCGCAGACCATTGGCCGAATTCTGGCGGCGGTTCAAAAAGCAGAAGGTAGCCCTGGTGGCGTTTGTCTTCATCATTGCTTTGGTGCTGGCGGCAATTCTGGCTCCAGTGCTTGCACCTTATGATCCGAGCACGCCGGACTATAATGCCGTTCTCCAGGGCCCGAGTGCCGGGCATTGGGCGGGAACGGATGCCTATGGGCGTGACATATTCAGCCGCATTATCTGGGGTGCGCGCATTTCGCTCGCGGTGGGCTTTCTGTCGGTGACGCTGGGCGCGCTTTTCGGCGTCACGCTTGGTATCGTTTCCGGGTTTTACGGTGGTTGGGTGGATTCGGTTATCATGCGATTGTGCGATCTGCTGCTTGCTTTCCCTGGCATTCTGCTTGCAATCGCTGTGATCGCGGTGCTCGGACCCGGCATTACCAATGTGATCTACGCAGTCGCGATCTTCTCTATTCCGGTTTTCGCCCGACTTGCTCGCGGCACCACGTTGCAGTTGAAGCGCACTGTTTATGTCGATGCATCGCGGGCGATCGGCGTAGCTGATCGCGTTATCATGCTTCGTCATATCTTGCCTGGTACCCTGCCAAACGTCATTGTCTATTTTTCGATGCGTATAGGCACCTCCATTCTGACCGCTGCTGCCTTATCTTTCATCGGCCTCGGCGCGCAACCGCCAAGCCCCGAATGGGGCGCCATGCTGGCTGATGGCCGGACCTATATGGGAGTGGCCGATCATTTGACGTTATTCCCCGGCATCGCAATATTTGTCACCGTGCTGGGCTTCAATCTTTTTGGCGATGGCTTGCGCGATGCGCTCGATCCGAAGCTACGATCCGACTGAGGAGCGGTTGTTATGCGAGTTTATATCTCCGCCGATATTGAGGGAGTTGCAGGTGTTGTTGCTCCGGCTCAAGGGCAGGCTGGTCATGTGGAATATGAGAAAGCGCGCATTCTCATGACCGAAGAAGTCAACGCCGTAGTCGAGGGGTTGGTAGAAGCGGGCGCAACCGAAATCCTTGTCAACGACTCTCACGGGCCAATGACAAATATTCTGCCATCTCTGCTGCATCCGGCAGCCGATTTGCTTCTAGGCAAGCCCAAGCCGATGAACATGGCCTGCGGTTTGACGGCTGAATTCGATTTGTTCCTTATGGTCGGGCATCATTCCATGGCCGGCAAGGGTGGGGTACTTGCCCACACCACAAACGGTTTTGCATTCCGGGAAGTCCGTATCAACAACCTGCCTTACGGGGAGCCGGGTATTTACGGTGCTTATGCCGGAGAGCTTGGCGTTCCAGTTGGTCTGGTTTCCGGCGACGATTGCACGAGGGACGAAAATATTGGATTTTTCCCGGATGCTGAATTTATCGTTGTCAAACAATCTTTCGGTCACCGGGCTGCACGTCAGGTATCCGTCCAGCGGGCGCGCGCTATGCTGAGGGAGGGGGCGATACGTGCAGTCCGCGAAGCTGGTAGTAAAAAAGCATTCCGGCTGAATGGGCCATACAAGACGGAATTCTTGATGAGCAATGCGGCACTCGCAGATCAAATGGCAATACTCCCCCCGGCCAGACGGGTTGATGCCGTCACCGTGGGGTTCGATTGTGTGACGATGGCGGAGGTGGTTGGCTGGATGACGGCACTTGCCGCCATGAGCTTCGCGTTGCGCTGACGCGATTGAATAAAGCAGAACTCCTTCCAGATTGAGGTCAGAATGTCTGAAACGATGCCGGTTATCGCGCTGCATGGCGGTGCGGGAACGATACTGAAATCCAACATGACGCCGGAGCGCGAGGCTGCCTATCATGTTGCCCTGCGCTTCTGTCTCGAGGCGGGACTGAATATTCTGCGCGAGGGTGGCACATCGCTCGATGCCGTAACGGCTTCGGTTATGGCATTGGAAGATGACCCGTTGTTCAACGCGGGACGTGGCGCGGTTTTTACCACCGACAGCACCCACGAAATGGATGCGGCCATTATGAATGGATCGACACGTGAATGCGGCTCGATTTCAGGAATTTGCGGTCCACGCCACCCGATACTTGCCGCGCGCGCAGTGATGGAAACGACCGAGCATGTATTTCTGGCCGGTGATGGCGCCAAACGCTTCTGTGAAAATGTCGGTCTTGAATTACAAACTCCGGAATGGTTCGGTACCGAACATCGGCTCAACGCCCTCAAGGCTGAAATGAAGCGTCGTAAAGAGGGGCTTCCGGATGACGGCGATCCTGCTCGCAAGCATGGAACTGTCGGGGCGGTGGCGCTCGATCGGTTCGGTCACCTCGCGGCAGCGACCTCCACAGGCGGCATGACGGCAAAGACGCCCGGTCGCGTCGGTGATAGTCCCGTTATTGGCGCCGGAACCTGGGCTGACGATACCACTGCGGCCATTTCGGCAACCGGACATGGAGAATATTTCATTCGTTGGGCTGTTGGACACGAGATCGATGCACGTATGCGCTGGGCAGGACAGGACTTGCAAAATGCGGCAGGTGGTGTCGTGACCGAACTGGGTGAAATCGGCGGTTCAGGCGGGCTTGTGGCCGTGGATGCAAAGGGCAATATCTGCCTGCCCTTCAACAGTCCGGGAATGTATCGCGCATGGTGCGGTGTGGATGGTGTCATCCATACCGGAATCTATCGCCATTGATTGTCTCGCCCGAATTGCATCGCGGTAGTTATATACTGCCTGAACTACGCTGAGGTCACGAACAGAGGTTTGTGCGGGCAAAGCCATCGTCGGGATGATGGTCGACCGGGGTATTGCCGTTCGTGCGGTTACGTCAGCTCGCGGACCGGGTACGCCGGTTCGCGAGATTAGGAGCAGGGGCGTCGGTGTTGTCACGTTAACTGGGCTACAGTTGCCTGCCTGACGGTTTGGGCGTAAATTTTGGCGATGCAGACATCAGAT
>NZ_JBHEEO010000031.1:0-42563 GCF_041929965.1 Brucella oryzae | reverse complement strand
AAGGCTGGCCTGTAACCGAAATCGAAGCTCTTATGCCTTGGAACTTCAAGTCTAACGCCATCGGCTGACCGCTTACATCACATTGGTTTCAATGAGATGTGAAGCGTCTTTATCCGCACATCCGAAATAAAGCATATAATTTGCCAACGCTGCCGAAACCCCTGCCGTGCCATGGGCATATCCGATCAACGTATTATCACGCATCAGACTGTTGGCATTTGCTTTCAACACCCGATAGGCAAGACCAGCAACGCGCTGGATCGCATCTGCGAGCGGAAACTCTTTGAACTGTGAGTGCAAACGGATCAACATCATTACGGTACCGGCAACGCCACTTATGATGTCCATTTGAAAGTAATTTTGATAATCAGTGGCGACCAGCGCATAAGTAAGCTTGGCGAGTTCTGCTTCTACTGTTTTCAGGACCCTGATAGGGTTATTCTGGCTAATTTCACACAGTGTCCACAGTGTACCGGCTGTACCAGTATACGCTCCGAGCGTAGCATGGGGTATAAGTGCTAACTGTTGAGAAATTTGTTGTGCTATTTGCGTTGCAAACGCTCGAAAATCGGCACGTTCCAATCGACGGCCAATGATATAATAAGCTAATGCTATACCGGCCAGACCGTCATAAAGACTTATTTCGCTAATACCGGCTCGAATAGCTTTATCTTCCATGGCGTTGATTTGTCGCCAGTAGATAATTTGATCGTGTCTGCAGGATTTCTCTTTTACTGTATCCATTGCATAGTTTGCGTATTCATTAAACCATGCAATATCAGCTTCTGCGCAGGGCGCGAATTTTGGTGAAGATGCGGTCGATGCAGAGTTGGTATTTGCGCCAACCCGAACATTAAAAGCGCAAAATGCATGCTCAATATCATCAGTTATTAGCTTAACAACATCAACACTATTGCGCGCCAGTTGATGCTCAAATTTGCGCAGCGGGGAATGGTGGATAGGGATATCGAGCAAATCTCCGTTGCCGTCGATGATTCTGTTTCCGCCAAAATCAATTTCAAAATAGGGTACATCGCCATTTAGCAATTGTGTGATTTCAGATGAGAGAATGCTTTCATCATAATAGTCCCCACACAAAACATTAGCATCTTTATGCATGCTATTTCCATGCAAGGAAATGGGATGTCCCATATTATATAATATTTTTATGTATTCAACTGTAGCTCTGAAAAGAATTCGCACGCGTACTGTCTGAAATATGCTACTTATAATTTTCAGGAATTCTTCTTTATTTTGACTTATTAATTTAAGACTATCCTCGCATCCGCGAATGATGTCCTCTTTATAATCTCTAAAGTCAATCAGCTTTCCGTTGATCTTGACCTCAATTTCGTTTTTACCTGTCACAAAGACGGCGGCTTCCATTCGAAGAGAACTGGTTCGCCGCTGTGGATTGATCATCGTTTCAAGGTCAGTCTTAGTTTCTGGCGAAGCACTCAGCGGGCTTGTCTCAACCTGATCCTCCACGGCGTGGGTGGGCAAAAGCAGGGATGAATAGGAATGATAGTAGCTTGGGTTATCCTTTTTCATATCGGGTGTGCATGAAAACAAGGTTTCCAGGTCAACAATAACCGGAAAATCACCGTGAGCGATGACATTTTCCATGTGAAGATCAGTGGTCCCAAAAACTGACGCAAACGCAAGAAGCGACCCATAACGTCGGTAATAATCATGGATATTATCTGCCGCACATTCGAGATGATTGATGGCTTCGATCCACCCATAATCTCCTTTGTTTATTACCCGCGGTGCCTTATGGATGATTGAGCTCCGACCATTCCACCAGTCGATAAACTGTGCGTATCCTTGGTCGATATTCAGATTGCGGGGTTTGTAATAGACTCTTCCTGAAAAGCCAGTATCTGTTTGATAATCAATGCGCGCGGCACACTGCAAACCACGATGATAATCTCCGATAGGTGCTATTTTTCTCACTTTAAGTGCAGAACAATCACCACCCAGGTCGCAGATAATGTCATGAAAATCTGATGCGATGCGCTCAAGAAGGATCAATACATTTGAACAGATAAGTTTAACTTGCTCTTGCCAAAGAGACTGTAGTCCTGGATATTTTTTATAAAAAGCATCCAGATTGTTTTGCGTTAAAACATTTATAGAAAAGTACTCAAAACGCTCTTCCTCAGTTCTCCCTTGAAGCACGCCTCTTTTTTCAGCGTGGTTGAGCTCGAGGATCAGTGTGCGTTCCCACAATCTTCGAAAAACAGGAATGAACGATAACCGAATAAAATCGTCCAATACATCAATAGGAACCAAATCTGTTTCATGTGATCTGATTTCTGCAATTTCTTGAAGTAGTATTCTCTGATATATAGTAGAGAAGGCCTGATCGAAAAAAATCTCATGAGAATTTTTCACGTGAACACTACCGTAATTAGAGCACATCCCGAAAGGTGTGAAACGGTTTTCGGATAAGATGCGCGTAAAAAACAAACAGTTAGACGCCTATCTGATTCAATCAGATCGAAACGCGTTCTAATTTAAAAAAACATCGATTTCGATCTCAAACACAGCACTGCTTCCATTGATTGTTCCGGAAAAAGAGAACTGTGCTTTCCTGCTATTCTCAAAAGCACAATTATATTGTGCTTCTATTGAGACAGACCGATGGGGCCTTATTGGGCGCAGAAACTGCCAGTTCACGCGTTTAAGAAACAGAAAACGGAAGATCTGTCCTTGCTGAGCAAGTAAATATGAACAAGCCTGAAAGCCAAGGCTTTGTGTCGCACGATCAAGCAGAAGGAATGGTAAATTAAAACGATCTATTGTCTGAAAACTTACAATAAAAGTAATTATATTTCCGTCAATTTCGGCTTCAGACAGGTCAAATTTTTCGGTTTCGAAGCCTTCAGTGAAATAAGAATACTGATGCGTCTTGAGCGTTTCGATCAACTTCATGCGTCGATCCTATTTTGCGGTTGTCTGGAGTGATTATAAGAGCCATTCCAGACAACCTTTAGATGGTACTCAGACTATTGCCCGCAACCACTGCCGCCGCAACTGGAGCAAGCCGCCGTTCCGCAGCTATTCTCGCTACAAAGATCGCTGGAATGCCTGAACGAAAGCTTTTCGCCTACAACTTCTGCTGCAAGTGCAATGTCAAGAAATGAAACAATCATTGAATACGATCCTTATTTGAATCAAATTAGGCTTACATGCTCCGCATGAAGCAAAGCAGTAGCGATATAAATATTAGCAGAATGGATCGCCACGTCCTATTCCTATAAAGCGCTATAAATATTGTAGCGCTGGTTTGTGCCGCGCACTTTGAGCCTCAAAACCGAACTGAAAACTAAGTTAAGCGATTTCAGTAGCTTATGATCCAAAGCTACGGACAGTATGGCCTAGGCCGAAACCGCCAGGCCCGGCTATGTCAGACGAAGCTTACGTTATGCAAGCGACTGCACCGACGGGACTGTCGAGCTCTATTTCAGTAGGAATCGGGATCTACATGCCGCCAAAATTTTGCTGAAAGGCTTTGACCTGACACGGCGGATCAGAACGGATCACCATTGATGGCAGCCAGGCCAATTACAGCCCGAACGAATATTGCCGCAGAATGCTCAATTGAGTGTTGTGCACCGGAATGTTTCCAGCAATGCCTTGTTATAGGCAGGATACAGGGCACTGAAATCCAGTAGGAAAGACACAGATTTTCCTTGCGCAGCAAACGAAACACGATATTGCCCGTCCGTAATTTGTGTCACTTTTCCCTGATCAAGCAGCCGAAACAGCGACCAGGGGCCGTCTGCACTGGCAATTTCATGCCATTTATCGGTAAAGATTAATACTTTTGACGAGTTCTCATTGTTGGAAACCGGCCCGCTTACCGAAACTGTATCATTTTGCTGAGCGCTTGCGCTAACAGATGTGTCTCCGATCTGCATGATTGCTATGGCAATATTGTCCGGTAATTTTTGAGCCCTGATTTTTACAGTAAAGGATGGCATTTTCTGATCCGCTTGGAAAAAACTGCGACGGATCAGATCAGCCTTTTCAAACATGTCCAGACTGGCCTTGTTCAAAAATCGTGCGGAACTCTTCCGCCATCGCCAAGGCAATGATTTCGTATCGACATAGGGCTGCAAAGCTTCATTGGTAAAATGTGCGAATATACCGTCAGGCCCGAATAAACGGGTAAAGTCTTCCAGTGCAATTTCGTCTGATGTATTTTGCTGAAACGGGTAGCGGTTTGTTGTGAGCATTTTACAAATGCCATAATTTTGCTTATCCCATAAATTGCCAAGTGATTTCTTGATGGCTGTGCCCAATGTCGGTTTCGCATTCTCAGAAAACTGCTCCATCCACGGACGCAGTGGGAAAGGGAGTTCCGGTGTGAGTTCCTGTAACCGCCGATACTGCTCAAGCAGCTTGGTTTCGAGATCAGCACTCCCATCGGATGTGCTGTCTGCAGTGTCTAGACGAGCCTGAAGTTTTTCAATCCCGCTAAGGATTGAGAATAGCTGATCGGACAAAGGCAGCTCTGTTCCCGTGGTTTTATTATTCTTAAGAAAAGCCCGTAAAGACGCAAAGGGCAGTTTATCTTTCCACGATGAGCGATTATTTGCCAGCTCCAGATCACTGCTGACTTTGGTGTCAAACGGTATAAGCGCCGTTTGCTCCGCAATATTACTGAGCAATTTAAGCAAAGGGGCTTTGTAAGTCCCACGTATTTGCATGCCCTGTTGATTTGATACGACTGTAACCTCCGGTGGATTAATGCTAATATTCAGCAGATATTCTGTCCAGCGTTGATAAAAGTGAGTAGAATAAGTTGTGAGTACATCTTGTGCCAGCGTCGATGGATCTGCCGGTCGTATTTTTGACCAGACTTTCTCCGTCTTTATGACACTCTGAATAGCATCCGAAAAACGGGGAATAATAATTGTATCAAATCCGCTTTTTGTATAAAGTCCTGGTATTCTGTATTGGCTGGTTTCTGGACGGCGAAATGATATTATATCATCCGCATCCGGTCCAATAATCTCTGAGGCCTGCCAAGGGGAGAGACCTGCAGCCTGACTATACTGTTCCAATAGATAAAGCGCGCGACTGGCTTGGGAAAGATCAGTGAGTTGTAATTGGGCTTGTTCGATTAGGGCGTTATCCGGCCTGATCGGAACTCTACCTGCTCTGAACAAGTCTTTAATCTCACGCATCATCTGATCGTTTTGCGCATAATCTTGCCCTAATGTTTTAAATACATTTTGAGTTAGCTGCTGTAGGTCCTGCTCCGAAAGTACCAATCGTCCGGCAAGACTCAGATAGAGGGCAAGCGCATCAAAAAGATGATTCCGGCTGCTATAATTCGTTCCCGTAATACGCAGTTCTGTCTCCAGCTGCTGCACTATTTGCGGTAACAGATATTTATCGGCCAGTTGGTCGTGGGTTTCTATCAGGCTGCGGCGGAGGTCTGAGCCGACAGCCATCCTGCGCAGAAGGTTGGTATTTTGTTCATCCATCAGCTGTCGTGTCATGAGCAGCGGGGTCACAACAGATGTGAGAGAAAAGCTCTTTTGAGGATGCTTGTTCATATCAGAAAGAGCGGCATCGGTAGCGCTCAGTTTTGCAGAAAAGGCTGCAAGATATTCCCGTGACTGCCAGAATATATATGTCCATACACCGGCCGAAAGGCCTATAATCAGCAGAGAAGCAAGTACAAGGCCAGTTCGTCTTTTTCGTCTGCGTTGGCGTATGGCTGCAATATGTTCTGCTGTAGCTGTATCGTTATGAACATATAACAGGAAACTCTTCAGAAATCTGACATGATCTGTCGTGCAACAAGCTATTGCGGCAGCCCGTGGCGGTAAGCCTCCTATACCAGACAAGAATAAAGCCAGTTGTTCAAGGCGTTGTTTATATTGGTTGAGAAAATCAGCAAACCGAGCGGGGAACCAGAATAGAGCATGAGGCTCGTGCTGACCAGAAAAACGGTTCAGCTTTTCCGCAATCTGCGCTTCAATATCTTTTTGTAACGTTTTGAATCCTCGGGCGAGCATTGCCTCATATGCCGCCGCGTCGATTTTTGCTGTCACCGGAATGGTAATCCCCAGCAAAGCGTGGTTTTGTAGATCACTCACGGATTGGAAATATTCGGAAAATCCACTGATTGTTTGAGCATCTTTCAGCAGAAAATAGACCGGGGGAACATAACCGAGTCTGTGGTGCAGCTGTTTCGTCATGTCCATGATTGCAGCTTGCACATTCTGCCATTGCTGCTCATTGGTAATTGTTGCGTAATCGGTCGTTATGATCAAGCTGTTCACGGGCAGGGTCGTTATCCGCCGCGCACATTGACTGATAAGGTCAGTCCATAAAGCAGATAATTTCTGATCGGCAGACCTTATGGTTGAACAGCATTCCGCATAGATGGCAGAGGTGAATTCGGCCCATCCCGCTTGTCCGCGCCGGTCAAATTCGGAAGCAATGAGCTGGCCGCATGGGGCCAGCCGGATAATCTGCGGAATAAGAGGCGATGGATTTGCCTCACCCAATTGCATAATCAGGAACAGACCTTTTTTCTTGTTGCCAAGTTTGACTTTATGCTTTGCAAAAAAATGCTCAGTATCTGTATCGGTTGCTATATCGGGCTGTGTCGGTTCAATATCCGCCGCGGCGGTTTCTGAGAGAATAGATTTTTTTTTGACTGTCAGATAATATAATATTCCCGTCATCCAGAGCAGGAAAATTACTGCCAGCGCATAGAGGCGGTGGAGGTTATTTGCCAACGGATGATAACCGTAAAAAGACAGCAATGAACCCCAGCTCCAGACTGCTGAAGAAATCAGACTAGCCCAGATGAAAGTTACGCAAATCCATAAATATGAAATGGAGTATTTTTTATAATCTTTCATTTTAAAGATCATTACGGTTTATGACCAATTTTTGCCGCTTGGGCGTCAGATAAATCTCAACACGGCGATTTAGGGCGCGTCCCTCCGGCGTTGCATTGTCGGCAACCGGGTCAGCGGCACCCTTGCCGATAGCCCGGATGACAATGTCTGGCATCGCAGGCTGCAATAATCCGGCAATGGCCTGCGCGCGAGCCTGCGACAGAACCTGATTGGAGGGAAACCGGCGCGAACGAATTGGCTGGCCGTCTGTATAGCCCACCACGGTAACATCCGCGCCGGTCAGAGCGACAGCTTCAGCAATACGTTTAATTAAATCGATCGCATTCGGGGCAATCTTATCCGAGGCGGAGGCAAAAAGCGGATTTTTGAGAATACGTATGAACGGCGTTCCGCCTGCCGGTTTGAACAAGGCAATATCTCTGCCGTTAATTTCTGTCGCCAGAATTTCATCCAGTTGAGGAGCTGCCATAGCAGTCTGTACAGGAGCAGGTTCTGGATCCGGATGCTCATCGGCGGGAGAACGAACGGATAGTTGATAGCGCGTCAATGCATGGAGCTGCTCAGCCGCCTTGCGCTGTGCAGGCAAGATAGACATATAAAAAGCGACACTTGACAGTACATTTGCACCGATCAGCACGGAGAGTAGAACCGGCAGAACCGGCAGCCGTTTCCTGCGCGGACATGCCGGAAGCTGTTCAGCACTCAGCCCGACAATCGGTAATCGGCTGCCATAATCTGTAGCAAGCAGCTGGTAAAGCCGGTCAAGAATACGTTTTTTTTCTTGCGCCTGATGACCATGTAGACGCAGCCTTCCTTCAAAGCACAGTGCAAGGCAGTAATAGAACAAAAGCAGGAGTGGTTTATTAAGCGGTTGCGCCGCGAGCGCTTTGTTGAGAATTTCAAAAAAACGATCACCGCTGTTCACATCGCGGTGAAAATATGCGGCCAAACCATATTCCGCCCAGCCCGCCCTGACACGCCATGACTGACTTAAGACCGCATCATCAATGGTAGCGCATAAAATGTAATGGGCGACAGTAATGTCGTGATCTTTTACCTGCAGCTTGCCGAGGGTCTGACGGTAATGGGACAACATGCGCATGGCGAGACGATGCAACCGTCCGAGATCATGTATTCGTTTGGTAGATTTGAGAGAAATAGCAAAATTAATCAAAGATGCCGCATGGCCGACGAGAGCAGGATGAGTGTCAGGATCAAAACAGAAGTAAACCGGTCTGCTCTGTATTTTTCTCGCCACCGGATCGTGCTGCATCACTTCGCTGGATTGTCTGTTTTGTGCGGCAATATTCATTGTTTGAGCACCCATATCTGCATTTCGATATCAGGAAAGGGTGCTGCCAGATGGAGGGCAATGGCTTTGGAATGCAGGAGATCCCCCCAGATCAGTGCGTTGCGGTCCAGTTCAAAATAGACGGTAGATGGCTGATAGGGTAACTGGCGCGGAACGACGGTAAGTATCCGCAGGCCGATGCCGAAAATGGCCAGTTTCACCAATTTGACAATCTCTTCGATCGGGCCGATCTTGATCTGCGATGGTAAACGGCTCCGTATGTCTTCTTCAGGCAAAGAAGAACGAACGGCAAGAATACAGGTGGCATTCTCAAGTAATGCCGGATTGCCCAGTTTCCCGATATAAAGCCCGAATTGTTTTTTCACGAGATTGATCGAAATGACGCGCTTTTCAATCATGGAGGCCAAATCATTACGCAAAATCCGCAGCAATGCCGGAAAACACCGGTTCAAATCATCATGGTCATAAACCGGCAGCGGGACAGGGCGTTTTTCCACTCTTGTGAGTGCAGCTATATCGCCGGTCAGGGCAAGACATAGCTCGAAGAACTCTGCTGGCGGTGTTGTCGCAGCATGATCCAGCATATGCTTGAGCCGTGGTTCTGTGCGGTTGAGCGCTGACAAAAGCAGAAAATCCGCTGTTTCGGAAAGACTGAGTTGTGCCGGGCTGCCAATTCTTTGCGCGAGGACTTCCGCACGCCTTTCAATAAGCCCGATAAGCTCTTTCATGGCACTGATAAGGTTGGGACTTGCAGCACAATTCAGGCAGCAGGGAATAAAATTCTCATCCAGTTGCACGGATTTATCCGGCTTCACCTCAAGCACGCGGGCAATTTCAAGAACTGCCAAGCCGGTTAGCCGCGTGTCAGCGGCATCCGTCCGCTCGCTTACCAACTGAAGATTAAATTGCCCAATTTCAACTGGTGCCGTCGGGCTGATATCACCATTGGCATCCGCTACGTCAATTTCTTGCGTCCGGATACGACAAAATTTGCCAGTCTGCAGTCCGGGAGCATCGCTGCGCGCGATACCTGGTTCCTGCGCTTCACGGCGAGGCAATGCCAGATACACTGAATAACCCGCAGAGGTTTCCTTCAATTGCAAGGGTGCAGGCAAGGCTGCGTCAATCGGCGCTTCAATCATGCTGCCATCGGGCATGACAACGCGCAGCGCCAGTAGCGCCAGCTCACCGCGGGTCAGAGCACCGGTATCAATTTCCAATTTGGCAATACCGCGGAAATAGCCGGGCATCATATGCAGCAGAAGGTGCGTCATCCTTTCTGTCCAGCGGTCGGCCTGCTGGAAATGTTGGGGACGCAGAAACATACCTTCTCCCCAGATGACTCTGTTCTCACGATGCATAGGTTATATCCCGTGATTTGTTATTGGAGATCGTTCGCTCGTCAAATACCGCATCGCTACGATGCCATTGATGTGTGTCTGTAGCACCCAGCCAAATGTGATAACCAAGACGGCAATCTGCGGAGAGGCAGGCTGGAAGCACTGCAGTTTTTTCAAGTACCAGCTGAACGTCGAAGCTGAGTCCAAAGCCACAATAAAACCTGATCAGGTCGGCAAGCTGTTGTGCTTCAGGCTGGTCCGGCAGAAACCGGCGGAATTGCGAGTAGTCAAGCGGGCCGAGAATGACGCGAAAATAGGCAGCTGCATTTCTAGCCGAGGCGCCGATGCAGCTATCCGCGCCAAGCCGGGAACGTCCATTAAGAAAACTGCGTTCATCTTCCGGAACCGGTTGCCAGCGCGGCTGGAATTCAGCAATCTCAATCGGAATGCCGAATATATCTGTGAGCATAGCTTTGAGGCTTTCGGCATTGCGCCGGTCATCGGCAAACAACGCCGCATACTGCATGGCGAAAAGCTGCGGTTCATTTTTCTCATCCCTGTGCTCACATCCGGCAAGTGCTAGAATGGCATTCGAGAATGGATTTTGAGCGGGTTGGGTCCGGCGGCTTTGTCGGTGCGCACTGTATTTGGCGCTTGCCTCAACGAGCAGATCGGCCAGATTTCGCTGAAACAACGCAATAAAAGCAGCATAAGAATCGTTCCTGTTCAAAGTCTGCGCCAGCGCTGTTTCCTCATAACAAGGCGGCAAACATCCTGTGGCGCCGGTCAGGGCGGCGAGTGTTGTGGCAATATGGCTGCCATGCTGCCGGTCCTTGACCAGTCTGACCGGTAGCGGACTCAGCGATAGCTGCAATTGCATCATTAGTGCATCGTCTGGCAAATGCTGCCTGAGACGACGATAGGTAACGGCCGTGTCAAAACCGGAAATTTCCCGCTCCTCAGCTGTCGCTTTTATGGTGACCGACCCGCTCATACCGGCTTCCGAATAGATGGACAGAAAGGAAAGCGGACAACCGGCTCAGCAAGGTTCTCCATCCGCGCGGTTACACGGCTGAAACTGTTGATGGAGGTGTAAAGCTGTAAAAATCGATTGAGGACGGAAGCGAAGATAAAGATTCCGGCAGGGGATATGGTATCGGCGGAGAAGCAGATGTCAAAATCGGTCGCAGCTGCAAAACCGCCTTGTCTGAGCCGGTACATGGACGAGCGAGGTGTAACAGATTGAACCGAGTCGATAAATTTCTGGCCGTCGGCATCCTCATTTGCCTGATAAAGACGCAGAATTTCGCGCAGAGTTTGACCTGTATCATTGCTGATGGAGAGATGATTTACCCGCAGATGCGCAATAAACCGCCATAATTGATCACCGGATAATGGTTTTGCCACCGATGATGTGAAGGGCATTAGGCATCGGATTGCAGCAATCATACTATGCGGCTTTGCCGGCAAAAGTTGCAGACTGCCGTTGTTGTAAGGCAACTGATTGGGCAATTGTCCGTTGGTACAAAGCGCCTCAATCTGTGCGACAAATGATTGACCGCGATCCAGCGCGCTACCGCTGAAGCCGATCATACAATCCTCATCTTCACCGGCCGAGGAATCTCTGACAATCTGCCAGACCAGGCTGCTACTGCCGCTGCAGATCTTTGCATGACCAGCAGGATGGCAGAGAATCGTTGCTCCGTTCTCACTCACAGCAGTCACACAATCGACGGAATGAAATTTACGAGTCTGACGGAAGCGGTAATCTGGCACAAAAGGATATTGTTCCCGTTCACCGTTCACATGCACAGGCTCGCAACGCTGTTGGAACAGATTGATCACCGGTGTGGTATTGAGACTGATACTGTCGGCAGTCAGGTTTTTTCTCAGTGCACTATCCTGTCGGTCGAGATAAATGGTCAGCGTCAGTTTTTTGCTTTGCCAGTTTTCAAGGCCGGATATATCGAAGAACAAAAATTTGTGCTTAAGAGCGAAGAATTCACTCAGCAGCCGCAAACCGGTATGAAAATGAGCGGATGGCTGTAACAAACCCTCTTCATCTGCGAAGCCTGCCGGTACTATGTGATCGCTTGATAGAAATTCCGGTTCTTCCGTGTCCTGTGTATTGCAAAGGCTCATGCCCACCGCATTTGCAAGAATGCGCATATAAAGCAGGCTTGCCTGTTCCCATGTGCCGGAGAGATGAAAGCGAAGGGTCTTCAGACCGGCTGCTCCGAGATGGCCGTCCTTCTTTAATGGCGAGAGCGATATTATGAGTGCGCTTTGTGCTGTGTCGAACGGACATGATGATAGGACCTCCCTATCCGTTTCATAGCGGACATCAATGATCTTTGCGGGAATGAGGTCCACGGCCTGCGTGGTGCGAAAACGGCATTTATCGCCGTTTATATCATCGCTTAAAAGTTCAAATCCGCGCGGCACCCGCTGTACTGCTGTGAGATCCGGCGAAGGCACCAAACTGACAAGGCTCATCGCGGGACGCGGCGCCAGAAGATGCGGATAAATCGCCTCAATCAGACCCGCAGATAATTCAGGAAAACTATCTTCAAGCTTGTGTCTGATCCTTGCGGATATAAATGCAAAGCTCTCAATCAACCGCTCAACATGGGGGTCATCTGCAAGACCCTCCACCAATCGCAACTTCGCTGCCGCTTCCGGATATGTGCGGGAAAACACGGTTGCACGTCGCCGCAACGTCTGCAACTCATCATGATAAAACGCCAGAAACTCTTTCTGCATAGTGCTCTTCCAGTTGAATATATCGGGATGAAAGATCAATCACAGACCGGAAAGCCAATATTTGCAGCTCAGGCGTGCAGCAAAGCTCAGCCTCGATTATCAGTTCCAGACATCTTGGAGAAATACGCTTCGTATCAGACAACGAGACATAAACCTGCCGCAGCCGCGGTTCAAAAATCAAAATCTGGCGCTTGATCATCGCTAGAAAACTATTGCATGCGGTCTCGTCATCCACGCTTATTGCAGCCATTTCCGGCAAGCCATAAAGGGGCAGTGCTCCGATGTGATCATTACCTGATACTGATGCAAACCCAGGATAGCGGCGCGTATTAAACAAGGCGATGAGATTGCGGCGAATATCGTCGGCAACTTCATCCTGTATCGCTGTACCTGACGGCATAGCAATCACAGGTTGTATCAGGCGATCAAGGACTGAGGGGATAGAGCGCATTTTCTTCATGCGGAATAACCTTCCGCAACGCGCGCAGTGGCAGGCAAGGTTTCGTCAATAAGCAGCCGGAATGTTGCATGGAGTTTATCCAGATGCAGATGGGGCTGTAATTCCAACATGCAGCTATACAGACCGGGCCGCCCTGCAATCTCACGCACAGATACGCGAGAGGCGCGCAAAGGATAGCGTATCCGTAACGCAGCGTCACGATTATGGCCCGCCAGCGTATAGGTAAGCAGCCAGTTTTGCAGTCGGTCTTGTAATTTATCCACGCTCGTATGGCTGCCGATTTCATCCCTCATGATTGCTTTCAAACAGTGGGCAAAGCGTGAGACACACAGCACATACTGCAGCATACCCGACAAGGCTGCATTATCATGAGCTCGTAGGTCCGGCGGCAGATACAGGCTCTGACTGACGTTAAAAACCAGACCCGACATAAGATAAGAGGTTGCAACCGGAATGATGCCTGCAGCGCAGAATTGCTGTTGCTGATCGGTAGTCAGGCGAACTTCAACCGGCGGCTGGCAGAGTATTCTGTCGAGATCATCCGGCCCTATATAAGGCGGCAGTATATTTTCACCGATATAGCCGCCTTCCATCGTATTCTCAGTGATCCCGCAAAGCTCGGAGAACCAGCCGTGCCGGATAAAGTTGCGCATGACATTGATCGCAAAAGCAAAACAGCCATTACCAAACCGCAACGTTGACCCATCGGGCGCGACATATTCCTCAAAATGAAAACTGTCTTGTCGCAAACTGGCTCTGTAAGGACTGCGCAATAAAATGCCCGGCGCAACAAGACCGAGAAAACGGCTATCCTCGTGCTGCCGCAATTTATTCCAGCGGGTAAATTCCAATCTGGTGATCCGGCTGATCAAATCCGGTAGTCGGTTCAGATCCCCGTAACCGGACAAACCCAATGCACAGGGCGCTGCACCGGCCACAAAGGGGCAGAAGGCTGCAGCAGCAATGGCGGCAAGTACCGTAAGTATATTTTCGGTACCATCCGGTCCGCTTAGGTCGGGACCCAGCATATAGTCACCGATGAGGAGCCCGAAAGGTTCTCCGCCGGGCATGGCAAATTCCTGATTATAAATCAGCTCAAAAAGCCACGTGTGATCAAACTCGCAACGGTTGCAATCCTGGCTGATTTCCAACCAATCCGCTTGCAATAACTTCAGACGGACCTGATTGCCTTTCGGCAATGCATGGACCAACAAAAGCACCCCCCGCCACCGACACTCTGCAGCAATGAAATCGGGATGCTGCATAATGGCATTGACTTGAGCATTGATCAGCTGATCGAGCCGCACGATGACACGATCAGCAGTCAAAGGCGGTGTTTCCGGTTTGTTGCTACTTGATGCCGGACTCAATGATCAGCCTTTTGCAGGGATACGCGCCACAAGCCGCAAAGATGTGGTCAGTTCTTCCATTTGCAGCCATGGGCGCATCCATGCCACCGCATTATAAACGCCAGGTCTGCCAGGCACTTCCTCTACGCTGATACTGGCATCTCGCAGCGGATATTTGGCACGGGTATCCGCGCTAGCATCTTCATTGGCATTGACATAAGCCGATATCCACCGGTTAAGCCATGCCTCACAGTCGGATGCCTCCATGAAAGAGCCGATTTTATCGCGTCCCAGAACCTTCAGGAAATGTGCGAAACGCGAGGTTGCTAGAATATAGGGCAGACGCGCTGATATAGCTGCATTGCTGGTTGCTGCATAACTGTCGTATATACTTGGCTTCTGCGTGGTTTGTGCACCAAAGAAAACCGCATAATCCGTGTTTTTGTAATGGCACAGCGGCATGAAACCCAGTTTTCCAAGTTCTGCATCGCGTCGGTCTGTAATGCCGATTTCTGTTGGGCATTGCAGATCAATATCGCCATTATCACTGATAAAGGTATAAAGCGGCAGATTCTCGGTCTTGCCGCCGTTTTCAGCGCCTCGAATAGCGGTACACCAGCTGTTTTTGGCAAAAGCATCGGTCAGGCGCGCCCCAAAAACATACGCAGCATTCATCCAGCAATAATTCTCATGCGGCAGTTTTCCCTGCGGATAGGCAGCGGTTTCGTCAAAGTTGAATTCTTCAATCTGTGTCGCATTGGGTGCATACGGTAACCGTGCCAGAACGCGCGGCATTGTCAGCACCATAAAGCGCGCATCTTCCGTTTCACGGAAACTGCGCCACTTGATATATTCAGACGTCTCAAAAATTTTCGCCATATCGCGCGGGCGGCTGAGCTCACGATAATCGTCAAAGCCAAACATTGCCGGTGCTGCGGCAGCGATAAACGGCGCAAAGGATGCGGCGGCAACACCGGATATGTTGCGCATCAGATCAACATCTTCCGCAGAGTAGCCGAAACTGTAATCACCGATCAGCGTGCCGATCGGTTCGCCTCCAGGGCTGCCGAACTCAGCCTCATAAACAGCTTTGAAAAAATGCGACTGATCGAATTCAACCGCCCGTGCCAGATCTTTTTGCAGCTCCTGTTTCGTAACATTAAGCATACGCAGCTTCAATTGCGTGCCGGTTTCACTGTTTTGAACGAGATAATGCTGCCCGCGCCAGCTGCCTTCCAGAGAGCTGAATTCTGGTGCCTGCATGATCGCGCCCAACTGCCTTGAAATCAAAGCATCGAGCCTGTCAACGGCGTCACGGATTGTTATCGAAAAATTGCGGTTGAAGGTGACTGTTCCAGCCAGCGCCTGATCGGTCAAGGTGCGCAATAATTGTTCCACCCGGTCCGGCGCTGTTTGTTTGGTCGCTGCAATGATCTGCGGCAACAGGCCTGCTTCCTTGGTGTCTGTTTTGATATCCGTATCGGCCTCTAATTGTGCACTCATGTCTGAAACATCCTGATTGGGGGGGGGCTTTATACTGAACCTTTACGAGCTTTACTCATTGAGGTCCGGTTAAGTCCGTGCGGCGATTGAGCGTTTGCAAGGCGTGATGCGTCAGCATCCTAGTGCCTTGATATTATTGTGGATTTTCGTCGGAAGCGATCTGAGCTGTGGTTTGGCCTGCAGGCTGCGCATCGCCGAGTTCCGCGATCAGTTTTTCAAGATCGACCTTGTTTTGCAGTATATTCTCGAGCATGGACTCCAGATCCATAGAGAGATCGGCCTTGCTCATCAGGTCTCGCAGAATATTCCGGATTTCGAGCAACCGCTTCAGCTCCGGTACCTGCTCCACAATCGCAGCAGGCTCAAAATCGCTCATTTTCTCAAAATGCAGCGTGACCGGCAGATCGGTGCCGGTGTCTTCCAGCATATTGGGCACGCGCATGGAGACGGCCGGCGCGATGTTGCGCATTACATCATCAAAATTATCACGGTCGATTTGAATGAATTTCCGTTCATTGAACGGCTTTGACCTGTCGCCGGCATTCCCGGAAAAATCACCGAGTACGCCAACAACAAAGGGCAGTTCCTTCTCGACAGATGCCCCCTCGGTTTCAATTTCATACTTGATGTGAACCCGAGGCTTCCTTACGCGGTCTATCTTGTCATATGTACTATTCATTGCCGATCTCCTTTGCGGGACGAAAATTTAACGATTGTCGGAGTTGTCAGGTTGAATGCCCGCGCTCATCAGAATGACGCGACGCGTATCGGCATCGGGCAGCAAATCCTCAAGCAAAGCGTCAAAGGGCAGATGTCCGCGGCGGATCAGCGTTTCCAATGCAGGCGCAAGCGGGGACTGCGGTTCGTGGCGCCGAAAAAAATGCGCGACATCACCGAGCAAACGCAAAGCCAGCTCACGATTGGTAATCTTTATGGGATAAAGTTCTGCCGCCTGATCTGCAGGCTCTGGAGGGAGTTGCAAGACATCATTCGAAGTCTGCTCAGCCTGAGAGTCGGTCTCATTAAAACCGGTTAGATCATTAATGGCGCGGGTGCACGCATCCAGGGTGGCTAGAAGATTGGTGCGTGATGCAGGATGGGCAGGCAGCAGGCTGTCAAGGTGGGCCAGCATTGCCTCATAGGCCCTGATGCATGCGCCGATTTCCTCACGTTGCGCCTGCATCGCGGAACTGCCCGTATCGCGAATTGTTTGTGAGAGTACACGAAACGGTTCTTGTTCCCGCGCTGACATTCCGCATTGATAATGCCACAAACTATGCTCGCCATAACGGCTTTGCGGCACAAGCGGGCAAAGGCGCAGCGGCTGAATGAGCACACCTTCACAGCCCTCGCCGCTGAGTTCGGTAATCGGTGCGATCCAGTATTGCGGGCTATCCGTTATCGGTTCGATAGAAGTGAGAGCAGTGCCGTGATTATCGGCAAGTCCGTGCGTAAAGCTGAAGGCTTCTGCAAGCCCCGCAAACCCTTCGAGGCGGAGAGCCGCTTCTGCCAGCCAACTGCATAATTCCAGATCAGCGCAACCGGCGGCGAAAAGATCCATCAACTGCTGACGGATCATTTTCCAATGTTCAAGTGCCGTCGCAGATATGTCGCCATGCTTTTCTTTCTGCCTGGCAGACATACGCAAATCTTTAGCGGTATAATATAAATCTCGCACGGCTGAATCGTAACGCGGGTCGAGAATACTTTCTGCATTATTTTGCATTATTATATTCTATTATAGATGTTCTTGAACAAAATGTGATGGCTTAACTATATATTCTATATTAAATACGAGGGATGAGCGGTATATCAATAGCAATATATAGTGGGTCGTATATTGTTATTTTTCTAAAATTTAAAATATGCAATTCATGGAATGCTCTTCTTTGTAGAAAAGATAGGCAGTTTTAATCCTTTTTCCTATTTAGTTTGATCAATTCCAGCAATTTGCTTTGCGAAATTCATGAATTTAAGGAACCGTAAGAATGGGGCTCTATCTTAAGATTGACGGCATTGATGGCAATGCGACTCACGAAGCACACAAAAATTGGATCAATATCGCTGCTATTGATTTCAACATCAGTCGTTATATCACCAGTAACACCGGGGCTGTATCCAATCGAGAGGGAGTTCAGCCCGCCTTCAGCGATCTTCATATCAGTAAATACTACGATAAATCAAGTATAAAACTTAAGCAGATGGCCTCGTCAGGGATGCCTTCAAAGAAAACAATAATTCATTTTGTTACTACTGGTGATCCAGGTGAGACTTATTTGGAGATTACATTAAATAATACCCTGCTATCGAATTATACGTTAAGCGGCGGCGGTGATCAGATGCCGCAAGAGCAAATTGCTTTAAATTTTACTGATATCGAATGGAAGTTCATAGAGTACGATCAAAATAACAAGGCTCAATCGCCTTTAGTTGCAGGATATGATCTTGCGACCTGTAAAGTAAAATAAATGAGATAGCACGGGTGGTTTCAATCTAGGAATATTTGGAGATACGCGGGCTTTTCCCTAAATCTAACTTCATAATTCAGAATTTTTATTCTTACCGCAGCATATTACGGAGTAAAAAAGGGAAATGTTTGCAGAAATGCAAAGTACATATAGTTCGGATAGTCGTTGTCTGCGCCTGACCGTGCCGGGCCTATCCGGCGAGTTCCATGCTGTATGTGCTGAAATCCATGAATACGTGAATCAGCTATTTCGGGCAGAAATAGAGTTTACAAGCTTTGAAGAAATCCATCCCGAAAAACTTATTGGCAGGAACGTCGAGATCGAATTCAGCTTCTCGACATCTGTTTCACCTGAAACGTCTGCCAGGCCAGTCAGTAGATATCTTAACGGCATTGTGACGCAATTGCAGTTTCAGTCTCCAGACACCCAGAAACCGCGTCATTGCCGAATAGTCGTTCAACCCGATCTGTGGCGGCTCAGTCAGTCTTCAGACCACCGCATTTGGCAGCATATGAGTGCCGTTGATGTGGCTGGGGCGTTAATCAAAGAATATAATCAATCCTCTCCTGAATTCCGTCTGCAGACACAGCCTTCGGTTGTCGAATATAGTGTGCAATACGGTGAAACGGATTTTGAGTATATGGTACGCCGATTGGAAGAGGCGGGGCTTTTCTGGTGGTTCCATCATGACAAAGGCCGGTGTCGGTTTTGTATCGGTGATCGGCCTGCGTCCTGGATGAGCGCGCAAGAATGGGCGGATGGCACAGCCTCGTTTTTTCTCAATAACCGTCAGAACGGGCGGGAGCATATCTTCTCATGGCAAGAAGCATTCCAATATGTACCGCGCAGCCGTGCTGGCGCGGACTGGAACTTTGAAATGCCAAATGCAGCTATAACGACACAAGTGCCGTCACTTATTCAACAGGCAGATTCATCTGGAAAGGGTTTTTTTTCTTATCCTGTTGGCGTTCAGACAAATGAAGAGGCAGAGAACAGACAAAAATTGCTGCTGTTGGCAGATGAAGCTCAGTATTGCATGATTGACGGTCGCAGTACGGTGCATTTGCTGGCGCCAGGGCGGATGTTCACGCCGGCCTATCTAAAGGGTGGACAGATGCCAGATCACGTCATTATCGGTATCACCCATTACATCTCCGCAGCTGCCCCCTCATCGGGAGAGCAGAATCCAGTATACCATAACAGGTTCACAGCAATACCAGCCAATATACCACTGATACCACATAACAAGCGCGCTGCACCTCATATTGAAACTACGCAGATTGCCGTTGTGGCAGGGCCTGACAATGAGCAGATTCATTGTGATAAATATGGTCGCGTAAAATTATGGTTTCCATGGGATCGCAAGGCCAAAAAAGATGGTTCGGATACGTGCTGGATACGTGTTGCGCAGATTTGGGGCGGATCGGGCTGGGGCGCGCAAATCATTCCACGTGTGGGAACTGAAGTTGTGGTGTCCTTTCTGAACGGCAACCCGGATAAGCCGGTGGTAACTGGTGTGGTGGCAAATCCCCAGACCATGCCTGCTTATAAATTGCCAGATTGTAAGACGCGGCTGACAATTCGCTCCCAGAGTTATAAAGCCGAAGGTTTTAACGAGATTTCCCTTGAAGATGCAGCAGGTGAAGAGCATTTCTTTATCGCTGCACAAAAAGAAAAAACTGAACTAACTGGCGGTAGCCATATGAGCCGGGCTGCTCAACACGCAATCAATGCCATCGGTGGCAATCAATCTCACCGGACTGGCGGTAGCAGTAAGACGGAAACGGCGGGATCCGTACATATTGCGGTTGGTGCAGATGGCGCCGATGCAAGGAAAGTATTCAATGATCTTTCGGCCTTGAATCGGAAAACTACGGAGCTTTTGGACCAGGGGGCAGGGCTTTCCAGTGGCAACGGAGCCGACGGTTTAAAGGCTCTGGCGCAAGCTTTGCGTACGCAAAAACTCGGTTTCTGGTCGCCTGACGGCCTCCAGAAACAGAACGATTATCTGAAGGATGATGGGCTGAATGCCGGCAAAACATTGGCAGAACTGGGTGTTGAGCTTGGCAAAGATATCAACCAGGCCTTTCAAGGTACAGGTGAACATCATACCATTATCAGCCGCCTGCGTTCCGAAACTATTGGTCATGCCTGTGTCGATCAGGTTGCTGGAGGCAAGGTTCTTCATGTCGGAGGCATTTATCTGAACCATACGGCACAGGAAAAAATAACCACTGTCGGCAAGAAACTAAGCATGCTTAGTGGCGAAGCTACTGATATCCAGTCAAAGAAAATTGAAATCTTTGCTGATAACCATATACGCCTTTCCACTCCAGGCGGTTACATAGAACTGAATAAAAGCGGCATCATCATTCACGGGCTTAAAATAGATATTCAAGGTAATCAGGTTGATTTTCAGCAAGGCGGTGCGGGCACCGGAGTGACAAAGTCACTCCCGGACGGTTGAGGGAACAGATATGGTTGGAATGCCAATCGCACTATTGGGACATAACCATATGTGCCCGCGCACGGAAATGGTGGGCAATGTTTCTATTCCGCACACTGGCGGGCCGATCATCAATACGCAGCAAAGCTTTGTCACCGTATATGGCATACCGGTAGCCACCGTTGCGGACAAGGCGATTTGTTCAGGCGTCGGCCAGTTGGACGAGATTAAGGGTGGATCATCTACTGTTCATATTCAGGGCAAAAAAATTGCCCGCATGGGTGATCGTTGCCAACACGGAGGACTCATCGTGCAGGGCATTGCGTGGATCACACTCGCATAAATCAGAAATAGAGCGGCTGAACTTCAAGGCGATAAAACGTACACCAAAAGACTGACCGAGGACCATTATTCCTCATTCAAGTCAACAATAAATCCGTGGTAACATCTCAATTCATTCGTTTGGCATGATTAATCAAAAATGAAATGATCATTTTTTAGTTTTTATGAGACGAAAAATCACGACGCGGAGAACAGGATCGCCGTGTTGCGATTGACACCCGTTAATTCCGCTGCTGAGCGAGCCTTGGTATCGCGCAAAATACTTCGAGAGCTCAAGTTGAATCCTTTTCGGGAGCCTGCTTTGCCGCCTACTCTGAGCATCCGACAAAATAGCCTTTCTGAGCTATCTATCTCCGCGCCTTGATTAAATTACCGTCTCCCCCTTCATAATGGACCTTATCCGGAGGATGAGAGGTAGTTTGCGGTTTCCAGTGGGCGTCAATGAGTTCTACGAATCTTCCAATCCTGTCCCAAAGGCCGCTGACGGGTTGCTTCGCGGCTTGTCGTAGGAGAGCTTGTGATTTGAAAAAGCCTTTCTATGGGATCCAAGCCCGGACTGTAGGGCGGCAGAAAATATCAGCGCCGCGCCCGTCGCTTCGATTATCTCACGTTTTACCGGCTGTTTATGACTGGAAAGATTATCGACGATGACGATATCGCCTGGCTTTAGAGGCTGAATCAAAAAGCGACAGGCCGTGGCGAACATGGTGATTTTCGAGTACCGGAACGCAATGTACTTAAAGTACATGAGCACCGGAACGCAGATAAACGCCATTTACAGACCGGCATGGCGACTTTTGGAACAGGCTTTTAGTGCCGCAGTGAGAACTTGACTGACATAAGCCACGAACCATTCACCATTGATAAGTCCATCACTGACGAGGGGCAGGACCATTCATCGTGTTTCACTGTTCGGCAAGTTATATGTACGCGAACGCGCAAGCAGCTGCATTCACATGGCCGATCATTGGGCGCTGCGGCCGGGTTCTTGCACCCGAGCCGTTCAGCAGCAAATGTAGGCTGAGCGCGGCGCAGTAGACATGGAGCGGCGGCGCGTTAGTTCGGGCGAGTGTCCGCTAGGTTCACATCAGGTTCGCTGAACCTACCGAGCGCTACATATCTGTAGCGCACTTTGCAAGTAAGTATTTGATTGTCTTGGAGTTCGAATGGTGGGCGTGACAGGGATTGAACCTGTGACCCCTACGATGTCAACGTAGTGCTCTCCCGCTGAGCTACACGCCCATTCGATGTGGCGCATACACCATATCGCGTTGCGCCCGTCAATGCCCTTTTATGAAGTTTTTTCGTCTTTTTGTTGATGACCAAACAAAGGGGCCCAAATCGGCGAAATCCCCTCAGGCGGCGATCAGCATTTTTTCGATTTCGTTCACCAGATCACGCAGGTGGAACGGCTTGGAAAGCACTTTCGCGTCGCGCGGCGCGTCCGAATCGGGGTTGAGGGCGACAGCGGCGAAGCCAGTAATGAACATGATCTTCAGATCCGGGTCGATTTCTGTCGCGCGCCGTGCCAGTTCGATACCGTCCATTTCCGGCATGACAATGTCGGTCAGCAGAAGGGAGAAAGGCTCTTCCTGCAATCTTTCATAGGCACTCGCGCCATTGTCGAAGTGCGTTACGTGATAACCGGCTTTTTCCAACGCCTTGACGAGGAAGCGGCGCATATCATTGTCATCTTCAGCTAGAAGGATTCTCTTCATTGTTCCGTCCGAATTCTGTGTCGTGTTCATCGCCCAAAAGCTGACCCTTAACGACTCAATATCCACCGTAGAAAACGCTTCTTTGGTAAATATGGAATGAATGCTCGCGTGAATGTTAATTGTTATGGCGCGTATTTGGCAACAAGCTGTTCAGTGTGACAGGATTGTCGCATATGCACGCTGTGCAAGGAGGCAAGATTCGTCTTTTGGCCATTTGCACGTATGGGCTGTCTGACGTAATTTATTGTGTTACTGACGTGGATCGTTGTCGGATGGCCTGAGGTTTCGGTCGAGAACGGATGAAGAATGAGTTTGGAGCGCGATTTTAGTCTGATACCGCCCTTCGAGATATGCGCTCCGGCGGAACAGCGTATTCCGTTTGTCTTCAATTCACCGCATAGTGGGCGCTACTATCCACATTCCTTCGTTGAGGCCTCGCGTCTCGACGCTCTGAGCATACGTTATTCGGAAGACTGCTATGTCGATGAGCTTTTTGCTTCGGCCATGCGGCTCGGTGCCCCTTTGCTCAAAGCGCATTTTCCGCGTGCGTTTCTCGATGTGAACCGCGAGGCCTATGAACTCGATCCACGCATGTTCGCAGAGCCGTTGCCGCCTTTCGTCAATAGTCAGTCGGCGCGCGTTGCAGGCGGGCTCGGCACAGTGCCGCGGCTGGTCGGTGAGGGGCAGCTGATCTATCCGGGGCGCATTCCGCTCGCCGAAGCGTTCTATCGCATCGAAGGTCTCTACAAGCCTTATCACCGGACGCTTGATGTATTGCTTCAATCCACGCGCCAGCGTTTTGGCTATGCGGTTTTAATCGACTGCCATTCAATGCCTGGCGGCACACGACTCGGCGAAGTCGGGTCACGCCCGGATTTCATCGTAGGTGATCGTTTTGGCCGGTCATGCAGCGAAAGGTTGACGCAGGCTGCAATCGATTTGCTGCAGGATCTGGGCTACACCGTCGCACACAACAAGCCCTATGCGGGCGGGTTCATTACCGAGCATTACGGGCGCCCTGCCATAGCCTGCCACGCTCTCCAGATAGAAATCAATCGCAGTCTCTATGTGAACGAGCAGAACCTGCACAAGCTTGCCAGTTTCGAAACGCTCTGTGCCGATTTGCATGGGTTTCTGAGCGACCTGACATCTCTGCCGGATGATCTCTTTATCGCGCCGCCTCTGGCTGCGGAATAATCCGTTCCGTTGAGCGCTTCTCGCAGATAAAAAGAACCGCGCCCGAACGATACGAGCGCGGTCAAAGACTAGGGAGGAAATGCCCCGAAAGGCATCGACAGGAAAACCTGTCTGAGATTTAAGTTACGTCTGAATGGCGTTAACGTCAAGAAAGCGCGCATATTTTTTGAGCTAATTTCACCATGCTCATTATATAGGCAAAATTAGCATGGTTTGCACAAGTGTGCGCCATGTCTTGGAAACAGGAGTTCGGGGTTGCTGATCGACAAGGCATTTTTTTCTGAAGTGGCTGCTGCCGCGGCGCGCGAAACACTTCCGCGTTTTCGTCAGTTGACGGAAATCGACAACAAATATAGCGTCGGTTTCGATCCGGTAACCGAAGCGGATCGGGCGGCGGAGCGTGCGATTCGTGCAGTTATTGGCAATGCTTTTCCCGACCATGGTATTCTTGGGGAAGAATATGGGCCGGAGAATATCGACCGCAGTCATGTCTGGGTTATCGATCCTATCGACGGAACCCGCGCCTTCATTTCCGGCCTGCCGGTCTGGGGCACGCTTCTGGGGCTGACTGTCGATGGCGATGCCAAAGCGGGAATGATGTCGCAACCCTTCACAGGCGAACTGTTCTATAGCGATGGTGACGGCGCTTATCTCCAGCGGGTTGATGGTGCGCCACGCCGCCTTTCCGTACGCAGGAATGCCGCCTTGGCCGATGCAACGATGTTCACGACGACGCCCGCTCTTTTCAAAGGTGAAAGCCGTAAGGGATTTGATCGTCTGGAAGGCGCTGTTCGGCTGTCGCGTTACGGGGTTGATTGCTATGCCTTCGCTATGCTGGCAAGCGGCTTTGCCGATATCGTGGTCGAGGCCGGTTTGCAACCCTATGACATCGTTGCTCTTATTCCGCTAATTGAGCAGGCTGGCGGTGTGGTGACGCAACGCGATGGCAGCCCGGCGGAAAAGGGCGGTGATGTCGTGGCAGCAGCTTCTCCTGAACTGCACAGGGCAGCGCTTGATCTGTTGAATAGCTAAAGCATGTCTCCCAAAAGTGGGAACCGGTTTTGGGAGACATGTGTAAAAACAAAAGCTTAAAGCGTGTCGCGTTTGAATATGATAAAACGCGACACGCTTTAAATACCGGAGGCTAAGGGTTCAATGGTCTCCGGCATGGTTTCCACTTCCGATGATCCGGGAATGAAGGCATCGAAGGCGGCCCAGAGCTGCTCACGATAAAAGTCAGTTTCCTGAAGCATTTCATGACGTGCGCCGGTAATTGTGGTTAATGAAACATTGCGTGTTCGTGCGACAAAACGCTCGATCACCGACGTGGAAACCACACGATCTGCTCCTGCGGCAATGATGAGGACAGGCACCGTCGGTCCATTATAGAAATCCGGTTGGTTGATGCGTCGCGAGGTATCGAGTGCGCTCCAGAGCCAGCGTGCTGTTGGACCGCCGAGCGCAAGTTCCGGGTTAAGGCGTGGGATTTCCATATTCCGCATGAAGCGTGCCGGGTCGCTGGTTAGCGGATTGCCTGCAAAGGGACGTGAAGCCAGCCTGCGTCCGCCGGAAGCATAAACCCGGCCAAGGCCAAGCCATCGAAAGGCAGAGGCGATGCGACGTACATTGTCATCGCTAAGCCTTTGTCCATCAAGCCCCATGAAGGGTGCGCAAAGAACCATGCGGCTGATGCGCGATGTCAGCCTGCTCATCGAAGAAAGTGCCACGAGCGCACCTGCGGAATGGCCGAGAATGTAGAAGGGTGGGGGACAATCAGGCAGAGCGATCTGGTTCAGGATCAGGTCGAGATCGTCCGAATAATCGTCGAAACTGCGAACATAGCCGCGCTGGCGATCCTTCAGTAGCCGGTGCGAGCCGCCTTGCCCGCGCCAGTCGAAAGTTACGACCGCGAAGCCGCGTTCGCTCAGATCGGTCATGGTTTCGAAATATTTCTCGATGAATTCGTTGCGTCCCTGAAGCAGGACAACGGTCCCCCTTATCGGCCTCGTTTCCGCTTTCAGGATGGCATAGCGCAGGGTTTTGCCGTCCTTCGCTTCAAGCAGGCCAGCCTTTATTCCGTGCGGAATCGGATTCGCATCGGTTTCGAAAAGCAGTTCCGACATCCGATTGCGGGCCTTTCTGTTTCTGGTTGGGATAGTGCTGTCAGCATAATGGGGCAATTGATGATAAAAAGTAACCGGAAGTTCGAGAACGAACTTCCGGCTCAAAGAACAGCCGGTGCAAGGGACGTTACGCCAGCTGGTCTGTAGAGAAAATTTAAAGAAGCGCTCAGTACCTGCCGGGACGGCGTTCGCCGACGATGCGGCCTGAATAGGCATCGACCATCACGATGACGCGGCGACCGTTCGGCCTCGTGGCACGCACGAAATAAGTGTCACGGTTGAGGCGCATATCGCCGACATCATAGCCGCGGCGTTCCAGCGAGCGCGCGATACGGCGCGGTCCCATAATGTCGCGACGGCCATAGTCATCACCCCAGCTTGGGCGGCGGTCCGGGCCACCATCCCAACCGGGGCGCGGGCCTGGATAAGGACGCGGCGGACGATAGCCGTCATCATCATAGTACTGAACCTGAACGTGCAGTCCACTATCGGCTGCAAGGGTGGGTGTCGTCGCGATCCCTGTCGCGACAGTAGCAAGTGCGGCAAAAGCGAGAACAGCTTTTATCATAACCGTGATCCTTTGGTGAACCCGCTTTGCAGCAGGCATGGTGGGACATTAGCCCCAAGCGGCTGAACGCTCGCCAAAGATGATGTTCATTTTGGGTTCATTGTGCGGCGGATCCCCTAAAATGTAGGCCCCTATCGATCAGGAGTTGTTACGCAAAGTGACAGCGCGTGTAGGACGCGCTTCGCGATCGTTACGCGGGTGCGGCCTTGAAATAAAAAAGAACCGTTCCCAAATGAGTTTTGCGGTCGCCTGAAAGGGGCCGCCGGCATCAAGGAATTCGCCAGAAGGGAGTTTCGCCGCCGTGTATGATCCCGAAAACGCTTAGCGTTTTTCGGAAAAGTCATGCTGAAACAAGCATCCTGTCGCTCTAAAGGAGGGCTAACACATGCGTCACGTAGATTTTTCCCCGCTCTATCGTTCCACGGTCGGTTTCGATCGGCTTTTCACCATGCTTGATACGCTCGCTTCGCCGGAAGGTAACCAGTCCTATCCGCCGTATAATATCGAGCGCACGGGTGAGAACACTTATCGTATCACCATGGCGGTTGCGGGCTTTTCCGAAAGCGAACTCGAAATCGAAGCACATCGCAACCAGCTGACCATCAAGGGTCAGAAGGCAGATGAAAATGCTTCCGATGTTGGCGAAGTTCTCTATCGCGGTATTGCTTCGCGCGCTTTCGAGCGGCGTTTCCAGCTTGCCGACTTCGTTGAAGTCGCCGGTGCGAGCCTGAAAAACGGTCTCCTGCACATCGATCTCAAGCGCGAGATTCCTGAACAGATGAAACCGCGTAAGATTGAAGTTACCAAGGCTGGCTCCGACAGCGCTCAGCAGATCGAAGCCAAAACTGCACACTAACAGTGGATGAGCCTATCGGAATAAGAAAGGCGGCTCTGCAAGGTGCCGCCTTTTCTTTGTGCTTAAACGATCATTTGGCCGAAGCGGTCTACGTCTTCTTCCGTATTGGCGAAACTCGTTACGAAGCGGGTGAAAATTTCGCCGTCGCTGATGCGGTTCAGTTCTGAATGCGGAGGGTTCCAGTCGTAGAAGATTGCGCCGGCATTGCGCAGGCGGTCATAGACCGATTGTTTCATGATGGCGAAGACCTCATTGGCCTCTGGCTTCCAGGCAAGACGCACCTGGCTCGACGTATTGATATGACCGGCGAGGCGCGTTGCAAGCGCATTGGAATGACGCGCCAGTTCCAGCCAGAGATTATCCTGAAGGTAAGCGTCAAACTGGGCCGCCACAAAGCGAGTCTTTGAAAAGAGCTGTGCTGCGCGTTTGCGAATGAACGGCAGATCCTTGGCGCGGGCGGGGTCCATGAAGACCAGCGCTTCCGCACACCAGCAGCCATTCTTGGTGCCGCCGAAGGAAACGATATCGACGCCCTGCTTCCATGTCATTTCGGCCGGGGTCAGGCCAAGCGTAACCAGAGCATTGGCAAAACGTGCGCCATCCATATGCAGCGGCAGACCGGCATCGCGACAGATCTTGGAAATGGTGGCGATATGTTCGGGCTGGTAGAGCGTACCAACTTCGGTCGCCTGCGTAATGCTGACAGCCATGGGCTGTCCGGCATGAACGAAGGCCGGGTTGAAGCGCTTCAGTTCGCGCTTGAGAAGCTCGGGGTCGATGCGGCCATGCGCCCCATCAATCGGGTGCAGACGTGCACCGCCTGTAAAATACTCAGGCGCGCCGCATTCGTCTTCAATCATATGTGCCTCGCGGTGCACCAGCGACACGCCGCCCGGTCGGTTAACGCTGGCGAGCGCCAGTGAGTTGGCTGCTGTACCGGTTCCGACGAAGAACACTGCAACTTCACGTTCAAACAGTTCGTTGAAACGCTGTTCCACACGTTTGTCGATCTCGCTTGCGCCATAAGCTGCCGCAAAACCCGCAGCATGCAACGAAAGGCTCTCGGCGATTTTCGGGTGGGCACCTGCCCAATTGTCTGACGCAAAATGCACGTGTTCCTCCAGATGGGTTGAATGGGCTGTCGCACAGTCGATGTTTCTATAACCTGTCTGACAGAAGCGGGTAAGGCCCGGCCAGCGCGAAAAATATCATCAATTTGCCTATTTATTAGGCAATCAAGAAGTGTGCGAAAGCGCATCAAACTGACGCAACGGTAGTAAAACGCAATTAAAAGCCGAAGGATAAAGCGGTTTCGATATTTTATTACGGAAGTTGCCGAAAAAAATTGCGTTTCCATCTTGTGAGGCAATTTGAATTCTGTCATACATAATTAGGACAGCAATGCTGTCCAATTAGACGCTGATATGTTCCGAAAGCGATCAAACGCTCTTCGTAAAGTTTCAGAGATAAGCGCCGGACTGGCAGGCTGTGGGCCTGACGGTGACAGGCGCTCCGACTGCGATAGGGAGGATTCCGTGCGCCGATTCCGGTGGACAGAAAACTGTCTGTCAAAAGCCTGATGAGAATAGGTGCCAAACATCGTTCCCGGCGGCTTCCCGCCTCTGCGGAACCTCGTCCAACGCCTTGTCGATAAGGCTTTTCATAGAATGAACACACCTGCGGGATGGTTGTCACGTCATCCCGGTATATACTGATCGCGCGCCTCATGATGAGGGCCAAACGGAGGGAATGACGATGACGCATTTGACGCCATCTGTATCGAATGTGGTTTCACACAACGTACAGAACGAAGCGATCAAAGCTGCGACGACGGCTTCCACCCGAACGACGCGAAAAACGAAAGCCGCGGGCGTCCCGCCAGCTCAAGGTCTCTACGATCCGCGCAACGAGCATGATGCGTGCGGCGTTGGCTTCATTGCCCATATGAAGGGCAAGAAGTCGCATGAGGTCGTGGAAAACGGCCTCAAGATGCTGGAAAACCTCACGCATCGCGGCGCTGTCGGCGCCGATCCGCTGATGGGTGACGGCGCGGGCATTCTGGTGCAGATTCCGGATCGGTTCTTTCGCGAGGAAATGGCGCGTCAGGGCATAGACCTGCCGCAGCCGGGCCATTACGGCGTCGGCTATATCTTCATGCCGCGCGACCCGGACCTGCGCGCCCATGCGGAAGAGATCGTCAAGGAAGTGATTGCCGCCGAAGGCCAGACCTTCATCGGCTTCCGTGAAGTGCCGGTCGACAATTCCTCGCTTTCCAAGGCTCCGCATATCGCGGCCACCGAGCCGTTCCACATGCAGGTCTTCATCGGGCGCAGCCCGATGTTGGAAACCGACGACGATTTCGAGCGCCGCTTGTTCGTTCTGCGTAAGGTCATTTCCAACCGTATCTATCAGGAGAATGACGGCGACGATAAGGGCTTCTATGTCGTGTCCATGTCAGCCCGTACGGTTGTCTACAAGGGCATGTTCCTCGCCTATCAGGTCGGCGCCTATTATCAGGATTTGAAGGACCCCCGCTTTGAAAGCGCCGTGGCGCTGGTGCATCAGCGCTTCTCCACCAACACTTTCCCGTCCTGGCGTCTTGCTCACCCCTACCGCATGGTTGCGCATAACGGCGAAATCAACACGCTGCGCGGCAATGTGAACTGGATGGCGGCGCGTCAGGCTTCGGTCGATAGCGAACTGTTCGGCAACGACATTTCCAAGCTCTGGCCGATTTCCTATGAGGGCCAGTCGGATACGGCCTGTTTCGACAATGCGCTCGAATTCCTGCATCAGGGCGGCTACAGCCTCGCTCATGCGATGATGATGCTGATCCCTGAGGCATGGTCCGGCAACAAGCTGATGTCGGGCGAACGCCGCGCCTTCTACGAATATCATGCAGCGCTCATGGAGCCGTGGGACGGCCCTGCCGCCGTGGCCTTCACCGACGGTCGCCAGATCGGCGCGACGCTCGACCGCAACGGCCTGCGTCCGGCCCGCTACATCGTGACCGACGACGATTTCGTCATTCTGGCTTCGGAAGCTGGCGTTCTGCCGGTAGACGAAAAGAAGGTCGTCAAGAAGTGGCGTCTTCAGCCGGGCCGCATGCTGCTCATCGATATGGAAGAAGGCCGCATCGTTTCCGACGACGAGATCAAGTCGCAGATCGCGCAGAAGCACCCCTACAAGCAGTGGCTTGCCAACACGCAGCTCATTCTGGAAGATCTCAACCCGGTCGAGCCGCGCGCGCTGCGCAAGGATGTGAGCCTGCTCGACCGCCAGCAGGCTTTCGGCTACACGCAGGAAGACACCAAGTTCCTGATGGCGCCGATGGCAACCACGGGTCAGGAAGCTATCGGCTCCATGGGCACCGATACACCGATTTCGGCCATGTCGGACAAGTCGAAGCTGCTTTACACCTATTTCAAGCAGAACTTCGCGCAGGTGACGAATCCGCCGATCGATCCGATCCGCGAGGAACTGGTGATGAGCCTTGTCTCCTTCATCGGTCCGCGCCCGAACATCTTCGATCTCGTTGGCACCTCGCGCCGCAAGCGTCTGGAAGTGCGCCAGCCGATCCTGACCAATGGTGATCTGGAAAAGATCCGCTCCATCGGCCACACGGAAGACCGCTTTGACACCAAGACGCTCGACATCACCTATAATACGGGCGAGGGTGCTGCGGGCATGCATGGCGCTATCGAGCGCCTTTGCGACCGCGCGGAAGCCGCCGTCCATGGCGGCTACAACATCGTGATCCTCTCCGACCGCCAGGTCGGGCCAGACCGCATTCCGATCCCGGCCCTGCTGGCGACGGCCGCCGTGCACCATCACCTGATCCGCAAGGGGCTTCGCACCTCGGTCGGCCTCGTGGTGGAATCGGGCGAACCGCGCGAAGTGCATCATTTCGCCTGCCTTGCAGGCTATGGCGCCGAAGCCATCAACCCCTATCTCGCCTTCGACACGCTGCTCGATATGCATCGCCGCCGCGAATTTCCGCCGGAAGTGGACGAGAACGAAGTGGTCAAGCGCTACATCAAGTCCATCGGGAAGGGCATTCTCAAGGTCATGTCCAAGATGGGCATCTCGACCTACCAGTCCTATTGCGGCGCGCAGATTTTCGATGCGGTCGGCGTCAAGACGGATTTCGTGGACAAATTCTTCTTCGGCACGGCCACGACCATTGAAGGCGTTGGGCTGGAAGAAATCGCGGAAGAAACCGTGCGCCGCCACACCGATGCGTTCGGCAACGATCCCGTTCTTCTGACCTCGCTCGAAGTCGGCGGCGAATATGCCTATCGTATGCGCGGCGAGGCGCATTTGTGGTCGCCGGATGCGGTGGCCAAGCTGCAGCATGCAGTGCGCACCTCGAACCCGGATACGTTCACTGAATATACCAGCATGCTCGACTCCAAGTCGGCTCAGGCCAAGACCATTCGCGGCCTGTTCGATATCCGCTTTGCCGAGGATCGCGGTTTGAAGCCGGTTTCCATCGATGAGGTCGAACCGGCGGTCGATATCGTCAAGCGCTTCTCGACGGGGGCTATGTCCTTCGGCTCGATCTCCAGAGAGGCGCACACCACGCTGGCGCGCGCGATGAACGCCATTGGCGGCAAGTCGAACACCGGCGAAGGCGGCGAAGAACCGGATCGGTTCTATCCGCTGCCGGACGGAACGGCGAACCCGGAACGCTCTGCCATCAAGCAGGTGGCATCGGGCCGTTTCGGTGTGACGACGGAATATCTGGTCAATTCCGATCTGATCCAAATCAAGGTTGCGCAGGGTGCAAAGCCCGGTGAAGGCGGCCAGCTGCCGGGTCACAAGGTCGATGCGACCATCGCCAAGACCCGCCACTCGACGCCGGGCGTCGGCCTCATTTCGCCGCCGCCGCACCACGATATCTACTCCATCGAAGATTTGGCGCAGCTAATCTACGACCTGAAGAACGTCAACCCGGTGGCCGATATTTCGGTCAAGCTGGTGTCGGAAGTGGGCGTGGGCACCGTTGCGGCGGGTGTGGCCAAGGCGCGCGCCGACCATATCACCGTGTCGGGCTATGACGGCGGCACGGGCGCTTCGCCGCTGACCTCGCTGAAACATGCCGGTAGCCCATGGGAAATCGGCCTTGCCGAAACCCACCAGACGCTGGTGCTGAACGGGCTTCGCTCCCGCGTGGCGCTTCAGGTCGATGGCGGTCTGCGAACCGGACGCGATGTGGTCATCGGTGCGCTGCTCGGGGCCGACGAGTTCGGCTTCTCCACCGCTCCGCTGATCGCGGCTGGCTGCATCATGATGCGCAAGTGCCACCTGAACACTTGCCCGGTGGGCGTGGCGACGCAGGATCCGGTTTTGCGCAAGCGCTTCAAGGGCACGCCGGAGCACGTCATCAATTTCTTCTTCTATCTGGCCGAAGAAGTGCGCGCGCTTTTGGCTTCGATGGGCTTCACCAGGCTGGAACAGATCATCGGCGAGACCGAGCTTCTGGAAAAGCAGGCCATGATCGACCACTGGAAGGCGAAGGGGCTGGATTTCAGCCGCATCTTCTACAAGCCGGAGGCCGAGAAGCACGAAATCTACTGGACCGAGCGCCAGCAGCACCCGATCGACGATATTCTGGATCGCAGGCTGATCGAATTGGCCGCGCCCGCACTTGAAGACCGCCAGCCAGTCAAGATCGACATCGACATCAAGAATGTCGATCGTTCTGCCGGTGCGATGCTTTCCGGTGAAGTTGCCAAGCGTTTCCGTCACAAGGGGCTGCCGGAAGACACCATCGCCATTACCCTGCGCGGTACGGCTGGCCAGTCCTTTGGCGCGTTCCTCGCACGTGGCATCTCGTTCGAGCTGATTGGCGATGGCAATGACTATGTCGGCAAGGGTCTCTCGGGTGGACGTATCGTTATCCGCCCGCCGGAAGATACGCGTATCGTCGCCGAAGATTCCATCATCGTCGGCAATACGGTGCTCTACGGTGCGCTTGAAGGCGAGTGCTACTTCCGCGGTGTTGCGGGCGAGCGTTTCGCCGTGCGCAATTCCGGTGCGGTTACGGTTGTCGAAGGCGTGGGCGATCACGGCTGCGAATACATGACCGGCGGTGTCGTCGTGGTTATCGGTCAGACGGGTCGAAACTTCGCGGCGGGCATGTCGGGCGGTGTCGCCTATGTGCTCGACGAGGACGGTGATTTCGCCCAGCGCTGCAACATGGCGATGGTCGAACTGGAGCCGGTGCCGGAAGAAGACGACATCCTCGAAAAGCTGCATCATCATGGCGGCGATCTCATGCACAAGGGCCGTGTGGACGTTTCCGCCAACATGACCCATCATGATGAGGAACGTCTGGTGCAGCTGATCGCCAACCACCTGCACTACACAGGCTCGACACGGGCGAAAGACATTCTCGACAATTGGGAAAGCTATCGTCCCAAGTTCGTGAAGGTCATGCCGGTGGAATATCGCCGTGCTCTGGAAGAGATGGAGCGCATGCAGATCGGTGTCGCAGCTGAGTGAGTGTCATTGTCAAGACGCAGTGCTTGTGCGCCGGTAGCATGATCCCGAAAAGTGGAAACCGGTTTTCGGAAAAGATCATGCTTCAGGTTGGCGCACGGCACGGCGAAGCTCGCACCGCGAGAGGAGCATATAATGGGTAAGGTAACTGGTTTTCTTGAAATCGACCGGCAGGTAGCGAAGTACCAGCCGGCGTCGGATCGTATCCGTCACTTCCGCGAATTTACCATCCCGATGACGGATGGTGAGGTGCAGAAGCAGGCCGCGCGCTGCATGGATTGCGGCATTCCGTTCTGCCATGGGCCGACGGGCTGTCCGGTACACAACCAGATCCCGGACTGGAACGATCTCGTCTATAACAACAACTGGGATCAGGCGATCCGCAACCTGCATCTGACCAACAATTTCCCGGAATTCACCGGTCGTATCTGTCCCGCGCCTTGCGAGGAAGCCTGCACGCTGAACCTTGAGGACACGCCGGTTGCGATCAAGACGGTCGAGCAGGCGTTGGGCGACAAGGCCTATGAGCTGGGCTATATCGTGCCGCAGCCAGCCGCCAACAAGACCGGCAAGTCGGTCGCCATCATCGGTTCCGGTCCGGCTGGTCTTGCGGCTGCGCAGCAGCTGGCGCGCGCCGGTCACATGGTCGACGTCTATGAGCGCGAAAGCCGCCCCGGCGGACTGCTGCGCTATGGCATTCCCGATTTCAAGATGGAAAAGCACCTGATCGACCGCCGCATCGCGCAGATGGAAGGCGAGGGCGTGCGTTTCCATTGCGGGGTCAATATCGGCGTCGACAAACCTTTGCGGGGCTTGCTCGATACCTATGATGCGGTGCTTTATTGCGGCGGTTCGGAAACGCCGCGCCCGGCAGGCATTCCGGGGGCGGAACTGGAAGGCGTCCACGACGCCATGCCCTATCTCGTGCAACAGAACCGCCGTGTTGGCCGCGAAAACATCGAGTCCGTTGCCTGGACTTCGGCTCCGATCCTGGCTGGCGGCAAGCACATCGTGGTTGTCGGCGGCGGCGATACGGCGTCGGACTGTGTCGGCACGGCTTTCCGTCAGGGCGCGGTCAATGTGACCCAGCTCGACATCCGCCCGCAGCCGCCGGAAAAGGAAGACAAGCTCAGCGTCTGGCCCTATTGGGCGACCAAGATGCGCACCTCTTCCAGCCAGGCGGAAGGCGCATCCCGTGAGTTTCAGGTGGCGACGCTGGAATTTATCGGCGAGGACGGACGCCTTACCCATGTGAAGTGCTGTCAGGTGGATGAAAAGCGCAAGCCCATCGCCGGAACGGAATTCTTTATCAAGGCCGATCTCGCCTTCATCGCTATCGGCTTTGCCGGGCCTGCGGAAGACAGCGTCGTGAAGGAACTGGGCGAGAAACTCGACATCGCCACTGACCGCCGCGGCGCGAAATCCGTCAAGGCGAATGATCGCGATTATCGTACCAATGTTGACAAGCTCTATGCGGCGGGCGATATCCGTCGCGGCCAGTCGCTGGTCGTCTGGGCGATCCGCGAAGGCCGTCAGGCAGCCCACGCCATTGACGCAGATTTGATGGGTAGCTCGGTATTACCTCGTTAAGAGATTAAAACTGAAAAAGCCCGGCACGAAGCCGGGCTTTTTGCGCTTGATAACTATCTCAACCTCGTCTGCGCCGCGACTTCATCACCCAATAGGCGATGGCGAGAAGCACGAACCACAGCGGTGTGACTTTTAGCGCCGCGGCAGTATCCGGCTCTTGCGTCAGCGCCCAGAGAATGAAGGCGAAGAAGGTGAAGACCATCACGACAGCGGCGCGTCCGCCGGGCATTTTGAATGTGGACTTTTCATGCAGATCGGGCCGCTGGCGGCGATACTGCAGGTAAGACGCCAGAATGATCGACCAGATGAAGATGAAGAGCAGTGCCGAGATCGTCGTGACGATGGTGAAGGCCTCGATGATGCTCTGTCCGGCATAGAGCAAGGCGACGCCCGACAGCAGGAAGATGCAGGAAAAGAACAGTGCATTGACCGGCACGTGGCGCTTGTTCAGCCTGCCGAGGGTCTTTGGTGCGAGCCCGGAGGTAGCAAGGCCATAGATCATACGCGAGGTCGAATAAATGCCGGAATTGGCGCTCGATGTCGCTGAAGTTAGCACGACGAAATTCACCACGTGGGCTGCAATGCCGAGACCGGCAAGCGAGAACATGGCGACGAAGGGGCTCGAATTCGGGTCCACCTGATCCCATGGAATGACCGTGATGATCACAAACAGCGCGCCGAGATAGAACAGCACCACGCGGATCGGGATCGAATTGATTGCCTTCGGCAGATTGCGCACTGGATCCTTGGTTTCGGCGGCGGCGGTGCCAACCAGCTCAATGCCGACAAAGGCGAAGACTGCGATCTGGAAACCGGCCACAAAGCCGAGGAAGCCATTGGGGAAGAAACCGCCATGGTTCCACAAATGCGCGACCGATGCCTGGCTGCCGTTCGGCAGGGTAAAGCCGGTCGAAAGCATATACACACCGGCAATGATCAGCCCGACGATGGCGACGATCTTGATGAGCGCGAACCAGAATTCGATTTCACCGAAATTGCGCACCGTGGGCAGATTGAGAGCCAGAAGCGTGAAGATCAGTCCGAGTGCGGGTATCCAGAGCGCCAGTTCAGGAAACCAGAATGACACGTAACCCGACACGGCCACCACGTCTGCCACGCCCGTCACGATCCAGCACAGCCAATAGGTCCAGCCGGTGAAGAACTGCGCCCATGGCCCCAGATAATCGCCCGCGAAATCCGCGAAAGAACGATATTCGAGATTGGACAGCAGGATTTCGCCAAGTGCGCGCATCACGAAGAACAGCATGAAGCCGATCACTGCATAGACAAGCAGAATCGAAGGTCCGGCCAGCGAAATGGTCTTGCCCGAGCCCATGAAAAGGCCGGTGCCGATGGCGCCGCCAATGGCGATCAGCTGCAGATGCCGGTTGGATAGATTGCGTGCAAGATGGGGTTCCTCCTCCCGATGTGGATCGACAGAAGGCTTTGATGCAATATTCATTCAAATGCCTCTTGTTTCTGGCGGACGCTTTAAAAATCTCCTTGTGCGAATGCGAGGAGGAGCGCCCTTCCTGTCCAGCCTTTTCAGGCAGACGGTGCCTTCTGATAGACGATGAGAGCGCTTCTGTGAACAGCGCGGAATGTAGCAATTGGAATCATATTCAGTAGAGAAAGCCGCCAGCCATCATTCAGTTGGTAGTTCAATCATACTGATAAGCTGCGCGAACTTAGGGATTTGCGCTCTTCTGCGGCCAGGAAAAGTCGTCAGCCCGTCCGGGTGACGGCTTGCCTTCAACTCGGGCCGAATGCTTGGCCTGCGGACGCGCCGCAAGGCTGCCGCCGAGCAGAACGCCACTTTCATCCTTGTTGATGTCGCGAATGCTGACCGGCGCCACACGATCGACAGGCTTTGAAGGATCACGCGCGCCGGTAGCCGGTAACGGCTGTTCTTCTTCCTTCGAACCGCTGAGATAGGCGCGGAGCGGTTTTTCGGCATAGAATGCCAGCTTGCGCTTGCCAGCCGAAGTTATGTTTATGCCGTCATTGCCGCGCAGGCGTGCCGTCTGGCCATTAATATCGAAGCCGGTCTGTGTGAAGTTTCCGTCCTCATCGACAAAACCGTCCCATACGTCGGCAAATTTGCCGCCCACCTTTTCGGTGGCGGTACGATAGATTTCATTGAGCGCCAGCATATCCTGCGACATGCCCTTCGGGCGGAATGGCGGCTGCCCGATCCACACCAGGGGAAGATGCTTATCACTGATTACCTTGATGAAGGCAGCGACCCGCTTTTGATATTCTTCATTCCATTCCGGTGACCGGAAAGGTAGGCTCAAGCCTTTCTCGGTAATTGCCTGTCTGTCGTTGGAACCGATCATCACAACGATAGCCGCCGGTTTCTCCTCATCAACGATCTTGCCAATATTCTTGGGCCAGTCGAAATGGTCGTTGCGTACGAAGCCGGAGGAGCCGTTTATCCGGGTTATAATCTGAAAATCAGAATCCGACGCAAAAGCGACTTCAAGGCCTTCAGCCAAGCCATTGCCGATAAAGTCGCCGACGACGAGGACTTTTTGGGCGTCCGGTTTTTTCTCTACGAATTGGACCGCAGGGCTTGCCGCTGGCGGCGGTGTCGGGCGTGAAGCGGGAGAGGTTGCCTTGGGGCGCTTTGCCTTAGGCCGGGCGCGTTGTGGAGCACGTTGTTCATATTGACGTTGTGGTTGTGCCTGGCGCGAGCCGAACAGTAGATCGAAAAGCGTTCTCGGACGTTCCTGTGCGGAGGCCGCAGCGATGCCCGAAAATAGCAACGCTGCTACCGCAAGCATGACGCCAGCAGCGTTCACCAGTCGTCTCCCAATCCGATTTTCGCGCATCAGTCTTGCCTTCATGGGCTGTATATTAGCTTGGCAACCTCGAAAAACAAAATGGAGCGCACTTCTGATTAAGTGCGCTCCATTCGATCAATCCGACAGTTTAACGACGACGCAGAACCGACAAAACTTCCTTGCTCGGATGACCGTCAGGCTGAAGTCCGTTGCGCTGCTGGAAGGCTTCGATGGCAGCCCGCGAAGTGGAGCCGATTTTGCCATCTATATTACCGTCATAATAGCCGAGGGCTTTCAGATGCGTCTGCAGTTCCAGTCGTTCGTTCATGGAAATCGGCGTAAACGGGCGATTCCAGTCCTGACGAAGTCCCTGATAACCACCGATTCTGTCGGCAAGCAAACCGACGGCCAACGCGTATTTATCGGCGTTGTTATAGCGCTTCAAGACGAAGAAGTTCTTTGTCATCAGGAAGGCGGGACCTTCACGGCCGTCCGGCACTTTCAGAGTCGCCTTTTCATTAGGATCGGGGAAAGCGCGTCCGTTGGCGCGAACGAGACCAATCTTCTGCCACTCGGCAATCGAAAGCGAGCCGGAAGGGAATTTGCGGCCTTTTGGCAGTGCGACCTCGTAACCCCATGTGCGGCCCGGTTGCCAGCCATTACGATGCAGGAGATTTGCCGCCGTGCCAAGCGCATCGGGAACCGAGTTCCAGATATCACGCTTGCCATTGCCGTCCATATCGACGGCATAGGCTTGATAGCTGGTCGGAATGAACTGTGTGTGACCGAGCGCACCGGCCCAGGAGCCGGACAGGTGACCGCGGTCGATATCCCCTGTCTGGAGAATCTTCATTGCGGCAATCAGCTGCGTGCGACCATATTTGGCGCGGCGCTTATCGGCATAGGCAAGCGTTGCCAGCGAACGCACTGCATCGCGCATGACATCATCTCGCTTGAGAATTTCACCGTAATTGCTTTCCATCGACCAGATGGCGAGCAGAATATTACGATCAACGGAGAAACGCTGTTCAATGCGCTGGAGCCATGGACCCCATTTACGGGCCATGCCTTGGCCAACCGATACCGACTGTTCGTTCACACGGTTATCGACATAGTTCCAGACAGGTTCGGTAAATTCCGGCTGATAGCGTGCTTTTTGTAGAACGACTGGGTCCGGCGCATCCACGCCGCGAAATGCGCGGTCGAATGTGGACGGAGAAACGCCTGCCTTTATGGCGACAGGACGAAAACTGACGACCCATTGGCGAAATTGCGCATCAGCCAGTGCCGAACCGCTGGTCAGTGTCGAGGCGAGCACAGCTATCGCAACCGTTGCAGCTGCTTTCAGCTTCATCGTCTGGCCCACTGTGAATGGAAATCGCAGCATTCTGTGTTTCCCTTCTGCAATCAAATTTAGCCGATACCGGCGCGTTTCCCTTCGACCTGGAATCTGCTCGCCCCGGATTGCATTAATCAATTAATACCATCCTATGTTGAATTTGAGCCAGCAGAAAATTCCCGGTCGAATTGTTGAACGCTCAAATTAGAACCTGTCGGTTAGCAATTGGTTTACCATCGTGGATCCGGATTAAAATTTGCCTGAAGTTTCGAAAAATTTTTGAATCAAGCAACATTAAGGTCGGGTCATTGAATGTGATGGGATGGGCCACGCAATTTCGTCGTTCTTTAATGAAAAGGCCTTATTTGAAATTCAGTCGTTTCAATGCTTTGATAGCAAGTCTGAAATAGTGAAATCGAGGAGAGGAATGAGTTCGATTCGAAAAATTCGCAAGGCCGTGTTTCCTGTCGCAGGTCTTGGCACCCGCTTCCTGCCCGCCACCAAATCCATCCCCAAAGAAATGCTGACGGTCGTGGATAAGCCCGTCATCCAGTATGTGGTCGATGAGGCGCGCGAAGCGGGTATCGAACATCTGATTTTCGTCACCGGACGCAACAAAGCGGTCATCGAGGACTATTTCGATGCGCAGGTTGAGCTTTATTCCACGCTTGCCGAGCGCGGCAAGACGGCGGAACTGGAGCATCTTCAGGATATCCAGCCGCAGCCGGGAACGACCAGCTTCACCCGCCAGCAGGTGCCGCTCGGCCTTGGCCATGCGGTCTGGTGCGCCCGCGAACTCGTTGGCGATGAGCCATTCGCTCTTCTGCTGCCGGATATGGTCATGCAGTCCAAAAAGGGTTGCCTGAAGGAGATGGTCGAACTTTACGAAAAGACCGGCGGCAACGTCATTGCTGTGCAGGAATGCGACCCGGAAGAAGCACATAAATACGGTATTGTCGGCAAGGGCGAAGCAATTGGCAGCGGCTTCGAGATCACGCAGATGGTCGAAAAGCCTGCCAAAGGTACAGCCCCTTCCAATCTCTACATCAATGGCCGCTACATTCTGCAGCCGGAAATCTTCGAGCTTCTGAGCAAGCAGGAAAAGGGCGCTGGCAACGAAATTCAGCTGACGGATGCGATGCTGAAGCTTGCTGATGCTCAGAAATTCTTCGGCTTCAACTATCAGGGCCTGACTTTCGACTGCGGTTCCAAAGCCGGTTTCATTGAGGCCAACGTTGCTTTTGCGCTATGGCGTAACGATATCCGTCCTTCGGTCGAAAGCTCGATCGGCAATCTGCTGAATACAATCAAGCCAGCCTGATAGAATTGGTCCGGTCTCTGGTCACGCCCCCTGCAAAAGGGGGCGTTTTTTTGCCTGTAGCATTTTTTCCGTGAAAATTGCTTTTTTAGTCGATGACAATAGGCATTTGGCCTAGCATATACCCCAAAAAGTGTGAAACACCTTTCAGGTGCAATCCCTACAACAGGTTCCTCCCCTTCAGAAGGAATAAAGCATGCAGGAATTCCAGCAGACGATGGGTGCAGGCGCGCTCATCTCGATAGCGGTCGGTGCTGTTATATTATTGCTTTTGCTTATCATCCGGTTTCGTGTCCATGCCTTCGTAGCACTTATAATTGTCAGCCTTTTGACGGCGCTTGCCACCGGTATTCCGGCAGGCAATATTCTGACGACCATCACGTCCGCTTTCGGATCCACCCTTGGCGGGGTGGCGCTGCTGGTCGGCCTTGGCGCAATGCTGGGCCGATTGCTCGAAATATCCGGCGGCGCGCAGGCGCTTGCCGACGATCTCATCCGGCGGTTCGGAGAAAAGCGAGCCCCCATGGCGCTTGGTATCGCATCGCTGATCTTCGGCTTTCCCATCTTTTTCGATGCGGGGTTGGTGGTGATGCTGCCAGTGGTCTTCACGGTCGGGCGGCGCCTCAAGGGAAGCCTGCTTCTCTATGGTATTCCGGTCGCTGCGGCCTTTTCGGTGATGCATGTTTTCGTCCCGCCGCATCCAGGTCCGGTGGCAGCATCCGAGCTATTGGGTGCCGATGTAGGGCTTCTAATTCTTGTCGGCATCGTAGTTGTCATACCTGTCTGGTTTATTGCCGGGCATCTTTTCGGCGCGTGGATCGGCAAAAGGATCAATCTTCCGATCCCCGACAGTTTTGATGCCGGGAAGAATGTAGAAGAGGCCGTGAACCCTCCGAGCTCCAGCCTGGTTATCTTGCTTCTTTTGCTGCCGCTGGTTCTCATCTTCATCAATACGGGTCTCGATTTTGCCCGCGCGCAAGGCTGGGTCAGTGCCGATGCCAACTGGTATCAACTGGCACGAATGATCGGATCGACGCCGGTTGCTCTGCTGATTTCGGTGCTGGTGGCGTCCTATGTGTTGGGTCCACGGCGCGGTAGAGACCTTGCCAGCGTCGAACGTATTCTCGATTCAGCGCTTGGCCCGGTTTGTTCCATCATCTTGATTACTGGTGCCGGCGGAATGTTCGGTGGCGTCCTGCGTGCTTCAGGTATTGGTGACGCCTTATCAAATGCGTTCGCTAATACAGGATTGCCCGTCATTGTGGCGGGCTTCCTGATTGCAACGATTCTGCGTGTAGCACAGGGGTCGGCAACGGTGGCGTTGATTACAGCTGCCGGGCTTATTCAGCCTGCTGTTCAGGCTGCAGGATATCACGGGCTTGAGACTGCCGCAGTGGTGATCGCGCTTGCCGCAGGATCAGTCATGCTGTCCCATGTCAACGATTCGGGCTTCTGGCTTGTTGGGCGTTTCTTCAACATGGACGTCAAGACAACGCTGAAAACCTGGACCGTCCTGGAAACCCTTATCGGTCTTCTTGGGTTCGGCATGGCGTGTATTCTGTTCTGGCTCGCTTGAGCTAATCACAAAACGGCATCCCGCAAGGGATGCCGTCAGGCTGCTGACAAACCCCTGGCTATGCCTGGGGTTTTGTGATTCATTGGGATATGTTGAAGAAACCAGCCGCCGC
>NZ_JBHEEO010000030.1:0-45742 GCF_041929965.1 Brucella oryzae | reverse complement strand
CTCCTGTTTGGGAGGAGGAATCACAAAACAAAGCACAGTGGAAGCCCTTTTGAGTCAAACTTTATGCGCTTTGGTATGACTGCCAGTCGCAGAGATATTCGCCGCCATGGCCGAGTTCCAGCGTGCCGGGGAAGAAATAAAGCTCGGTTGCCGAACTGACGATATCGGCAATATTGGCAAAAAGCTCGCAGCGTATGAAGGCGATGTAATCCGCTGGATCGACCAGACGAAGATCGGTTGCGACCTCGCGCAGGTTCCGGGCAATGATCGCCTCGCGTTCGTTCGAGAATTGCAGGCTCTTCATGGTTTCACCGCCGATCTGGGGGAACAGGCTGTCACTGTTCTGAAATATATAAAAATCATTGCTATCCATCAATGTATTGCATGTCGCGTGTTGATGACCCGGATAAGCTCGGCCACTGCCTTGTAGAATTCCGGCGCGATCATCTGGTCGACATTGACCTGTTTATAGAGGGCGCGTGCCAGCGGAACATCCTCGAAGATCGGGATGGAGTGCTGTGCTGCTATTTCTCTGATCTTCAACGCTATGAGATCCTGTCCCTTTGCAACGACGACCGGGGCCGCGTCCTGATCGGGCTTGTAACGCAGTGCTACGGAAAAATGAGTCGGATTTGCGACAATCAGGGTTGCCGTCGGAACGGTGTTGATCATGCGGCGGCGGGCACGGTCACGGCCAAGCGAGCGCAGACGCGATTTGACCAGCGGGTCACCTTCCGACTGCTTCAGCTCGTCCTTGACCTCCTGTCGCGTCATGCGCAGTTCCTGCCGCCAGTGAATGCGTGACCAGGCAAGGTCAAAACCGGCAATTGCCGTTATGGCCAGCACATTGGCGACGAGCAGGCGTACCATGTTCTCGCGCAGGAATTCCGGCAAAGCGCTCGGGTCGGAAGCGACGGCATCGGTGAAAAGACTGTTGCCGTTGAAGAAAACGATAAAGACGATGACGCTTGCGGCGAAAAACTTTGCCAGCGATTTGAGAAACTCCACTTGACCGGCGCGCCCGAAAATCCGCTGCCATCCCTTGAGTGGGGATATGCGCGACGCCTGCGGGCGGATGCGTTCGCCAACGAAACGCGGCGCATTCTGGAAGGCGGAGGCCGCAATGCCCGCAAGCGGAATGATGATAAACACCGGCACAAGCGCCGCACCGACCGCCAGCGCCAGCACGCCGAACAGACGGCTTGCATCTTCCGCGCTGTTCAAGAGCCAGTCCTCGGGGCGGTCGATCAGTTCACGCAGGAAGACGGCGAGCTTCGTGGTGGCGGGTCCGGCGACAAAGACCGCGATAATCAGAAAGGAAGCGATACCGGCGAGGATCGGCGTTTCGCGGGAGAAGGGCATATTGCCCTTTTCCAAGGCGTCGCGGATCTTCTGCTCGGTGGCTTCTTCTGTTTTGCTTTCCTTGTCGGCATCATCGGCCATGCGTCACCCAGGCATTAAGCAGCGGTTTCGCTGGCGTCGAGGGTGATGATACCGCGCTCGGAAAGGTCGATGGCGATACGGGCTATCGTGCGACGCGCATCGGCAATGTTCTGCGCGGTTATGTTGCCCTGTTCAGCGCCAAGCTCGGTTTCCACCATGCGGCGACCGCGGGTCGAGAGCGAGGAGAGAACAAGTTCCTGAAGCCTTGTGTCGGCCCCGCGCAGCGCGGTTGCGATCTGTTCCGTCTGCACCTCATCGAAGAGCAGCAGGCGCGCGCGCTGCGACAAGCGCTCGATGTCTTCAAAGGTGAAGAGCTTGGCCTTGATGCGGTTGAGATCGTCGCGGTTGAGATCTTCGAGGCTGGCCATCAGTTCTTCCATCTCGCTTCTGTCGAGCTGGTTGAAGATGTTGGCGATCTGGCCGTGATGCGCCTTGACCGGACCGGCATCGCTGCGGCCAAGAAGATCGCGCCGCAGCACGTCTTCGAGAAGTTCAGCCGCCGCTGGCGCGACATTGCCGATATGGAGCGAGCGCTGCACGACGGCATTGCGCAATTGCGGCGGCAGGACGACGAACAGGCGGGCCGCAAGGTCGGACGGCAGCTTCGACACGATATAGGCGATGATCTGCGGATGCTGGTCCGTCAGATAAGCTTGCAGGCTTTCCACCGGCAGGCGCCCAAGCTGCACCCAGACCGATTCCTGGACAAGCTGCGGCTGGACGCGGTCTTCCAGAACCGCATCGACCTCTTCCTGCGGCAGCGCTTCGCGCAGCAGGCCCTCGAAGCGCTGGGCGGCTTCCGAAACCGGTGCGCCTTCGGCAAAGGAATCCTCGAACTGCTTGACGAGTTGCTCGAAGTCGAGTGGAGAAATCGGCTCCAGCGTGCGGGCATGACCGGCAAGCTTGCGCAAATCCTCGGCATTGAAATGCTTGAGAAGACGCGCGGCGGCAGGCCGTCCGATGGCAACGAGGATCGCCGCCGCCTTTTGTGGGCCGGTCAGCGTATCGACGAGGCCGGTAGCGCCACCTTCAAGATCTTCGGCGAGGGCTTGCTGTTCATTATCGGCCATGGTCACGTCCGTTACTTGCCGATGATTTCGGTGAGGCTGACACCGAAACGCGAGGAATCGTCTTCAAGGACGATCACTTCGCCACGGGCGATGACACGGCCATTGACCACGATATCGACCGGATCACCGATCTGCTTGTCGAGGGTGATAACGGCACCGCGACCGAGCTTCATCAGATTGGCAACCGGCATGGTCGTGCCGCCAAGAACCACCTGAACATCGACAGGAATGCCCATGATGAGTTCGAGATTGGGCTTGGATGGACCTTTCTGTGCGCTGCGCGGCTTTTCCTCGCGCAGTTCCTCAATGGCTTCGTCCAGTTCCTGCTGCATGTTCTTTTCCTTATTGTCGGCGCTCATGCCTGGCCTGCAATCTCAACCGTTGCCTTCTTGACCGCGCGGCGCACGAAAACCGGCAGCGCGTTCTTTTCCTTCGGCAGCGATTGTTCGGTGGCGGTCGCGATCTTGTCTTCGCTGCGTCGCGCGCTGTCGGCAACATTGCGCGCATGGCGAATGTCGCGGGTGAGCGCCTTGCGCAGACGGTTCAGTTCCTCAATGGCCTCTTCCATTTCGCGGCGCACGCGCTGCGTTTCGGCAAGACGGGCTTCGAGCTTGCTATTTTCGTCAGTCAGGTCGGTGCGCTCGCTCTGGATCGCCTTGACGGCGCGCTCCAGCCCGTTTGAGGCGGCAGCAACGCGCAGCGCCAGCACCTTGCCGAGCTTGATCGTCTCATTGGCCTTGCGGCCCACCACGATGAGGGCGGCAAGCGAGGCAAGAGCCATCAATGTGGAAAGCACATTAGCCAGCAACAAGCTCATCGATGAAATCCTCTTCCTGATTGACCGGGTCGCCGACCTTGACCGTAAAATGAATGCCCGATTTGCCGAGCGTGCACTTGAAAAGCTGCTGATCGCCCGCGCGCAGGCGCACCTGCTGCATGGCATCGGTGGGCAGTTTGAGAACCTGACCGATTTCGAGCATCGATAATGCGTCCAGCGTCATCGATCCCTGCTGGATGAAAGCTTCGAGTTCGATGCGCGCGCGGCTCACTTCGTGGCGCATCTTCTTCGCCCAACTCGGATCGGCCTGATCCATCGGGCGGCGCAGAAAGGCTGCCACGGCATCCTGCATCGGCTTGTGCGTGCTGCGCGGCAGAAGCAGGTGCACCTGCCCGGTCTTGCCCGCGGCAGTAACATCGATGCGGCAGGAAAAAAGGCGCGAGCGTTCGAAATTCTCACGGTCGAATTCGGCGGTATCGATGCATTCACCGGCGGTAAAAAGCCTCACGCCGGTTCCGGCAAAGACCTGATCGAGCGAACCGGCGAGATGACCGGCCAGAAGTGCGGCAATCTTCTGTTCCAACATGCCGAAAGGCCGGTCCGCATCGACGGAGCCCATATTTCCGCCCATATTGCCTTGGGCGCCGAACATGGCTTCGATGACGGAGAAGACGAGTGCGGCATCGGCGGCCACATAAAGCGTGCAGCCCCATTGCTCGGCCTTCAGCGGCGCGATGATCGCGGCCTTGTCGAGAATATCGCCAAAGGCGGCATCGTCGGTGCTTTCCACCTGGCCTGCTTCAACGTCGAATGCGGCCGCGCAGCCTTGTTTCAGCCGATCACAGAAATGCGTCGAGGCATCCTTGAACACATGGGCAAGCGATTTCAGGTCGTCGCCCGAAAGGCCCGCTGCGCGCAGCAGGTTCTCGGCCAGAACATCGTTTTTGCGGTTTTGCCCCAATGTGGCGGTTTCGGGGGTGTTCATCTTACGCCGCCTGCTGGGTCGGCGCACTCGCCATGGTTTCCTGCTCGACCACATCAATGGTCGGGCGATCATAGGCGGAGATGGTCTTGCGGCCATATTCCACGGCGATCTGCGGCAGGGAGCCGTTCATATAGGCGAGAAGCGTCTGCTTCACGACGATATAGAGGCGATTGTTCTTTTCGCGGGTCGATTTGATCTTGGCTGCAATCGGGCCGACGACACCGTAGGAGAAGAAGATACCGGCAAAGGTGCCGACAAGCGCCGCGCCGATCAGGTGGCCCAGCACTTCCGGCGACTGGTCCAGCGCGCCCATGGCCTTGATGACGCCCAGCACGGCGGCGACGATGCCGAGCGCGGGCAGGGCTTCGGAAATGCTGACCATGGCGTGATAGGGCTTCAGCTTGTCGCGGGCGATGGTGTGGATTTCCTCGTCCATCAGTGCTTCGATTTCATGCGAGCGCACATTGCCGACGATGATGAGGCGGCAATAGTCACAGATGAAATTGGTGAGATCCTCTTTCTTCAATACGCTGGGGTAGGCCTGAAAGATCGGCGATTCCTTCGGATTGTCGATGTGCACTTCCACTTCGTTGCGCGACTTGGCACGCAGCTCGCGCATCAGGCTGTAGAGCACGCCCAGAACGTCGAGATAATCGCGCTGCTTGGGAACCGCATTGCTGAACGCTTCCATGCAGGCGCGGCCCGTATCTTTCACGAGCGAAAAAGGGTTGGCGATGAAGAAGGTCCCGAGTGCGGCACCCAGAATGATGACGAATTCCCAGGGCTGAATGAGCACACTGACATGTCCGCCCATGGCGATAAAGCCGCCCAGCATACAGCCCAGTGTGATGACAAGACCGACGATAATGCCCAAAGCTCGAGACCCCCGCGGATGCAACTCCCTGAAAGCTGTCCGTGATCTGGATGAGATCGGGATGGCGCTCAGGCTTTTGATTGATTGTGCATCCGGAAAAACCTTTCGGACTATTCAGGATGCACCACGACTGCATCTTATGGGCTGCGCCTTGCGCGAAGCTTGCTAGGTGCATCCCGCAAACCGGTTTTCAGCATAAGATGCGCGTCAAAACAAAAGATAGGGCTTCTCAATGATCCAGTGCCTAACCATGATGCTTGGCTGGATTTCAATGGGTTAAAAGAGGCCAATAGCCTGCTTTAGATTGGTAGAGTCGGTGTCTTGGTATGAAATATTATGTGTAGAGCTGATGTGGCACGTATAGTATATTGAAATTATTCAATAAATTTGCGAGATGACTCCAGAAAGAATGAAAAATAGTCACGGTATTGTTGGCGTTATATTGTTTTTTAATTTAAACTTATCACGGGAAAAGTTATTGCTGGTGAGAATATCCATTCCTTCTTTTCTTTTAATAAAAATATTCCTTGCTATTTTAAACATTTCATCATTATTCTTGTCTCTTTGATTTACGGTAAAATTACCTACATATGCTGCAGATGAAATTATTGTCGCTACACCTGCGGTAATCACATTTGCATTATTTATGTCCCATTTATCACCATAATTGCGCCACGAGATAAATAAAAACGTTAAACCAATTGCAACTAAAGCTAAAATAATAGATCCAATTGGAATGCCACTGGTGTAGTTGTTAATTCTCATTGAAATAAAATTGAATTGTGCTTTCATTCTTTTAATATTATGAATATATTCTTTGTTGTCGAGTATCTCTTTCCTATATTTATGTGGGTTGTCAAGAAAATGCTGTGCTCTAAGAAAGCTATCACACTCAATGAATTTCTCTATCTGGTTGTAATCAAGGCTATTTGCTGCATCTATAACGGAATTTACAAACGGTCCCCGAATTTCTCTTGACATAATACCACAAAAATATTCAAGCTTATTTGTCAGGAAATCAGGTATGCGGATAGTTTTTTCATGATAAATATTGTTCAGGCTTGTATCTATAAGGTGTCGTTCAATTGAATTGTTAATACTATTAATATCTTTATTATTTAATATAAAGTTTTGATAATCGGTTTCTGTGGTTGCATCTGGTACAATTTGTATTTGAGTAATGTGATGAATTGGACTGGTTCTCGTGCTCGGCGCACGTGTATTTCTGCTAAAATTACTTGATATGCTATTTTGTGAAGCGCGTGATGTATTAACCATTATAAAATCCTTTTATAATTTTAAATTATATTAATTACCCACATAGCATGAATTATCAATATTCAATAAATTGGTATCTATTATTTATAATAATTATTATACTGTATATATGTGTATGCGCTCGAGAGTTATAACGCATGCCGGAAAGTGCGAAGCGCTTTACAGAACAAAATGCGCGTAAAATACGTGGATTGAGCATTTCTGATGATTCAGGCAAAACAGAAAATACTCTCAAGTGACGATTGTTGAGTTGCACCAGCTTCGGGCAAGCTTGACCCTTCATGAAATGAACGAACGCATTTTCAGTTAAAGGGCAGAGCGGCTTGACATTGGATAATGCGATGCACGTGAAAGCTGTAAGGGGGCATGCGCATGGTCGATACGATGACGAGCTATCGCCTGATCGCGGCGGATATGACGCGGTCGTTGCAGCGTGTTTCTAAGGAACCGTTGGTGGAGCGGGAAACCGCCTATTACAAGGAAAATATCGGCAAGGTGAAGTCCATCGATGATTTCATGGCCGATAGCCGCCTTTATAATTATGCGATGAAGGCGTTCGGTCTGGAAGACATGGCTTTCGCCAAGGCGTTTGTCCGCAAGATATTGACCGAGGGCGTCACGAGCGACGATGCCATGGCCAACAAGCTGACCGACAAGCGCTATAAGGAATTTGCGACCGTCTTCGATTTCGCAGGCAAGGGCGCGGAGGCGACTGAGAGCACGGCGGCCCAACAAGGCGTCGTGGACAAATATCTTCGTCAGACGCTGGAAACGGAAGCGGGCAGCCAGAATGAAGGCGTACGGCTGGCGCTCTATTTCGCACGCAAGGCGCCGACCATCACCAACGCCTATGAAATCCTTGGCGACAGGGCGCTGGTGTCGATGATCCAGACGACCTTCGGCTGGCCTTCCAGCATATCCAATGCCGATATCGACAGACAGGCGAAGATGATCGAGGACAAGATCGACTTCACCAAAATGTCCGATCCCGATTATGTGTCGAAGCTCATTTCGCGCTTTACCGCCATGTATGAGATGAACAATCCGACCGCAAGCAGCCCGGCCTCTATCGCCTCCCTGCTTCTGGGCGGAACGTCTTCCGTCGGCATTTCGATGGATATCCTTAACACCTTGCAGAACTTCAAGCCGGGCGGGCGTTAGGCGATGCAGAATAATTCGATCTATGTCGGGCTTTCGTCGCTCATCACGCTGGAACGGCGGATGGATGCCATTGCTCACAATGTCGCCAATGTCTCCACGGTCGGTTTCCGGGGCGAAGGCACCAAGTTCGATACCATCGTTTCGAACAAGGCCAGCGACGATGTGAGTTTCGCGACCGCCGGCAAGAGCTTCATCCGTACCGAAGCAGGCCCGATGATAAAGACCGACAATCCGCTGGATGTTGCCGTCAAGGGCGATGTCTGGATGTCGATCTCCACGCCGCAGGGCCAGATTTACACCCGCGACGGGCGTATGAACATGCTGCCGACGGGCGATCTCGTCTCCGTTACCGGCCATCCGGTTCTCGATGTCGGCGGTGCGCCCATTGTGCTCAATCCCGATGGCGGCGCACCGAAGATTTCGAGCGACGGCGCGATCTACCAGAACGGCGCGCAGATCGGCGCCATCGGCCTTTACGCGATCCCCGCCGATGCGGAGCTGACCTATGCGGGTACGTCCGGTGTGATCCCCAACAAGCCCGCCCAGCCGGTGGTGGACGACAACAGCGTGGGCGTCGTGCAGGGTATGATCGAGGGATCGAATGTCGATGCCATGACGGAGATGACCCGCCTCATCAGCGTGAGCCGCGCGTTTGAACAGGTCAATAATCTGTTGTCGCAGCAGGAAAGCACGGTCTCTGAAGCGATCAAGACGCTGGGCTCTAGAAACGGATGATGCCAGACCTGCCGCTCTCGCGTCTCGCCGCCTTTGCTCGTCAGCAATCGGTGGCGCTAAAGCCGCTGACCGGCATCGGCGGAACGGTATGCGACGTGTCGCGTTCGGCCATTGCCGTGCGCGGACTTTCGCGCGATGCGCGTTTGGGCGATGCGGTGGCGATCCATGCGCAAGGCAATCAGTGCCTTGCCGAGATCATCCGCGTTGCCGACACGCAGGTGCTGGTAAAGCCCTTTGACGACCGCATCATTCCCGCGCTTGGGGCTGCGGTTTTCGAGGAAGGGCCGCTCAGAATCCGCCCGGCACCGGAATGGCGCGGGCGTGTCATCAATGCGCTGGGGCAAGCGGTGGACGGAAAGGGCGCATTGCAGCCCGGCACGCGGCCCATGGCGTCCGAGAGCCTTGCGCCTGCAGCTTTGCGCCGCGCGCGGGTGGACCGGGGCTTGCGCACCGGCGTCAATGTCATCGATATTTTCACGCCGCTTTGCTTTGGCCAGCGCATCGGCATCTTTGCGGGTTCGGGCGTCGGCAAGTCGACGCTGCTTGCCATGATGACGTGCGCGGCGGATTTCGACACGGTGGTACTGGCGCTGACCGGCGAGCGCGGACGCGAAGTGCGCGAGATGCTGGAAGAAACCATGGCGGGTCACCTCGACAAGACCATCACGATAGTGGCGACGGGCGATGAAAGCCCGATGATGCGCCGCCTTGCGCCCAATACGGCGACGGCCATTGCCGAATATTTCCGCGATCTCGGCCAGAATGTGCTGCTGATCGTCGATTCCGTCACGCGCTTTGCCCATGCGGCGCGCGAAGTGGCGATTGCGGCGGAAGAACCGCCGGTTTCGCGCGGCTATCCGCCAAGCGTCTTCAGCCAGTTGCCGCGCCTGCTGGAACGTGCCGGTCCCGGCATTACGGAAGCAGGCGGCAGCATCACCGGCATCTATTCGGTGCTGGTGGATGGCGACGATCATAACGACCCGGTTTCCGACACGATCCGCGGCACGCTGGACGGCCATATCGTGCTCGACCGCGCAATTGCGGCGCAGGGGCGCTTTCCGGCGGTCGATATTCCGGGTTCCGTTTCGCGCCTTGCAAAGCACAACTGGACGCCGGAACAGCGCAAGCTGGTCAGCCAACTACGCGGGATGGTTGCCCGTTTCGAGGAAACACGCGATCTGCGCGCCATCGGCGCCTATCAGAAAGGCCATGACGGCCTTCTGGATCAGGCGGTCGATCTTGTGCCGCGCATTTACGACGCCTTGCAGCAATCGCCGGAAACCGGCCTATCGGACGATCCCTATAACGAGCTTGCCGCGGCTCTGCGCGGCGACAGACAGGCGCAACACGCATGATGACGGGCTTTCGCAAGACAAAGGAAGAGAAACGCCTTGCAGATCTGACGGCGGAGGTCGAGGCTGCTGCACGGCAGGAGGGCATGAAGAAACCGCAAAGCAAGGTAGATCGCTACCTGAAAGTCGCGGCCATCACGCTTGCCGCCGGAAGCGCGATGCTGCCTTTCGTCACCTATCTCCAGCGTGCCGATCTTGGTTCGCCTGAAAAGGCAGAACGAAAGATTATCGATCCGCTGGACCGCTCGGAGCAGAAGACGGTGCGCCGTTTCCCGTCCTTCCGCCCGTCCGAACAGGTCGCACCGAATGCTGACGTGGACAACACGATGACAGGCTCGGTCATGTCCAATGGCAAGGGGCTTCCCGGAACCGGTATGGGCAATGGCGATGATGGAAGCGGGGAAGGGCAGGCGTTCCCGAAGCCGGTTTTCGCACTGCGCGAGGTTGTCGGCGGCATGGCGATGATCGAGGATTCGTCGGGCTATTGGTTTGTTGAAAAAGGCTCGCTGCTGCCCGATGGCAGTCACCTTGTGTCAATCGGTCGGGGTGCCGGCACCTGGCAGCTTACGACGTCGTCGGGTGATGTTGTTGAAATGCGGAGGTAAGGCAATAAGGCAGTAGGGCAGTATGTTAAGGGAATAGGGGAATAAGGGGGTAGGGGAGTATGTTTTGCGATTGCGTTATCCTGCTTCCTTCTGATGCCGGATGGCCAGCACGGTAATCGCATCATCACGAATATGATAACGGGCGATATAGCCACTATCCCCGAAATCGATCAGCCATTCCCGGTACTGTTCCGGTAAATCCTCTATCAGGCGTCCCATGCGAGGATATGTACCAAGGGCTTTTACGCCCTGAATAATCGCATCTGCCGCGCGCTTCGCGGCATTTGGATTTTTGGTGCGAAGAAAGGCGCGAAGTCTCTCAAGATCACGAATTGCCGCTTGGGCGAAAATCACTTGTGGCATTCAGGTGCAGGAAGTTCCCCTTCCGTCCCCCAACCGGATAACCACTTTTCGACTTCATCGGCAGTTGCATGCAGGCCATTTGATTCAAAATCATCCCAAGCCTTGAGCGTCTCCTGCCGCAAGACTTCCCGCTTTTCCTCGCGCTCGACATATTGGGTGATTGCTTCGCGCATGATCCAGTGGGCCGATCGGCGGCGCGTTTCAGCAAGTTGCTGGACACGGCCTTTCAGCTCCTCGTCAAGCTTGAGCGACGTAGGCGATGCCATGGCGCTATCTCCGATAGTAAAAGGTAATACCTAGTATAAGGGCAGTAGGGCAGTAGGGCAATAAGGCAGTATGTTAAGGGAATAGGGGAATAAGGGAGTAGGTTTTGGTTGCGCATGACCGCAACCACCATATTCTTCACTGCCCTACTGCCTTAACCCGCAAGCTTGACGCAAGTTCCGGCCTTTAAGTTAACCAACGGTAAAGGCGGGAAACTCCATGAGCTCCATTCATCTTTTCGATCTGGCTGCAAGGCAGGCGCAGTGGCTGTCGGTGAGACAGGCCACCGTTGCGGGCAATGTTGCCAACGCGAACACGCCGGATTTCCGTGCGCGGGACGTGCAGCCCTTCGCGGATGTGCTGGACAAGACGCAGCTTACCATGGCTGCCACCAGTCCTTTGCATCTGGAAGCGGGAGCCGATGGGATCGCCGGTGCGCGCCTGCGCCCGGACGATATCACCGAGCAGACCCATTCTGGCAATACGGTCGATGTCGAACAGGAAATGATGAAGGCTGGTGAAATCGCCCGCGAATATTCGCTCAACACAAGCATCGTCAAGGCGTTTCATCGCATGATGCTTTCGGTCGCGAAGGGTTAGCCATGTCTTCCGATGCCTTGCAAAGCACATTGAAAATCGCAGCGTCGGGCCTTTCGGCCCAATCGACGCGTCTGCGCATCGTTTCCGAAAATATCGCCAATGCGCAGTCCACCGCCAAGACTGCCGATGCCGATCCCTATCGCCGCAAGACGGTTTCTTTCCGCACCGAGCTGGAGCAGGGAACAGGAGCTGCCGAAGTGCGCATCGCCGAAGTCGGCAAGGACACATCGCCCTTCATCGAACAATATGAGCCAAGCCACCCCGCAGCGGATGAGCGCGGCTATGTCCGCTATCCAAATGTCAACATGGTCGTCGAAATGGCGGATATGCGCGAAGCCAATCGATCCTATGAAGCCAATTTGCAGGTTGTGAGGCAGGCCCGTGAGCTGATCTCCATGACCATCGATCTCTTGAGGAGCACATAATGTACGACTCGATCATGAGCATTTCGGCGCGCAATGCCCTGTCGCGCCTGTCGGAAACCGTCGCTGAAAAGGGCGTGGGTTCCACTTCTGCGCCGCAGGCCGTTCCGGCCGCTCCCGGCGCTTCGTTCGGCGAAGTCCTGTCGCAGATGACGGATTCCGTCGGGCAGAAATTGCAGGCGGCGGAGGCAACCTCCATTCAGGGCATCAAGGGTGATGTGCCGGTGCGCGATGTGGTCAGCTCCGTCATGGAAGCCGAACAGTCGCTGCAGACGGCCATCGCGATCCGCGACAAGATCGTGCAAGCCTATCTCGAAATCAGCCGTATGCCGATCTGATTTGCGGTAGCCAAGGATAAGTAAGCCATGAAAGCCCTGACGATTGCCGCCACCGGCATGAACGCCCAGCAGCTCAATCTGGAAGTGATTGCCAACAACATCGCCAATATCAACACGACCGGCTTCAAGCGGGCGCGGGCTGAGTTTTCCGATCTTCTCTATCAGTCCGAGCGTACGGCAGGTGTGCCCAATCAGGCAAACCAGGCAATCGTGCCGGAAGGCGCGCTGGTCGGTCTTGGCGTGCAGACGGCGGCAGTGCGAAACCTCCACATCCAGGGCAGTTTTACCCAGACCGGCAATCCTTTCGATCTGGCATTGACCGGCAAGGGTTGGTTTCAAATTCAGAGTCCCACAGGCGAAACACTTTATACACGCGCCGGTGCATTCAATACGAATGCTGACGGTCAGCTTGTGACGCTCGACGGCAATCTTGTTTTACCGGGAATAACGATTCCTGAAAATACGTTGGAAATTACAGTCAACGAGTCTGGACAGTTATTTGCAAAAGTAGCAGCAGCAGGTGGGACAGAAGTAGTTCCGATGAACGAACAGCTACAGCTTGCAAACTTCACCAATGAAGCCGGTCTGGAACCGCTCGGCGGTAATCTTTATCGCGAAACGGAAGCCTCCGGCGGACCTGTTACAGGCGATCCGGGATCTGCCGGTTTCGGCTCGGTCAAGCAGGGCTATCTCGAAGCATCGAATGTCGATCCGGTGAAGGAAATCACCGATCTCATCACGGCGCAGCGTGCCTATGAAATGAACTCGAAAGTCATTCAGGCTGCGGACGAAATGGCTGCAACTGTGTCGAAGAACATGCGCTAATGGTGATTGCGATGGGGTACCTGAAGGCAGTTTTGCGAAATACGGGGTTGGCGGCGGTGGCCGGGTGCGCTCTGTTGGGTGTCGCCGCCGCTCATGCAGCCGAACATATGGCTTTCCTTGTGCCTTCGGCAACTGTCTATCCGGGGCAAGTCGTGAGCAATGTTTCACTCCTGGAGAAAAAATTCTATATCAACCCTCCCGCCGCAAAGCAGTATGTGCTGTCGCTCGAACAGGCTGACGGCAAGGTGGCACGCAGGACGCTGCTCCCCGGCAAGCCGATCCTCGTTTCCGCATTGGGCGAGCCGTCTCTGGTCACGCGCGGCGTGCCTGCACCGCTGGTCTTTACGGCCGGTACGCTGGTCATAACCGCCATGGGCACGCCACTCGAATCCGGTGCGGCAGGTGATTTCATCAAGGTTCGTAACGTCGACAGCGGCATTATCGTGTCCGGCACGGTGCTCGCAAATGGTCGTATTCAGGTGGGGATGCAGTGAGAGCCTGTTCCAAAAGTCGCCATACCGGTCTGCAAATGGCGCTTTTCTGCGTTCCGGTGCTCATGGCTTTTTTGCTCGCATATTCTTATCCGAAAAGTCTGCAACTTTTCGGGAATATGCGTAAGCACACTGCGCTCCGGTACTCGAAAATCACCATTTTCGCCTCGGCCTGCCGCTTTTGGATTCAGGCTCTGCGAAAGACTTGCGCCGCCCTTATAACCGCTTTGGCACTCATTTTTCAGCCCGTCGCGGGCTTTGCGGATGAATCGTCGAAGAATGCGCGCGAATTCGGTTCGGCTGTGGATGCCGATGCCGATTGGCTCGGTTCCGGCGGCGATCCGTCGAAAATGGCCTATGCCGAGCTTGGCCGGGGCAGTGCGGTTGCGCGCCTGAAGGATATCGCCACCATTCAGGGCGTGCGCGAAAACCAGCTTGTGGGCTATGGTCTTGTCATCGGCCTCAAGGGCACCGGCGACAGCCTGCGCAATTCGCCGTTTACCGAACAATCCATGCGCGCCATGCTGGATAATCTTGGCATCAGCGCGCCGCGCAATTCCACCCGTTCCAAGAATACCGCAGCCGTCATCGTGACCGCCAACCTGCCCGCCTTTGCCGGTGCCGGTTCACGCATCGATGTGACGGTTTCGTCGCTCGGCGATGCCACATCGCTCCAGGGCGGCACGCTGGTCATGACCCAGCTCATGGGTGCTGACAACCAGATTTATGCGGTGGCGCAGGGCAATATGATCGTATCCGGCTTTTCGGCGGAAGGCGAAGCTGCAAACGTGACGCAGGGTGTGCCGACTTCCGGGCGCATCCCCAATGGTGCGCTGGTCGAGCGCGAGGTGGCAGGTAATTTCGGCAAGGAAAGAGAAATGATCGTCGAGCTGCGCGAGCCCGATTTCACCACTGCCGTGCGCGCTGCCGATACGATCAACGTCTTTGCCAAGCGCCGCTACGGTCGCGGGGTGGCCATTGCGCGCGATGCCAAGACGATCCGCCTGTCGCGCCCGAAGAATGTGCCCGCCGCGCGCTTCCTCGCAGAGATCGAGGGCCTGCCGATCACCACCGATGAAGTGGCCCGCGTGGTGGTGGACGAGCGGACCGGAACCGTCGTCATCGGCGAGAAGGTGCGCATTTCCAAGGTCGCCATCAGCCACGGCAGCCTGACGGTTCGTGTGACGGAAACGCCGATGGTTGTCCAGCCCGAGCCGTTCAGCGACGGCGTGACGGCTTTCGAACCGAACACCGATATCGCCGTCAACCAGCAGAACGCCAAGATCGGCATTCTGACAGGCGCAAATCTTGAAAACCTGGTGAAGGGCCTGAACCAGATCGGCGTCAAGCCGACCGGCATCATCGCGATCTTGCAGGCTATCAAGACATCCGGCGCACTTCATGCGGAATTGGTGGTCCAATGATTATGGCGCATAAATTGATCCGGTATGGTTCGGCGGCGGCGCTGCTTCTCGCGGCCTCCGTTCCCGCTTTTGCCGATCCGCCTGCGCTCGGCAATCTCGATGAAATCCGTAAGTTCTGCGGCAATATCGACGATCAGGCGGCGGATGCGCGCTATGCGCTGCAGGCCAGGCAATTGACCGAGCTGAAGGCCGATGTCGAGGAGCGGATGCGCGCGCTTGAGGAAAAGCGCCGCGAATATGAAATGTGGCTGAAGCGCCGCGACGCGTTCGTCAGCAAGGCACAGGATTCACTGGTCGACATCATCTCGAAAATGAAGCCGGATGCGGCGGCGGCACAGATGGCGCTGATTGGCGATGAAGCGGCAGCGGCCCTGATCCTCAAGCTCAATCCGCGCGTATCCAGCATCATCCTCAATGAAATGCCGCCGGAAAAGGCGGCCAAGCTGGCACGCGTCATCGTCGGTTCGCAACGCACGACGACCGCGCCGCAGCCTGTCAGGGATCAGCGTGCCGCAGCGCAGACCGGGAATACGGTGCAATGAAAAACAACATGAACAAAACGATCCTTGCAGCAACAATGGTTGTCCTTCTGGCCGGTTGTGCCACCAGGCCGGAGGAAATCGGCCGCGCGCCCGACCTGTCACCAGTCGCCGCCCATCTTGGTATGCAGAACAATCCTCAATTCAACGGCTATCCGGTTCGCCCGAACAAGGCGTCCTATTCGCTATGGGATCAGCGCTCGACCAATTTCTTCAGGGATCCGCGCGCGGCCACACCGGGCGATGTTCTGACTGTCATCATTTCCATCAATGACCGCGCCAATCTCGACAACAAGACGGATCGCGAGCGTGTGTCGAAGGGCATTTACGGCGCTGGCGGCTCGTTTGCGACCAGCAGCATCACGGGCGCTGCGGCGGGCGGCGACATGGATGCTTCGGTCAACACCCATTCCGACAGCAAGTCGAAGGGCAAGGGCACCATCGAGCGCAGCGAAGATATCCGTCTGCAGGTCGCGGCCATCGTCACCGACACGCTGCCGAACGGCAATCTCATCATCCGCGGATCGCAGGAAGTGCGCGTGAACAATGAATTGCGCGTGCTGAACGTCGCCGGTGTCGTGCGCCCGCGCGATATTTCCGGCAACAACACGATTTCCTACGACAAGATCGCCGAAGCCCGCATTTCTTATGGCGGGCGTGGACGTCTGAGCGAGATTCAGCAGCCGCCTTACGGCCAGCAGATTCTCGATCAGGTTTCTCCGTTTTAGGGCACTGAGCATGAGTGACACGACGGCAACGGAAAAGGATGGCAAGGCGAAGGGCTCCCTGACGGGGCTGCTGGCGGCTGTCGCGGTCCTGACCGTCATCGCGGGCGGCGGCGGCTGGTATCTGGGCGGCATGATTTCCGCCGATCAGCTGGCATCGGCGAGGCCCTCCGGCAAGGAAGACAAGCCGAAAAAGGGCGATTTCGAATCGCGCTCCATCGGTACCGTCGTGCCCTTGCAGCCTATCGTGACCAATCTCGGCATTCCGCAGAACACATGGGTGCGTCTGGAAGCTTCGCTGGTGGCAAAGCCGGGCCATGAAATTCCGGCGGCGGTGGCGGCGAGCGTCGGCGATGATTTCCTGAGCTTCCTGCGCAGCGTCAATCTCATGCAGTTGCAGGGCGCGGCGGGTCTTGCCTATTTGCGCGCCGATCTTGAAGAGCGCGCGCGCCTGCGCTCGGAAGGCGCGGTCGACCGCGTTTTCATTTCGGCACTGGTCGTAGAATGAAAAAACTCCTTGGCCTTGGCGTCCTCCCGACGCTTGCTCTCACCGTTTCGGCACAGGCGCAACAGGCGCTGACGCTCGACAATCTTCTGCCTGCGGGCAGCGGGGCTGCGAGCGGTCAGATCGTGCAATTGTTCGGGCTTCTGACGGTGCTTTCCATTGCGCCGGGCCTGCTCATCATGGTCACGAGTTTCACGCGCTTTGCCATCGCGTTCTCACTCCTGCGGTCCGGGCTTGGCCTCCAGACCGCGCCTGCCAGCATGGTGATGATTTCTCTTGCCCTGTTCATGACATTCTATGTCATGGCGCCCGCCTTCGACCGGGCGTGGAACAATGGCGTGCAGCCCTTGATGCGCAATGAAATCACGCAGGAAGCAGCGTTCGGTGAAATATCGCAGCCTTTCCGTGAGTTCATGATGGCACAGGTGCGCGACAAGGATCTGCGCCTGTTTGAAGACCTTGCCGATCCGTCGTTTCGCACCGGAGATGACGGCATCGTCGATTTCCGGGTGCTGGTTCCCGCCTTCATGATTTCGGAACTGCGGCGCGGGTTTGAAATCGGCTTCCTGATCGTGCTGCCATTTCTGGTGATCGACCTCGTGGTGGCGACGCTCACCATGTCCATGGGCATGATGATGTTGCCGCCGACCGTAATCTCGCTGCCGTTCAAGATTCTGTTCTTCGTGCTGATCGACGGCTGGAATATTCTGGTCGGAAGCCTGATACGGTCCTTCTCCTGACCCATTTTGGAACGGCTTGTACAGCGCCAGCCAAAATTCTGCATGAGAATCCGCGAATCCATTAGAATTCGACGGAATAAATTAGCCTTTATTTAATGTTTGGCCTCTAACTGTCGGCTCATGGTGGGTTTCCGCGCGTTACGCGGCAACAGGCATGATGCCGCTCCACTATGCCGGTAATCTAAAAATCCGGCCTGTCCCTCAGTTTGTTTTTCCCAAGGGGCAAAAAACTATGGCTAGCATTCTTACAAATTCGTCGGCTTTGACCGCTCTCCAGACGCTTGCTTCGACCAACAAGTCGCTGGAATCGACCCAGAACCGCATCTCGACCGGCCTTCGCATTGGCGAAGCTGCGGACAATGCTTCGTACTGGTCCATCGCAACCTCGATGAAGTCCGACAACAAGGCCAATTCGGCTGTTCAGGACGCTCTCGGCCTTGGTGCTGGCAAGGTTGACACCGCTTACACTGCGATCAACGACATCAAGGACCAGGTTGACGAAATGAAGAAGCTTCTGGTCAGCGCACAGGGCGCCAGCCAGGAAGACCAGAAGAAGATTGCGACGCAGATTTCTGCGATCCAGTCGCAGATCAAGTCTTCGGCAACCAACGCCAACTACGCTGGTTCCAACCTGCTGGTAAATGACGGCGCTGCCGCTTCGGACCTCAAAGTTGTTGCTTCGTACAATCGCACCGGAAATAGCGTGACGATCGATACGGTAGATGTTGCGGCCTCCAAGACGCAAGTTTTTGGAGCGACCAAAGACGCAACGACTGGTGCGGTTACGGTTGATTATACCCAGGGTCTGGCCAAAGACATCGTTGCTACAGCCTTCTTTGACCCTAGCACCACTGCGCTGGATGATACGAAGATCGAGACAGCTCTTGGCCAGGTGGAAACCGCCCTTAGCGCTCTCACCACCGGTGCAGCAGAACTCGGTGCTGCCAAGTCGCGCATTGACACGCAGAAGAGCTTCATTTCCAAGCTCAGCGATTCGGTTGAAAAGGGCGTTGGTACGCTCGTTGACGCTGACATGAACAAGGAATCGGCTCGCCTGTCGGCTCTTCAGGTTCAGCAGCAGCTCGGCGTTCAGGCGCTGTCGATCGCCAACTCGTCCAGCCAGTCGATCCTGTCGCTGTTCCGCGGCTAATCGATAACTGAGTAAACAGCAAGAGCGCCGGGTTGCCGGCGCTCGCGAGTTCTCAGGTAAATCAGGGGTTCGCATCCGAACCGACCTGATCGGATCGGATGTCTTTGGGCGGAAAACGGGGCGCGGGATTCATTCCGCGCCCCAATTCTTTGCGCTTATTTCCAGTTTCCAGAAGCCCTTGCTTCATCAGCCGCCACTTTCGCGCAAGCTTCGCGGGCTAGTTTGCGTCCATCATGATGGCGGTGGTGTGGATGCAGCAGAATTTCCAGCAATTGATCGAACAGCTCAAGGGTACGCTCGGCAAGCTCGGCGCGCGAAAACTGATCGCGCTCGGACTGGTGGGCGCGGCCCTCATGGGCGCGATCCTCTATACGAGCATCTATCTGAGCCGCCCATCCTATGAGACGCTCTATGTCGGTCTTTCGCGCGACGACGTGAACCGCATGGGCCTCGCGCTCGGTGAAGCAGGCATACCTTTCGATGTCAAAGCCGACGGTTCATCGCTTCTCGTGCCCATCGGTAAGGCGGAAAATGCCCGCATGTATCTGGCCGAAAAGGGCCTGCCGACCTCGAACAATGCCGGTTATGAACTGTTCGATAATATGGGGTCGCTCGGCCTCACCTCGTTCATGCAGGAAATCACCCGCGTGCGTGCGCTTGAAGGCGAAATCGCCCGCACAATCCAGGCCATTCGTGGTGTGAAAGCCGCGCGCGTCCACATCGTCATGGCAGAAAAAGGGTCGTTCCGTCGTGGCGACCAGAAGCCGTCCGCCTCGGTGGTCATCCGCGCCGAAGGTGGCTTTGCCGCCGAATCCGCGCAGTCCATCCGCCAGCTGGTCGCTGCCGCCGTTCCATCGCTTGAGGCTTCCGCCGTCACCGTTCTCGACACCAATGGTCGCCTGCTGGCATCGGCTGGCGAAGCGGCCAATGGCGCAGCCCTCATGACCGCCTCGCTGGAACAGCAGGTTGCAGGCAATGTGGATGACAGCATCCGCAAGGCGCTGGCGCCCTATCTCGGCATGGGGCATTTCCAAACCAGCGTTCAGGCCGTGCTCGATACGGACCGCCGCCAGATCAACGAAACGACCTACGATCCCGATTCCCGTGTCGAGCGTTCGGTGCGTGTTGTCCGGGAAAGCGGCGATTCCCGCAACAATCGCAACGACAATGCGACCGGTGTGGAACAGAACATCCCGCAGGAAGAAATCCAGAACCGCAACGGCGAAAGCTCGACCGAAAAGACCGACCGCCGCGAGGAACTGACCAATTACGAAATGAACAGCAAGACGGTTTCCACCGTCAGCGACGGCTATGCCGTCAAGCGGCTGTCCATAGCCGTGGTCATCGATCAGGCGCGACTTCTGGAAACCGCAGGCACCACGCCGCCGCCTGCCAATTTCGTCGATCAGCAGATCGCCAAGATCCGTGACCTCGTTGCAACGGCTGCCGGTCTCAATGCGGATCGTGGCGACGTCATCAACGTTACGGCGGTGAACTTCCTCGATCCTGTCGGTGCAGACATGGAGCCGGTTTCTACGCCATGGACCGATACGGTGCTTCGCCAGAGCGGCGCCTATGTCAATGCGCTCGCCATTCTCGCCGCTGTCGGTCTTCTGATCTGGTTCGGCCTGCGTCCGCTGCTGCGTGACCAGAACGCCAAGCCGACCGGTACGGAAGTGGCCGTCCGCGAGACAAGCGAAGTGACGACGCCGAATTTCGTCGGCGGTCAGGCGGCAGGCGAGGGCGTGCAGGCCGTCATCGGCGGGCCGGAAGCCTATGCCGACCAGATGAAGACCAGCCTCAGCGATCTTCGCCAGCGCATGCGCATGCCCGCCAAGCTGCGTCTGGAACAGATGATCGACATGGATGAGGAACGTGTCGCCGCCGTTCTCAAACAGTGGATTCACGAAACCGCCGCGAGCCGCGAGGCCCAACCATTGAGGGAGTCGGCGGTAAAGGCTTCGGTCATGCCGGAGCTTGAGGCGGCCTAACGATGAGCGCGCTTTCGCTTAGCCGTTATCTTCCCGATTTTTCGACCCATCACATCGAGGATGAGGCGGTCGAGGTCATTGCCGCGCCGCCGCCGTCGAAGCCGCTGAAGGCGCAGGCTGTGGCCGATGTGCCGAAACGCCCGGGTGCCGCTGAAACAACCGCCGCTGCCGAGCAGGCGGAAGTTGCCGCCATTATCGCCGTCGAGGAAGAAAAGCGTCTGGCTTTTGAGACAGGCCGCGAGGACGGCCACCGGGAAGCAGAGGCGCTTTACGAGGCGGAGAAGGCGCGCCTTCTCCGCGAGCATGAGGCCGAGATCGAAACGCTGCGTGCTGCATTCTCGCGCGAGCAGGCTTTGTTGTTGGCAGGCAGCCTGACCGAAGCGTTGAGCGCGCTGGAGCGAAATTATTCCGGCCAGATTGCCGAAATCCTGATGCCTTTGCTGGCTGAAAAGATGGAACGCGAGGCGGTCGCGGAATTTGCGCGGCGTATTGCGGCGCTGGCGCTCGATGGTGAAGCGCCGGAAATTTCCGGTCCTGCCCGTCTGATCGCGCCGCTCAGCGATCATGCTGCCCTGCTTCCGTCAGGCTGCCGGTTTTTAGAAACCGGCGCGGACGAACTTTCCTTTTCCTTTGGCGACCGGATGCTTGAAACGCGCATCGCGCCGCTTCTCGAAGAATTGAAGGCTGCGGTGCAATGAATATCGATCCCGAAACCAAACGTGAGATCATCATTGTGCGCCGTGGCGGGCACGACGACCATGACAGCCATCATGGTGGCGTGTGGAAGATCGCCTATGCCGACTTCATGACCGCCATGATGGCGTTCTTCCTCGTCATGTGGCTCATCAATGCCGCCAATGAGGAAACCAAGGCGGCGGTTGCAAGCTATTTCAACCCCGTCAAGCTGATGGACCGGCATTCAAGCTCCAAGGGTGTGCAGGACGTTGAGGAGAAAGACGGCAAGGTTCGCTATGAAAGCGACCAGCAGGTCGAAAACAGCACCAAGGTTATCAATGACACCACCGTCGCGCCGGTGAGCGATCAGGAGGAGCGTCAGCTTTTCCGCGAACCCTATGCCGTGCTCTCGGAGCTGGCCCACGAAACCGGTGTGTTGCAAAACCAGTCCGCCAAGGGCGATGGCGGCACGTCGCAATCCGGCCCTGCAACTGGTGCCGATGGCGGCGATGCCTATCGCGATCCGTTCAGCCCGGATTACTGGTCGAGCAAGGCTGTCGAAGATCTGACCCCGCCAGATGCTGCGCCTGCCGTGCCGCCCAAGCCGGAAGCAGCCCAGCCGAAGCCCGAGGAGGCCGAAAAGCCAGCAGAAACGCAAGAACAGTTGATTGCCGACCTGAAGAAGGCGGCGGAAGGCGAAGCCACGAAAGAGAGCGCGCAGGCGAAAACAGCCCAGCCAATGCCCGATGTGACGGTCGTCCCGGTTGATGGCGGCGTGATGATCCAGCTTACCGACAAGATCGACTACGGCATGTTCACCATCGGCTCGGCCAAGCCGGATCCCCGCGTGGTGCAGATGCTGGAGCGTATCGCGCAGGTGATTGCGCGCCAGCCCGGCGAGGTCATCATCAGCGGACATACGGATGCGCGTCCGTTCAAGAGTGCGACCTATGACAATTGGCGCCTGTCTTCGGCGCGCGCGCAGATGGCTTATTACATGCTGGTTCGCGGCGGGCTCGATGAAAAGCGCGTGCTGCGTGTGGAAGGCTACGCCGACCGCCAGCCGAAGAACACCAACGATCCGAATGCGGCTGAAAACCGCCGCATCGATATTTTCCTCAAGTCCGCTCCATGAGAAAATTCGCCAGGCGCTCACTTCTGGCATGTGTTGCGGGCTTCTTCCTGATGGGAGCGACATATCCGGTCCTTGCGCAAACGCAGGCACTGGCCGAGACCCGTACACTGCCAGTGCTGGAACCCTACAAGCTCGTGCGTTCGTTGCGCATGTTGCAGGATCAGGTCGTTGCCGGAAAACCGGAAGCGGTGGTGATGCTCAACAAGCTTCTGGGCTTTGTCAGCGCGGATATGGGGCAGGCGCCGGGTGAGGTCTGGAGCAATCCGGAAAATGTCTATGCGGCAATCATCTATCTCTTCAACGGCGGCAATCCGGAAGCGGTGCGCAAGGTCCTTGCCGATCTCAAGACGGATGCGGTGCCGCCGGAACTGGTCAAGGGCGCATTGGCCTATGCTTCCGGCCAGACGATCGAAGTGGTGAAGCTTTTCTCGGTTCCGCTGTCATCCGATGTTCCGGCGGAACTGAAGGCATCGATCATACTTGTCACCGCCAGCCAGATGACGGCTTTCGATCCGGCAACGGCCCTGATGCGGCTTGATCAGGTGCGGCTCGATGCGCCGGGCACCTTGTTCGAGGAAGCGGCGATCCGCCGTTCGATGCCGATTGCGGCCAAGCTTGGCGACGCCGACAAGATCAGGCTTCTATCGAGAAACTATCTCCAGCGTTTTCCACGTTCGCCCTATATGCGTGATTTCATGGCGCAATTTGTCGATGCCGCGGTGAAACTCAACGACCGTATCGGCAATGCGGAACTGGCAAAGCTGATCGGCTCGGCTGATCCGGTGATGCAATATTCGCTTTATCTGCAGATTGCGCGCGGCGCTCTCGTCGACGGGCAGACGGAACGGGCGCGGTTCATGTCGGCGGAGGCGAAAAAGCTTGCCGACAGACTGAAAGCCGATCCCACCCGCGCCAATCTCTATGCGGCTGCAAGCGATGTGGCTTCGGATTCAGCGGACAGCGCGCTTCGCGAACTGTCGCAGATTTCGCCCGACAAACTGCAGGAGCGAGACCGGAAATTGCTGAAAGCCGCTGAAGCGGTCGGCACGGTGGTAACCCGCACTCCAGATGCTTTGCCGCCTGCAAAACCGGCTCTCACCGAACGGGATGTGCCGCCGATGGCAGTGGCGGAATCGCAGGAGCATGAGGCCGTAAAGCCTGAGCCGACCCCGGCGGCAGTTAGCATGAAGCCGGTCAAGAACCAGCCGGAAGACGATTTGCAGAAAACGATGGAAGATGCACGGCGCAAGCTTGCCGAGATCGATGCCCTGCTAGGAAAGACCGTTCAATGAGCATTGATATTTTGCTGAATTCCACCAGCCGACTTGCCTCGCTCGCGAGGAATTCCGGGTCTTCGGAGCCGAAAGCCGGGGGCGAAGGACAGGATAATGCCGACCCGGCAAAATTGTTCAGTTCGCTTCTCGAAAAGCCGCAGGGCAAGATCGAGAAGAAAGGTGAAAGTGGAGCCGACGTCAGCTCGGATGAGACAGATACGAAGGATGAGGAAGGTCCAAAGCCGGTCTCTCTGTTTGCTCTGCCACAAAATCTCCTTTCTTTGGCCGTTTCGTCGCCCGATTTGAAGGGGGTAAATCATAATTTTGCCACAACAAATATCGCGAAAAACGACAAAAATGCCTCCGATTCACTTTCTGCCTTAATTAAAGACATCGACCCGAAACAGGTTGAAGGGCAGGGCGATGAATTGTCTGCTGCCCGTGTCGAGCAGAAGAAGACCGTCGCTCAACCGACCTCCCCGGCGGGCGCGAAAACCGATCAGGCTATTAATCAGGATGCGCCGAAAGCGACCGCCCACAATCAGACCGAGGGCACTGGGGATGATCTCGCCAGCCTTTTGAAAACGGACAAGGGACAGGTGCAGCAGCCTTCGGGGCAGATGCCTGACCGAACCGATATCCAGCCTCAGCCGACAGCGAAAGGCAATGCGCCTGCGGACATCAAGGCGGCCATCGCGCCATCGCAGGCGGCGGCCCGGATTGCCGACATACAGGTGGTATCCGAACGCAGTTTCGGCACGGTCAAGTCCTTGCAGATCAGGCTCGATCCGGCGGAACTTGGAGCGGTGACGGCGCGCATTCGCGTGGCGTCGGAAGGTGTTGAGGTACATCTCGTAGCCGACAAGACCCATGCGGCAGAGGCACTCGCTGCCGACCGTTCGATGATCGAGAAAGCCCTGAAAGCGGCAGGCATCGCGGATGATGCGAAGATTTCGGTTACGGTCACCGACCGCAATGCAGCGGGGGCCGTACAGCAGGCGCAGCCATCGCAAAATGCAGCTCAGCAACAGAGCCAGCAGCAGGCTTTCAACATGCAGCAGGGCTTCGACGGGCGTAACGGTACTCAGGCACAGGCCAATCTTACAGGCGGTGAGGGCAGGCAAAATGGCGAATCCGGACAGGCAGGACGCGAGCGTTCGGACATGCAGGCCGCTCAGGATGGCGGGAACGGCATTTCTCGCAATGATGGCCGCAACCGCGGCCTGGTTGTCTGATAGCAATCCGGCCCGTGCCGAAAATATCTGCGAGCGTGAAATGCACCGGGCATCCGCTCGCTATGATGTGCCGCTTGGCATTCTCTATGCGGTTGGCCTGACGGAAACCGGCCGCAAGAATTCCTTGCAACCTTATGCAATGAACATCGAAGGCCGAGCCGAATTCATGCCATCGCAAATGGCGGCGGTGAAGCGTTTCGGCGAGGTGCGGGCCGAGGGGGCAAAGCTGATCGACCTCGGTTGTATGCAGATTAATTACTATTATCACGGCAAGGAATTTCCATCGGTCGCCGCGATGCTGATGCCGAGCCTCAATGTCGATTACGCGGCTCGTTTTCTGCGGCAGCTTCGGCAGCGCGAAGGCAACTGGACGATGGCTGTCGCGCGCTATCATGCAGGGCCGAATAACGATCCCGCCCAGAAGCGTTATGTCTGTCGCGTCATGACGAATATGGTCGCCACCGGCTTCGGAAACTGGACGCCGCAGGCGCGAAGCTTCTGCTTCGGCTGAACTGGAATCCGTTAAAATTTACAGGTTGTAATAGAATGTCAGGTGCACCCATTCAAGGGGTGCTCAACCCATGATTGCCTCGATAATTGTGTGCTATATCGGTGAATGGAATTTTAAGCCCTTGTAAAGAATCGTAAAATTTCGTGATCCGTTAACGTCTGGTTAAGGTTTTTTGAATTAGAGAGACTGGTGCATTGCAATCAATGCGATTCCCAGTAAATTAGTATATGCTAAATTACCTCCCAATTTATTGTGGGCAATAAATTGCCATTGTTGCCGATTCCTCCTGCCAGTTATTTCTATCGTGCTTGGGCTAACATATTGATTCGGAAGGCGGGCCGATGATTGTTGTCGTAGACGACAGAGATATAGTGACTGAAGGATACTCTTCCTGGTTCGGTCGCGAAGGCATCACGACAACGGGTTTTACCCCTACCGATTTCGATGAATGGGTGGAGAGCGTTCCACAACAGGATATCATGGCTGTCGAAGCTTTCCTGATCGGCGAATGTGCGGATCAGCATCGCCTTCCGGCCCGGATTCGTGAACGCTGCAAGGCGCCGGTAATCGCCGTCAACGACCGCCCGTCACTTGAACATACGCTGGAGCTGTTTCAATCCGGGGTTGACGATGTTGTTCGCAAGCCGGTGCATGTGCGCGAAATCCTAGCCCGCATCAATGCGATCCGCCGTCGCGCGGGTGCAGCTGCCGCTTCCAATGACGATGGCACCGAGCTTGGTCCGATTCGCGTCTTCTCCGATGGCCGCGACCCGCAGATCAACGGTGTTGATTTTCCGCTACCGCGTCGCGAGCGCCGCATTCTGGAATATCTGATTGCCAATCGCGGTCGTCGCCTGAACAAGGCGCAGATTTTCAGCGCGATCTACGGTATTTTCGATAGCGAAGTCGAAGAAAACGTCGTCGAAAGTCATATCAGCAAATTGCGCAAGAAATTGCGCGAACAGCTGGGATTCGACCCGATCGATTCCAAACGCTTCCTCGGTTACTGTATCAATATCGAGTGAAATCCCGTCTCTTTCCTTCGGGTCACCGGCCCAATTTGTGCAGCAGTTCCAGGCGGTAATCTCTCCCCACGCCATCACCCGAACTGCCCGGTCCATCAGTAAAAGCGTAGAAAATCCCAAGGCTACAGTTTCACGCAAGCGTGGTTCGTTAGCTTGTTCAAGGATTCTTAACTTCTCAGGAGCTGCCAATGAGCCTCTACGGTATGATGCGGACCGGTGTTTCGGGAATGAACGCGCAGGCCAACCGCCTGTCTGCGGTCGCTGACAACATCGCGAATGCAAGCACCGTCGGTTACAAGCGCGCGGAAACCCAGTTTTCATCGCTGGTTCTGCCCAGCACCGGCGGTCAATATAATTCCGGCAGCGTTCTGACCAATGTGCGTTACGGCATTTCCGATCAGGGCGGCATCCGCTCCACATCGTCCACGACCGACCTTGCCATCGATGGCAACGGTTATTTCATGGTGCAGGGAGCGGATGGCTCGAAGTTTCTGACGCGCGCCGGTTCCTTCGTTCCTGACAAGAACGGCGATCTGGTCAATTCAGCCGGCTATTATCTTTTGGGCGCTGGTCCCAACGATGTGGCTGGCGCACTGACCCCCGCCGGACTGAATGTCATTAATGTCAACAGCGCCGCCCTGGAGCCCGAGGCCAGCACATCGGGCAATTTCACCGTCAATTTGCCGTCTACCGATCAGGTTCCCGCCGCCGGTGAATTCAATCACAAGACGTCGCTGATCTCCTACAACGACAAGGGCGACAAGATCACGCTCGATGTCTATTTCGCCAAGACCGGCCCTGACGAGTGGAGCGTGACGGTCAAGAATGCCGCCGATGATGTGGTGGTGAGCGGTCCTTCCACGCTTACGTTCGATCCGACGACGGGCGCGATGACGTCTGGCGGGACTTTGACCGTCGATCTTACCGGTTATGGCGGACAGAACCTCAGCCTTGATCTCGGTGCATCGACGCAGCAATCCGGTGATTACACGATCTCGCAGGCGCAGATCAACGGTCAGGCGCCATCGGCGGTCAAGGGCGTGGATGTGGCCAATGACGGTTCGGTCGTCGCCATCTACGAAAATGGCACGCAGAAGGTGCTGGCGCGCATTCCGCTGGCCAATGTCCAAAGCCCGGACCGCATGACGGTGGTGAGCGGCAACGTATTTCTGCCGAGCGCGGAATCGGGCGAGGTCCGCCTCGGTTTCCCGCAGAGCGATGGCATGGGCAAGATCATGTCCGGCACGCTTGAGGAATCCAACGCCGATATTGCGCAGGAGCTGACCGACATGATCGAGGCGCAGCGCAGCTATACGGCCAATTCCAAGGTCTTCCAGACCGGCTCGGAACTGATGGACGTGCTGGTCAACCTGAAGAGATAAGTTAGCGCAATTCCTGGAGGCTGAAAAACCCTCCCGGAATTGCCGTAAATCCGGTCCGCGCATGCAACAGGCAGCGGACCAGGCGCGTGGGGCAGTTCCGATATCAGCGGAATGATCAGGGCTATCCAAGCGTTTATTTTAGCCGCATTTCCGGACGCGAAACCGCTTCGCGCCTTTCGGGGATGCACTTGTAGGATGGGGTAAGATGTCGCTTAGTTCTGCTCTTCTGACGGCCAAAAGTTCGCTTGCGGCAACGTCCAAGCAGACCTCCGTTGTCTCAAACAATATTGCGAGGGCCAACGATCCGGATTATTCCCGGCGCACCAGTTCTCTCGTATCGGGGCCTTACGGCTCCCTTTACGTAGGGATCAGCCGCTCGGCGGATGAAGCCTTGTTCAACAAGTTCATCCAGTCGAACAGCACGGCCTCCTCCTCTTCCATTCTCGCAGGCGGGCTCGACCGCCTTTCGTCGCTTTATTCGGCAGACAATTATTCCGGCTCGCCATCGGCCCTGATCGGCGATCTGCGCGATGCGCTTCAGACCTATGCCGCGGCGCCCTCCAACAGCGCGCTTGGCGACAGTGTGGTATCCACGGCGCAGTCGCTTGCCAATGCGCTCAATGCCGGAACTAGGCAGATCCAGTTGCTGCGCAACGATGCGGACCGGGAAATCGCGGATTCCGTCGCCAGTATCAATGATCTTCTCGCCAAGTTTGAAAAGGTCAATCAGGAGATCGTCGGCGGCACGCGCGCCAATCGCGATGTCTCCGACTATATGGATCAGCGTGACGCGATCCTGAAACAGCTTTCCGGCGAGATCGGCATCACCACCATGATGCGCGGCGACAATGATATGGTCATTTTTGCCGAAAACGGCGTGACCCTGTTCGAGACGACGGCGCGCAAGGTGAGCTTCGAGCAATCGACGGTGCTGGCGCCGGGCATTGCTGGCAAGGCGGTGCTGGTGGATGGCGTGCCGCTCAATCACGAAACCTTCGACCAGCCTTATGGAACGGGACGGCTCAGCGGCTTGCTGCAACTGCGCGATCAGATCGCCCCGCAATATCAGATGCAGCTCGATGAGATTGCACGCAATCTGGTGACGATGTTCGCGGAAGGCGATGACGGGCTTTTCGTCTGGGCTGGTGGGCCGGGCGGACCGGAAAATGCCGGGACGATCCAGGTTTCATCGAGCTTCGTCACGTCGGAGGGCGGCAGTCCGACAAAGCTGCGCGATGGGGTCAATGGTCAGTTCAATCCCGACGGGGCTGCCGGTTTCAGCGATCGCCTGCGCGCGCTGAACGAGGCATTTTCCGAGCCGATGGCGTTCGATCCGGCAGCGGGTCTCGCCGCCAGTGCAAGCCTGACGGATTACAGCGCCTCGTCTATCAGCTGGCTTGAGGGCAAGCGCCAGAAGGCCAACAGCGAATTCTCTTATAATGCGACGGTCGCCAGCCAGGCAGATGCCGCCCTTTCCAACGCCAACGGCGTCGATATGGACACTGAAATGGCGCTGCTTCTCGATCTTGAACATTCCTACCAGGCATCGAGCCGGGTGCTAACCACGATCAGCGCAATGCTCGACGATCTTCTCAACGCGGTGTGAGGCCAATGAAAGCGCAATCGATTTCCACATTTGGCGCAACGTCAGCCCTCCGGGCCCTTGTGGCGAAGAACAAGGCCGAGATGTTGAAGGCGCAGCAGGAAGCGACCACGGGAACCGTGTTCGATGTCGGCCTGTCGCTCGGCTCCAAGTCCGGACAGTCCATATCGTTGCGTAAGGAATATGATCGTCTGAGCGTGCTGACCGACATGAACAAGCTGGTGCAGCAGCGCATGAATGCGACGCAAACCGCAACCGGTACGATCATCGAGAACACGCAGACCTTTCTGGGCGACCTGACGGGCGCCAACAATACCGCTGAAAGCGCTGCGACCGTTGCAAAATCGGCAAAATCCATTCTCGATTCCGTCACCGGCCTGCTCAACACCAGCTATAATGGCGAATATATCTTTGCCGGTGTGAACACCGATGTGAAGCCGGTTGCCGACTATACCGAGGGCAGCGCCGCGCAGACCGCCGTGCGCCAGGCGTTTCAGGATCATTTCGGCTTCGCCATCGATGATCCGCAGGTGGCGAACATCACTGGCGATGAGATGAAAGCCTTCCTGGAAGGCGATTTTGCCGATCAGTTCAACGATGCCAACTGGGCCGCAAACTGGTCGGATGCATCGGACACGGTCATTAAGAGCCGGATTTCGCCGACCGAAACCGCCGATACGTCGATCTCGGCCAATGCGGACGGGTTCCGCAAGACGATCATGTCGGCGGTCATGGTGGCGGAATTTGCAACCATCGGCCTCAACAGTTCGGCTTTTGAAGCCCTGACGCATCAGGCCATGCAGACCACGACGACGGCGATCACCGAAACGACGTCGGAGCAGACGACGCTCGGTCTTGCCCAGTCGCGCACCGAGGCTGCCACCACGCGCATTGCGGCACAGCAAAAGATCCTGAACCAGTCCGTGCTCAATCTGGAAGAAGTCGATCCTTACGAAGCGGCGACGCGCGTGAATGCGTTGAAGACGCAGATCGAAACATCCTATTCGCTGACGGTTCAGCTGCAGAATATGAGCCTGCTCAACTATCTCAGATAGTTGAGATGAAATGAGGACGGACGCAGCATGATGCGAGCCCGTCCGAACTGATAGACGGAGATACCATGTATCAGATGCGCTACGAAGATGTCATGAATGACGATATGGCGAGCGCCAAGGAACGGGAACGGGCGCTGTTCGACCGTTCCATCGCGATGCTTGAGGCGGCGAAGGCAAATGGCGCCGGTTCACGGGAAGGGATCGACGCGGCCTATTTCACCACCAAGCTCTGGACCACGATCATCGACGATCTGGGGTCTGAGGAAAACGTGCTGCCGAAGGAACTGAAGGCGGCGATCATTTCCGTCGGTATTTTCGTGCTGAAGGAAATCGAGCGTATCCGTCAGGGCGAAAGCAATGATTACGCCACGGTGATCGAGATCACGCAATCGATCCGGGATGGACTTTGAAATGGCTCCAAACGGAAAACCGGCCATTCGCCTTTCGCTGCGCGCGGGCGAGAGAATCTTCATCAACGGCGCTGTGCTGAGAGCCGACCGCAAGGTTTCGCTCGAGCTTCTGAACGATGCGACCTTCCTTCTGGAAAACCATGTTCTCCAGCCGGAGGATACGACGACGCCGCTGCGCCAGCTTTATTTCGCCGCGCAGATGATGCTGATCGAACCGGCCATGCGCGAAGAGGCGCACCGCACCTTCGCGCAGATGCTGAAGGGCATGTTTTCGACCTTCAAGGATGCGGAAATCCTCAATGCGCTGAAGCTGGTTGACGAACTGGTTCATAACGGGCGCATTTTCGAGGCGCTCAAGACCATTCGCGCGCAATATCCACGCGAGGCCGAACTGATGGGCCATGAAAGCCCGGCTTTGCCCGTGCTCAAAACCCGGAAATCCGCGGAGGCAAACCCATGACCACGACACCGCCGATTGGCGCGAATACGACGAATAACAACACGACGAACAACAGCAATTCGGCGGCCAACAAGGCAAGCGTCGACTATAATTCCTTCCTCAAGCTTCTGGTGACGCAGATGCAGAACCAGGACCCGACGCAGCCGATGGACGCGACGCAATATGTTTCGCAGCTTGCGACCTTCTCCAATGTCGAGCAGGCCGTGCAGATGAACAGCAAGCTTGAAACGCTGATCGCCAACACGTCTCTGACGCAGGCCGAAGGCTGGATCGGCCGCACGCTGACCAATGCCGATGGCAGCATTTCGGGCGTCGTGAAGTCCGTGACCATCCAGTCCAACGGCATGCTGGCCGAACTGGAAGACGGCAAGACGCTGCTGATCGGCCAGGGCGTCAAGATCAGTTAGGACATGGTGCGGTGAACGAAGCCGACGCGCTTGATATCATCAATTCCGCCATCTGGACCGTGCTTATGGCAAGCGGCCCGGCGGTGCTTGCCGCCATGCTTGCGGGCATCGGCATAGCGCTTTTTCAGGCGCTGACGCAGATTCAGGAAATGACGCTGACCTTCGTGCCGAAGATCATCGTCATTTTCGTTGTGCTGGCGCTCACCGCGCCCTTTGTCGGTGCGCAGATCAATTCCTTCACGCTGCTCGCCTATTCCCGCATCGAGAAGGGGTTCTGATCGCCGTCACAGGTCGCAGGACATGACGACCGAAAGCGGCGTGAAGCCCAGCCGGTGAAACAGCGCATGGGCACGTTCATTGCCGAGATTGCTTTCAAGAAACATCTTTTCGATACCGGCAAGGCGGCACTGATCCCGCACCCATTGCAGCATGGATGAGCCGATCCCCCTGCCGCGATGGTCGCTGCCGACCAGCAGGTCCTCCAGTATCGCATAAGGCCGGTCCGCGTCGGGCCGCGCCGTCAGAAAGGCGATGCCCGCCAATGCGGGGCCGGTTCTGGCGGTGACAAGGCGAATCCCCGGCGACCTCTCATTGCCACGCCCCTTGGCCTCGATGGCGAGATCGGCAATCTTCCGGTGCAGATCGGGACTCCACCTTTGGGCGTCCAGCGCACGGCCCCACTGGATATCCGTATGAGAAATATAGGTCGATCCGGCATTGCGGGCGAAAAACGCGGCGATTTCATCCGGGTCGGGAGAGCCGTCATACCAGCCGAATAAAACTGTTTCGTCGGGCTGGCTGCGGCTGCTCACGCATCTATCCATGATCTGTTCTTTCAAAGGGCGCAGAGTTCCCCCGAGTGGCAAAACCGTCAACGCCAACTCCTTGGTAGATATTTCGGAAAGGCTTTGGGATTTCCCGCGCAGCCTTCGCGCAAGCTTCGCAAGCTAGTGTCCGCTTCGTAACAGGAGACAGACGTGCAGCAGGCAGCGGCTAAACCTTTCATGAAAAGCGGACTTCTGACCGGCAGCGATATGGGGCTGGCGGTCGGCATCATCATCATCCTGACGGTGCTTTTCCTGCCTGTTCCGGCTGTCGTGCTGGATATCGGCCTGGCATTTTCGATCGCCTTCTCGGTCCTGATCCTGATGGTGGCGCTGTGGATTCAGCGCCCGCTCGACTTTTCCGCCTTTCCGACGGTACTGCTGATCGCCACCATGATGCGATTGTCGCTGAATATCGCGACGACACGCGTGATTCTCACCCACGGCAACGAAGGCTATCTTGCTGCCGGCCATGTGATCCATGGCTTCTCGCAATTCGTGATGGGCGGCGACTTCGTCATCGGTCTGGTCGTTTTCTGCATTCTCATCATCGTCAACTTCCTCGTCATCACCAAGGGCGCGACACGTATTGCTGAAGTTGGCGCGCGCTTCACCCTCGACGCCATTCCCGGCAAGCAGATGGCCATCGATGCCGATCTTTCCTCCGGCCTGATCGATGAAAAGGAAGCGCAGCGCCGCCGCCGCGAGCTGGAAGAGGAAAGCTCCTTCTTCGGCTCGATGGACGGCGCGTCGAAATTCGTACGCGGCGATGCGATTGCCGGTCTTATCATCACCGCCGTCAATATTTTCGGCGGCATCATCATCGGCGCCACGCGTCACGACATGGATATTGCGCACGCCGCCGATGTCTTCACCAAGCTGTCGGTCGGCGATGGTCTGGTCACACAGATTCCGGCCCTGATAGTCTCGCTTGCCGCCGGTCTTCTGGTGTCGAAGGGCGGCACGCGCGGCTCCGCCGATCAGGCGATCTTCGGCCAGCTCGGCGCCTATCCGAAGGCGCTTCTGGTCGCGGCCATGCTGCTCTTCGTCCTCGGCATCATGCCTGGCCTGCCAGCGTTCCCGTTCTTCATGCTGGGTGGCGCGATGGCCTTCATCGGCATCGCCGTGCCCCGTCGACAAGCGCGCCAGCGCGAGGCGGAAGCCAATGAGGCCGGCAAGAAGCAGCGCGAAGCGGAAGAGCAGGAGCGCAATTCCGTCAAGGCATCGCTCGAAACCAACCAGATCGAGCTTTGCCTCGGCAAGCAGCTTTCCGCCCGCCTGATCGCATCGCAGCAGGAACTGGCGCACCGCGTCAACAAGATGCGCCGCAAGTTTGCGCAGGAATACGGATTCGTCATCCCCGAAATCAAGGTCACGGACGACATCGCGCTGCCGCCGAAAAGCTATCGCATCAAGATACACGGCACGGCGGTCGCCAGCCACGAGCTGCGCGTCGGTGAAACGCTTGTCGTGCTTGGTGACCGCCCGATTCCATCCATTCCGGGCGAGGAAGTGCGCGAACCGGCCTTCGGTATGCGCGCCTATTCCGTGCCGGAAACCTTTGCATCCGATCTGCGCCGCGATGGCTACATGACCGTGGACAATCTCTCGGTCCTGCTGACGCATTTGAGCGAAATCGTGCGCAACAATCTGGCCCAGCTTCTGTCCTACAAGGATATGCGCATTCTGCTGGACCGTCTGGGGCCGGAATATCGCAAGCTTCTGGAAGATATCTGCCCGTCGCATATTTCCTATTCGGGCTTGCAGGCGGTGCTGAAGCTTCTGCTCGCGGAGCGCATTTCCATCCGCAACCTGCATCTGATCCTAGAAGCCATTGCGGAAATCGCGCCGCTCGTCCGACGCCCGGAAATGATCGTGGAACATGTCCGCATGCGCATGGCGCAGCAGATTTGCGGCGATCTGTCCGACAATGGCGTGCTGAACGTTCTGCGCCTCGGCAATCGCTGGGATCTGGTTTTCCACCAGAGCCTCAAGCGTGACGCCAAGGGCGAAATCGTCGAATTCGATATCGATCCGCGTTTGCTGGAACAGTTCGGCACGGAAGCCTCCACCGTCATACGCAAGCATTTCGACAATGGCGAGCGCTTCGTGCTGGTTTCCTCGCCGGAAGCGCGGCCCTATATTCGCATGATTATCGAGCGGCTGTTCGCCACCCTGCCGGTCTTGTCCCATGTCGAAATCGCCCGTGGCGTGGAGGTGAAGTCGCTCGGTGCGATTTCATAGTCAATGACCGAGCGCCCCCTCGTCCTTCGAGACGGTTCCCTTCGCTCCGCTCAGGGCACCTCCTCAGGATGAGGGGGCGCGAGGGTTGGAGAGGTCGGAGACGCCCGCATATGCGTTTAAGGCGCGTCTCCTTAGGGACGAGGAAAAAGTCTTGGCTCCCACGCCCCTCATCCTGAGGAGCCATGCCGAGCTTGTCGAGGTTTGGCGTCTCGAAGGATCGAAGGGCGAGGGGAGTAGTTATTGCTTCATACGATGAAAGGGCCTTGAGTGCCTGTCGCGCAACTGCCGCTTAACGAGATCATCCTGGCCGCCGTTCTGGCGTTCTGCCGCATCGGCGCGTGCCTCATGCTGATGCCGGGGCTTTCGAGTGCGCGCATTCCGTTGCAGGTCAGGCTCTACATCGCTCTCGCCTGTTCCTTCGCGGTCCTGCCGCTGGTGCTGCAGCGTATCGTTACCGTTGTCGATGCCGGGCAGCCATGGACCCTGTTCCGCCTGATGGCGAGCGAAATGTTCGTCGGCGCAGTGATCGGCATTCTGGCGCATATCTATTTCTGGGCGCTGCAATTCATGGCCAGCACGATGGCGGTTTCCGTCGGTTATTCCGGTTCCCCTGCCGATGCCATCACGGAAAGCGAACCGCAGGCGACGCTTGCAACCATCGTCACCTTCAGCGCTCTGTTCCTGTTCTTCATTACCGACATGCATCTGGAAATTTTTCGGGCGCTGCTCAATTCCTATGTCGCGATTCCCGTTGACGGGCAGTTCCGGCCCGACGCGGCGATGATCGATTTCACCGATGCGCTGTCGGCGGCTTTTCTGGCAACGCTGCGCATCGCGGCGCCCTTCATCGTTTTTGCGATTCTCGTCAACTTCGCCATCGGCCTGGTCAACAAGCTGACGCCGACCATCCCGGTTTACTTCGTATCGATGCCATTTGTGCTGGGGGGAGGGCTGCTGGTGGTCTATTTCATCCTGCCGGAACTCCTGCGTTTTTTCACCAACGAAACGGCGACGCAGTTGCGCGCGCTGTTCTGAGGGCAGCTATGACGAATCCGCGCAATCTCAAGAAGCTCATTGAACTGCAAAAGCTCGGAAGCGCCCGGCTGGAACAGGCTCTTGCTGCAGCCAATGCGCGCAAGAACGCGCTGGATGAGGAGCGTGAGGCGCTGATCGCCATGCAGGACCGTCGCTATGATGGCGATGCGCTCAATATCGATCCGTCGCTGCTCATCAAGCGCCTTGGAAGCAACGCCGCCGAATCGCAGCAGCTCGAACAGCGTCTCGAATCACAGCGCAAGGCCCTTTTGCAGGAACAGAGGCGGGTCGGCTTGCTGGAAGATCGCCTGACGGATGCTGAAAATGATCGCGAACGGCGCGAACTTTCCAGCCTGATCGAGGAATTTATTAGCCGGAAAACGACAAATAGGCCGCAAAACCCTGATTGAGCGCAAAGTCGAGGCTGAACGCACGCACAAGTTTCAGTCAAGTTTGACCCATTATGGTGCAATCAACAGAAGAAGGAAGAGATGCATGGCGATCAACCCGCCGTCAGATCTGGTGATGGACGTGGCGCGCGCCGCCGATCCGCAAGCCTATCGTATGGCAGCGGAACGGTTGAGAGCGCCGTCTGCATCGGCAACCATGGTGGCATCCGCCGCCAGCGGTGGACTGATGCGGGATAATTTCGCCAGCTTTTCCGACAGCCTTGCGGCTGGGGTCAGCGTGCGACCGGATGCGCAAAATGTGGCCAATCCGGCCTACCGCAAGTTTGAGGCCTTCATGCTGCAATCCTTCGTGCAGTCGATGTTTACGAGTGAGACGACGGCGACCTTCGGGAAGGGGATTGCCGGTGAATATTGGAAGTCCATGATGGCGGAAGCCATGGCAAACAAGATGGCGGATGGCGGCGGTGTCGGCATTGCCCGGTTGCTTGAGGAACAGGCGGCGCGCAACGGGCGGGCAGACGCGCCGGCGACGATAGCGTTAGGAGACGTAATCAATAATCTGGGAGACCAGGTGAGCGAAAACGCCGTGTCGAAGGACATCGTGCATGGCTTCGAACGCAAGCTCATTCAAAAGCAACTCGACAACAATAGCGCGCGCGGCTGATTGGCCCGTAACGACAAGCGTCATAACCGAGGACCCCTAAATGACCGAGACAAGCTCTGAAAACAGCCTGCCGCAAGAGGATTCGCCGATCATCGCTGTGACGAGCGAACCGGGTCAGGCGCTGGCAGAGGAACCGGCCGAGAGCCCCACATTAAAGCCGGTCGTGCGGGCGATCCAGCGTCTGGAAGATGTCATCGATACCGAAACGCGCCTGCTGCTGGAGGGCGGCAATCCCGACCTCGCGGAAATCAACGCCCGCAAGAGCCGCGGACTTTACGATTTCAACAAGGCGATCAAGAAAGCAGCCAGCGCTGCCGAACCGGCCACGATGAAGCGGCTTCAGCCGCTGCTCGACAGCCTGAAGCAGAAGCTTGAGAAGAATTGCGAAGCACTGCAATTGCATCTGCGCGCCGTTGGCGAACTGGCCGACCTCATTCGCGGTGCGCTGGAAACGCAGGAAGCCGACGGCACCTATTCCATGCAGAGCGTGAGGCTCGGTCACGCACGATGATCCGCATTATTGCCATCGGTCTGTGGATCTGCGCCGTTGCTTTCGGTTCGCTTTTCTTGGCGGTTCGCCAGAACGCCTCATCCTCGGATGGGGCGCAAGCCGCAACCAGTGGTTTCGGTGGCGTGGATTATGTCAAGACAGATGTAATGAGCGTGCCGATCATCTCGAATGGTGGCGTCGCCGGTTATGTGGTGACGCAGCTCGTCTATACGGTCGATTCGAGCATTCGCAAGAAGCTGACTGTGCCGCTCGAATTCTTCATCGGCGATGAAATCTTCCGCAAGTTCTATGGCAGCTATTCTGATACGAAAGAGGTCGAGAAGGTGAGCTTCGAGGATGTGCGCGCCTCGATCATCACCGATCTGAACGCGCGGTTCCCCGAGCCGGTCATCAAGGACCTTCTGGTCGAGCAGTTCAACTATATTTCAGCGGAAGAAATCCGGGCCATGAACATGCGCGGCACGCCGACACGAACCGCACCGGCCAAACATGAGCCGGAGAAGCAGGCAAACGCAGAGCCTGTCAGTCACAGCGAATAATATTTTCCTGCAAGCTCAGCGAGGCGCTCTTCGTCCAGCGGTGTGACAGCTGGGTCGGATATGAGTTCCACACCCATTTCACGACCATTGCGCCAGGCGACACGGGCCAGAAGCGCACGACCGTAATAATCATCGAACAGCCAGAAGCGTTCGGGCAGGGTCGGGACTTCGACAGTTCTCAGCTTGGCGCCATGGGGTGCGATATCGCTGAAATGGCATTCGATGATGAAGCGCCCGTCGAGGCCCACGATCTTTCCGGAGCGCAGCCTTGTACGCTGTCTCTCTTCCCTGCGACGTTCGTGGGATGGCTTAACCCGTGCCATATCAAAATCTTACCTGCTATTCCCCTTTCATCAGTCTAGCAGGTTTCGCTTGCGGATGCGCCATGTTTTAAACCGGGTTTCTGCGGACATGGTTACCTTGAACAGGTTCCTGTTTGTCAGTGTTCCCCGCAGGCTTCGCAGAGCCCGCGCAGTTCCAATGTCGTCTTGCGCGACTTGAAACCGTTCTGAAGGCTCCATGCGCTGACGAGATTCTCAATGGCCGCGTCGGAGAATTCTGTCACCTGACCGCATTTCTCGCAGATGGCGAAAGCCACCAGACCCTGCTGATGGCATTGCGGATGCGCGCAGGCAACGAAGGCATTGAGGCTTTCGAGGCGATGGATCAGCCCATAGTCGAGCAGCTTTTCCAATGCGCGATAGACCTGCAGCGGCGCGCGAAAACCGTCGTCACGCAGCTGGTCGAGGATCGTATAGGCGCTGAGTGGCCCTTCCGCCTTGGACAAGACGTCGAAAACCAGTGTCTGATTGCGGGTCAGGTCCTGCGGGGCGTGATGATGGTGATACGTGCTCATTGTCCAGCGATCCGTTTTGGTGATGCTTGTTCCCTCTTATGTAGGGGTAACAGGCTCAAAATGAAAATGGCAAGCGCCGCGACCACGATGGACGGGCCGGACGGCGTATCGAAATGAATGGAACCATAAAGTCCGCCGATGACGCCTGCAGCTCCGATCAGCGAGGCCAGAATGGCCATCTGTTCGGGCGTTGAGGAAAAGCGGCGTGCGGTTGCTGCCGGAATGATGAGCAGCGAGGTTATCAATAGAATTCCGACGATCTTCATCGCAATGGCGATGACAATGGCCAGAAGCAGCATGAAAACAATACGCGACAAAGCCGGGTTCATGCCTTCGGCACGCGCGATATCTTCGCTGACGGTGGCAGCAAGGAAAGGGCGCCACAACCAGGCCAGAACCGCCAGCACGAATATTCCGCCGCCGTAGATGAAGGCGATATCCATCCGCGAGACGGCCAGAATATCGCCGAACAGGAACGACAGCAGGTCGACACGCACCCATGTCATGAAGGCCACGAGAACGAGGCCAAGCGACAGCGTGGCATGGGACAGGATGCCGAGGAGCGAGTCTGCCGATAATGTGTGGCGGCGCTGCAGGAGCAGCAGAATGGCTGAAATCGCCACCGCAACCGCGAAGACGCCGATCATTAGATTGATGTCGAAAATGAGCGCCAGCGCCACGCCGAGCAGCGCGGAATGGGCCATGGTGTCGCCGAAATAGGCCATGCGCCGCCAGACGATGAAGCAGCCGAGCGGGCCGGTGGTGAGCGCCAGTCCGACACCGGCGATGATGGCGCGGGTGAAGAAATCGTCAAGCACGGGGCGCGCTCCCTTCGTGATGATGTTCGTGCTCATGATGATGGCCATCATCGGCGTGGCAGTGATCGGTCACGGAACCGTCGGCATGAAGCACGCGCCCGTCAGGCAGATGCGTGTGATCGTGGTGATGCTCATAAACGGCAAGCGGCCCGACGGCACGGCTGCCGAACAGCCGCATATATTCGGGGCTTGCCGTTACGTCGCGCGGCGTTCCGCTACAGCAGACATGGCCATTGAGGCAGATGACCCGGTCGGTCGCCGCCATGACCAGATGCAGGTCGTGCGAAATCAAAAGCACGCCGCAGCCCGTATCGTCGCGCAGCTTCGCGATCAGTTCGTAGAGGGCGGCTTCGCCGGAGAAGTCGACGCCCTGCACCGGCTCGTCCAGCACCATGAGGTCCGGCTTGCGGGCAAGCGCACGCGCCATCAAGGCGCGCTGAAACTCACCGCCCGACAGGTTGGCGATCTCGGCCTTTGCAAGATGCGGAATGCCGACCACTTCCAATGCCGTCTCAATATCCTTGCGTGAGAGAGGTCCTGTCAGCGTCATCAGGCGCTCGACGGAAAGCGGCAGCGTGCGGTCGATATTGATCTTCTGCGGCACATAGCCGATGCGCAGACCCTGCGCGTGGATCACTCTGCCTTCGTCCGGTTTCAGGATACGCAGCGCCATCTTGGCGGCGGTGCTCTTGCCCGCGCCATTCGGACCGATCAGGGTCACGATCTCCCCGCGCTCAACACTCAGGTCGACATTGCGCACGAGCCAGCGCCCGTCGCGATAGACGCCGGCGCCTTTCAGTTCGATCAATGTTTCCCGCGCCTTTTCGGCGGGGAGGGCGGTCTTCCTGCTCATCTGTTCCGGGCTTTCACTGCCTGCACGTTCTCGTCCCACGCTTGGATGATCCGCCGCTGCGATTTTTTCCAGAATGGGGGTTGCCTCACCTTATGACAGACGTTATAGCATAACGCAACAGACGTTATAAAATAACATATCACTTGGATATGATACCTTTCCCCAATTCTACAAGAGAGAGACCATGAAACATCTTCGCTCCCTCCTCCTCGCCTCGGTATTTCTGGCCGGTACGGCAACTGTCTCGCTGGCCGCAGAGCGCGATGGCGTCGTCGTGTCGATCAAGCCGCTTCATTCGATTGTTTCGGCGGTCATGCAGGGCGTGGGCGAGCCGAAGCTGATCGTTCAGGGTGCGGGTTCCGAGCATGTCTACAGCCTGAAACCATCCGACGCAGAGGCAATCGAGCACGCCAAGGTGATTTTCTGGGCTGGTCCGTCGATGGAAACCTTCCTCGACAAGCCGATCGATACGCTGGGCGATGGCGCGAAGGTTGTTGCGCTTGGCGAAGCCGATGGCCTGACGAAGCTGAAGTTCCGTGAAGGCGGCCCGTTTGAAGCGCATGACCATGGGCATGAGGGGCATGACCACGGTGCCGAAGGTCATAACCATGCGACCGACGCGTCGGAAAGTGGACACGACCATCACCATGGCCATGGTGAATATGATCTGCATTTCTGGCTCGATCCGCAGAACGGAAAGGTTCTGGCGGCGGATATTGCAAAAACGCTCGCCGAAAGCGACCCGGAACACGCCGCGCAATATGAAAAGAATGCCAAGGACTATGGCGAGAAGCTCGACGTGCTGACCAAGGAAGTCGCCAGCGAACTGGAGCCGGTGAAGGACAAGCCGTTCATCGTCTTCCATGACGCCTATCAGTATTTCGAAAATCGCTTCGGCGTGAAGGCGGCTGGATCGATCACGGTCAGCCCGGAAAAGGCGCCGGGCGCTGCGCGCATCAAGGAAATTCACGAGAAGATCAAATCGCTCGGCGCAGCCTGCGTGTTCTCCGAACCGCAGTTCGAGCCGAAGCTGGTGAAAACCGTTATCGACGGGACGGATGCCAAGACCGGCGTTCTTGATCCTCTGGGTGCGGAATTGAAGGACGGTCCCGACCTTTATCCGCAGCTCATCCGTAATCTGGCCGATTCCCTGAAAGGTTGTCTGTCAAAGTAACAGCTGTGACCGCCCTTGGAACTGAGTGCTTGGGCACTCGGAAAGTGGTTGCAAATGTGCCGGGCTGTAACCTACCGACAGCCCGGCACTCCGGAATATGCGGTTTGGCGCATCATCAAGCGCCAAGCGGTTTTACGAACTTGCTGAAACACAGAAGGGCGGCTCCAACCGCCCATTTTTACCATCAAAACTGTTATGGTATAACATTAAAGGAGAAGAAAATGCGTAGCATTGCGAAAGCACTTCAGGCTGGCGCCGTTTTGACTTTTCTTGCCCCAGCCGTTGCAGGGGCGCATGGCATCTGGATTGCCGAGCGCCACGGAACGCAGGCTGTCGTTTACGGTCATGGTGCAAGCGACGAGGCCTATGATCCGCAGAAGCTGAAGACGGTTACGGCCAGGAACGGAGAGGGCAAGGATGTCGCCGTCGAAATCAGGCGGCAGAACGATCATGCCCTGCTGGGCGTGTCCAAGGATGCGGTCGTGGTCAGCGGCACGTTTGACAATGGCTTCTGGGCCGAAGGGCCGGATGGCAAGTGGGTGAACAAGCCGAAATCGGAAGTGCCGGGCGCAAAACAGTCCAGCCACAGCCAGAAATTTGCCATCGCTATTCTCGATCATTTGCGCAGGAAGCCTGAGCCGCAGGGCCTGCCGTTTGAAATCGTCCCCCTGATGGACCCGACCATATTGCAGGCAGGCAACGAGCTTCCCGTGCAGGTTCTGTTTGACGGAAAGCCGGTGGAAGGCGTCGAGGTCACGGCGGATTATGTCAATGACAGCCATGCGGCACCGGTAAAGACCGACGCGGAAGGCATCGCCAGGATCAATATCCGCAATGCGGGTCTCAATGTCGTCGGGGCGGGCTATTCCAGGCCGCTGTCTGGTTCAAAGGAAGCGGACAAGCTCAGCTATTTCACCACGCTGACCTTCAATCTCGATCACCACCACCACGATTGACCAGTTTTTGATGAGGAACGGAGTCATGAGAAAGAGGCTGCCCGTTACGGTCCTGTCCGGCTTCCTCGGGGCCGGAAAGACCACACTTCTCAATCACGTGCTCAATAATCGCGAGAACCGCCGCGTCGCGGTGATCGTCAATGATATGAGTGAAGTGAATATCGATGCCGCCCTCGTTCGTGAGGGCGGCGCCAATCTCTCCCGCACGGATGAACAGCTGGTTGAAATGACCAATGGCTGCATCTGCTGCACATTGCGCGACGATCTCCTGAAAGAGGTTTCGCAACTGGCAGCGCAGGGGCGCTTCGACTACCTGCTGATCGAATCGACCGGGATAGCCGAGCCGTTGCCGGTTGCCGCCACGTTCGAGTTTCGCGACGAGAAGGGCAACAGTCTTTCGGATGTCGCCCGGCTCGATACGATGGTGACGGTTGTGGATGCCGCCAATCTGCTGAAAGACTATGCGTCGAGCGATTTTCTGCGTGATCGCGGCGAATCCCTTGGCGAGGAGGACGAGCGCACGCTTGTCGATCTTCTGGTCGAACAGATCGAGTTCGCCGACGTCGTCGTGCTGAACAAGATATCGACCGCTTCAAAAGAAGAGCGTAATCTGGCGCATAAGGTCATCCGCTCGCTCAATCCCGATGCCCGCATCGAGGAGGTCGATTTCGGTGAAGTGACGCTCGACGCCATACTGGATACGAAGCTCTTCGACTTCAACAAGGCGCATGAGCATCCGCTCTGGTACAAGGAGCTGCATGGCTTTGCCTCGCATACGCCCGAGACCGAGGAATATGGCGTTCGCTCCTTCGTCTATCGCGCGCGGCGTCCCTTTAATCCAGAACGGTTCCAGTCGTTTATCGACAAGGGCTGGCCGGGTGTGGTGCGGGCAAAGGGCTTCTTCTGGCTTGCCACCCGGCCTGATTTTGTCGGTGAAATCAGTCAGGCGGGCGCATTGGTGCGCACCGGGAAAAGGGGGCGCTGGTGGTCGTCCGTGCCAAAGCAATACTGGCCGGCGGAACCCGAATGGCAGCGCGCCATGGAACCGTATTTCCATAAGATATGGGGCGATCGGCGTCAGGAAATCGTGTTCATCGGCGTCGATCCGATGCGGGAAGATGCGCTCATCGCCGAGCTGGATCAATGTTTGCTTGAGGAAGAAGACTTCGTGCCGGAGCGCTGGTCGGGGCTGAACGATCCGTTCCCGAACTGGTCGGCAGCCGCCTGAGACCTATTTAGACAGCGAGGCTATATCCATGGCCTTGCTGTCGGCCAGCGTCCGATGATCCAGAACGCTGGCGATGGCTTCGCGCACATCCAGCATCATATGGCGCACCTCGCATTCGTCCTCATCGCAATCGTCGCAGGGGCGATAATCCGTCTTGCTGGCGCAGGCGATGGGGGCAAGCGCGCCGTCGAGTGCGCGGATGATATTGCCGATGGCAATTTCGTTGGCCGGGCGGGCCAGGCAGAAGCCGCCGCCCTTGCCCTTGCGGCTCAGCACGAAGCCAGCATTGCGAAGCTCGGTGAAAATATTGTCGAGAAACTTGCGTGGTATATGGTGTTTTTCGGCGATTTCGCTGGCCGAAACCAGTTGTCCATCTGTAACGCCTGCCAGATGCACCATGGCTTTCAGGCCATATTTGCCCTTTTTAGTCAGCATGCCACCCCTGTGGAGCATTTCCTCGAAGAACGGAAACCGGTTTCCGTCCGGAAATGCATGAAAAGAATACACCACACACGCCGCCGACTTTAACCGGCACCGTTTCGCAAGATCAGGTCATAGCCTGCATATAAGAAGTTAGGGGGTAAACCCCGCCGCGACAAGTCTTTTTGCCGCTACAGCATCTGCCCGAAAATCGGAATCGATTTTCGGCAAGCAGGATGCGTGACTTCAATAGTGTGGAGCATCCGGGAGGACGCAGGCGCTCCGGTGGTTAAGCTTCTCCATTTGTCTGCAAAGCGAGCGATAATGCTCCCTGCAACGCATCGCCAAGCGCGGGGCGAAAGAGTTCACGGTGCGGTAGAAATGGCAGTGCTGTATAGGATGGGGCGAGGCCTCCCGTCAGACTGAACCGGCCAAGCGTTTCAATGCCGAGCCGGTCCAGACCGCGGCCAATATAAGAGCAGGCGCGTTGCAGGATCGAAAGGCCGAGCACATCGCCCTTATGCGCATAGTCGAAAACGATGGGAGCGAAGGCGGCGTAGTCGGCGGCCGTCGCCGCGCGCGAGAAGGTGATGATCTGGCGAAGGTCGCCGCTGAACCGCGCCAGCACGGTATCGGCAAGTTCCGTACGGTCGGTCATGCCGTCCAGAGCAAGCAGCGTCTCTTCAAGAAGTTCGCGGCCAAGCCGCGCGCCGCCCGCATGATCGCTCAGCATGAAGCCGCGCCCGCCGACAATCTCGAATACGTCCTGTTCTCTTCTAACGAAGACCGATCCGGTGCCGAGAATGACGATAGCACCGTCATCCGGACCGAGCGCACCTTGCAGGGCGGTAACAGCGTCGGAAACGATCTTCACCTTGCCGAAGGGCAGGCTCTGTTCCACGCGATCCTTGTCGGCAAGCGAGTTTGCGCCGGCGAGCCCCAACACGGCGCAGGTCTCACTCAATATAGAAACATCCAGCCCCGCATCGTGTGCAGCCAGCGTCGCCGCGCGCATTATATTATCCAGAGCCGTTGCCGGGTCGGCGCCAATATTGGCGGCGCCGCTCGTGCCCCGGCCTATAGGGTCGCCATTGCTGTCGGCAAGCAGCGCCCGGCATCCGGTGCCGCCGCCATCAACTGCCAGAATATAGGGCATAGGCTTCATGCTCGTTCATCCAATTGTCATGGTAACTGTCATGGAATCGTCGCAACCGTTCGAATCGCCAGTTTTTCGCGGTTGATATTTGGTTAAAAAGGACCATATTGTCTGTGGAAAGAAAATTCCTGAATTTTTACGAAACTGCGTTGACAGTTTTGGATTGTGGGGTCTATATGGCGCCACAACGAGGGCGGCGACGCTGCTAGCGGCAGGTTGGTTCG
>NZ_JBHEEO010000029.1:0-46374 GCF_041929965.1 Brucella oryzae | reverse complement strand
GCCGCTCTGATGGTCGATCAAAAGCATAACGGCATCGTTGGGATCAATAACCGGACGCTGGCCATTAAAGTTAGCTGAACTGCTCATTTTAAGTCTCCTGTCAGTCTTGTCTAACAGAAGCCCTCCACTTTTGACGGGGAAGTCCGGAGTTCATCGCCAAGGCGGTGCGGGAGTGGATCAGGGCCGTCGGCGCAAAGACCGCATTCATCGAACCGGGAAGCCCATGGGAGAACGGCTACTGCGAGAGCTTCAACTCGAAGCTGCGTGACGAACTGCTCAACGGGGAGATCTTCTATAGCCTCGCCGAGGCAAAGGTCATCATCGAGGCATGGCGGCGCTACTATAATACCGAGCGGCCACACTCATCGCTCGGATACCCCCCCGGCACCGGAGGCCATCATCTGGCCTGCGCCGCCGCGTGGATCGGCACCGTCATCCGCACAGCCCATGGCAGAAAAGCCGATCATGCATTAAAACTGAAACCGGACCACCCTATGGGGCAGGCCACGACGGCCGCTTCGTCCGCTCCAACCCAGTTGGAAATTCGACTCCAAACCGGTCCGACGTTAAGGCGGCTGCTCTCCAGATTCTCCCATATCTCCTTGCGGAGCAGGTCTTTATCCACATTGCGACCGGCCCGTCGGCCTGCTCGTTCCTGTTCTGTCGATTCCAGCGCCGAATTTAACGTTGAATGCATTTTTGAGGCGTCTTTATCTCACTAGCGTCACTTGTTCGATCTGCTTCCGATCGGAACAGCGTAAGTTTTCTCTACGCAACGGAGAGTAAGGTGGAACCTATATTATGAATAGTTGAGCGCTGTATATGGACTCTATATCGAATTGCTTATAACCTACTTGTGGTCTGGAGCCGTTTTCCGACTTCGAGAATCTGATTTCGAAGCTAAACATTCCTGCCTGCGGCATGAGCTTGTTCATGCCAAAGCAAGTGGAAGCTCAACTCGCCGCACTGGGCGGGTGCTGGCACTCTTTTCAACATTTGCACAGTTGTATGCTCCTCGTCAGAAGCTCTCTCTGGCCAAATCGTTCCGGTCGGCGACTTGAATGCGAGCCGCACTACAAAGTAGCAGGGAAAGGAAGCCAATTCCGTCAGGTGGAGCTTAACAAAAAGCCGCCGCCAATATCTGGCGGCAGCTCTATTCAACAAACACTTACCACTTCACGCGGAAGCCAAGTGTGCCTTTGTAGCTATAGCTATCGGCGAAGTTTTTGAGACTGGTATTGACTGATCCTTCGCCATAAATCGAGTATTTGTCACCGTTCCAGTTATAGCTGCCACCCAGACCAATACCGCCCCAGAGACGTTCGTTCTTGCTAGCAAAACTCGTGCCTGAAACATCGACCTTGGTTCCATCGAGGAACTCGTAATAAACGTTCGCGATACCATAGAGATAGGTTCTGTCGATAAGGCCGCTGGCGTTATACCAGGAGTTCTGGTGCTCAACAGCCAATCCGATGCGGCCCTGCAGGCTCTCTCCACGATCAAGGCTGATCCGCGCACCGAAAGCATCGTTGAAGTTGTCAAAATCGACATTCGAGTAAGTCAACTGTGCCTGTGGCGTAACCGACCAGCTCTGATCGATTGCAATCCGCTTGCCACTTTCCCCAGAGAAGGCATAACCGAAACCGTTATTCCCGTCAGCCAGTCCCATATTGGCTAGATCAGACATAAGATCGCTGTCATACCAAGTGACCTGCGCCTGACCATCGAGGAAGAAACCGTTGTCGCCATACCAGGTCAGTGTACCGCCAAAACCGTAGCCATCGGTCGAAATTTCGCCGTCACCATAGAGAGAACGTGTTTTGGCCTTGCCGTGGGCATAATGGACCGTGACCCCGCCGATCAGCTTGCCATTTTCCGTTTCAGCCAACATGCCATCAAGCCCGGCCTGCAATTTGAGCGTGTTGAAGCTGTAATCCGTCCCAGACGTAGAGAAGCGTGGATCGGCCTTTGTGCGCGCGCCTTCAATACGCCCCCATACACCGTTGCCCTCGATCAGATTGCCAGCTTCTTCTGCTGGAGCATATGGAGAGCCGACTGGATCGGCGCCTTCTGCGAGCATGATATTACCTGCATTGCTCCAGTAGCGATTGCCGACACGCTGTTGCAACGTCGGCAAGCCGTTCAGCCCCAGCAGAAGCTGCGGATAGGCCTCGTAACCAGGAACACCCGGCTGGTAGAGGGGCACTTCCTCGCCGCCATCACCGCCACCATTTGTTCCGCCGCCATCGACGGGGTCCTTGATGGTCGAACGCAGATACCAGTCACCATCGTTCGGATTGGCCTTGCCATTTTTGTAGAGTTGATAAGCATAGGCACCGCCGACGACAGCTGGAGCGTCCTGAAATTCATAGTCACCAAGCAGCGTAAAAGTTGCATTGGACGCTCCTCCAATGTCGACAATCTTGATGCCTTCATTCGTCTGGGCGCCGCTGCCACCGACATTCCTGACCGCCAGAATGCCAGTTCCACTCGTGTTTCCATTGACGACCAGCCTATCCGTTACGGAACTGTCGTTGCCAAGCACAGTTCCGATCTGGACGGTCCCACCATTGCCGATATAGTCGCTGGTCACGGTCAGCGTCGTTCCTGCTTCCGGCCCAAGATCGACAATTCCTGAATTGTTCAATGATTTCAGCGACTGGTTGAAATCATTGAGCGCCAGAGTGCCGGCCTGGGCAACAGCGAAATCAGAATTGGAGCTGAAATAGTTTACACCGCCTGCCGCGAGCGTTCCAGCCTCGACGGATGTCATGCCCGTGTAGGCACTCTGCTTGTTGAGAACAGTGATGCCGGTTCCGATCTGACGAACATTTCCTGTTCCGGAGATCACGCCATCGAACACGAGTGCGTCAGACCTGTTGAATGCCAGAGTACCGTTGTTGGCGACATCGCCGACAATTGATCCCGATGTCCCGCCATCGCCAAGCTGAAGCAGCCCCGAGGCAATGGCGGTGCCGCCGGTGTAGGTTCCCGTACCCGTGAGGACCAATGCACCGTCACCGGTTTTGGTCAGTGCTCCGGCTCCGGCGATATTTCCCTGCTGGGCGAGGGTTGTTCCCGCATCTGTTTCAATAGTTGCATTGCCAGCTCCGATGGTCGTCACCCGATTCATCACGATATTACTGGTCGAGTGCAATGTGCCCCCGTCGACGCCAAGAGGCCCGGAAGCTGCCCCCAGATTAGCGTCAGAACTGATCTGGACAGTTCCACCATTGATCGCGATTCCGCCGGTATAGGTATTGACGCCATTCAGGACAAGCGTGCCTGTACCGATTTTCGTCAGTCCGCCATCGCCGTTCATCACACCGTCGTAACCGAGCGTCGTCGCGCCAACCGTCTCGATTGTACCACCCCCAGCCTCAAGCACCGTAGCGCGATCGATGGTAAAGTCGGCTGCCGTTCTCAGCGTGCCACCATTAAAAGACATGCCGCCCGTTGCATCACCGAGGTTCGCATTGCTTGTGACCTGAAGCACGCCGCCATTGATCGCCGTGCCGCCTGTATAGCTATTGTTCCCTTGGAGAACGAGCGTGCCGAGATCTGTCTTGATCAGCTGGGTGTTGCCGGTAAGTACCGAATTGATCGTCGCGGTATAACCCGCACCTGCAGCCGTACCATCACCCACACGGATAATCGACGACGGTGCGCCTACCAAGGTGATCGCATCCCCGGTGATGACATAACCATCGCTCGCAAACTGCATGCCTGCTGCACGAACAGCACCGACGTTATTGTCGACCGTTACAGTTCCGGCTGTAGCCATGAATATGGCGAAAGCATCGTCCTGATACGGCGCGTTGATAGCTCCCGTTGGTTCGGTCCAGTTGATGTTGGTACCACCTGAACCTGAGCTCTGCCAGGTACCGGTTCCACCATTGACCGCGCCGTTGCCAATAGCACCGTTTGATGCGGGCCAGACGTCCCAATAGTTCAAATTCAATCCGCTTGTATTGACCAGATTGACCTGATTGGCCACCGCCGTCTGAACGTAGTAACCGCTCGCGGGAATAGTTCCAACCGTCAAACCGTTATCGGTCAACGTGCCATCATAGCTGATGACACGGTAAACACCGGGATCAAACGATCCACCGGGCGTAGCGGTAACGTTGATTGTGCCGTCGAGGGTCAGATTTCCGTGAACCGTTGTCAGATCGTTGAGTGCCCCCCCAACGACATTGGCCTGTCCGAAACTGTATTCGAGTGTGGAGCCACCACTTAGGGCGAGATCTCCGTTGATTGTCAGCGCTCCGGGAACAGCTCCCGCGCGACCGGGCGCAAGCGTGCCGCCATCCTGTATCGTGACGTTGCCACCGATTGTGCCAACGCCGCCTATTGTTGCACCGGTTCCTACGCTTGTTGCACCTGTCGCAGCGCTTTGATCGCCATTCACATAAAGCGCTCCGCCCGTTACCGTCGTCGCACCGCCATACGCATTGGAGCCCTCAAGATTCAGCACACCACCACCTGCCTTGGTGAGGCCGCCCGATCCCGTGATTGCCTGCGTTACATTGGTTGTATTGCCATTCGTATCGAACGTGCCCCCACCGGCATCCAAAGTGATGGCGCGACTATTCGCGAGATCGAACGCGGTGTCGAAACGTAGCGCGCCACCATCGAAGGTAAGGCCGCCGCTCGCATTGCCGAGGGCCTTGTCGGCCGCGACAGCAATTGTACCTTCATTTATTCTCGTGCCACCGGAATATGTGTTTCCAGCTGGGGCATCTGGCGTCAAAGTCAGGATCCCAGCCCCTGTCTTCTCAACAGCGCCGATACCGACGATCTGGCCGGTATAACCGCCGTCATCGGGTTGGGTGAAGCGAACAAGACCATCGTTAAGAACATTGTTGATATTGTTGGTTGCGACGGTTTTAACCGGAAGACTTTGCGCACGTGCTTCGAGAGTGCCGTCGGGGCGAACGATCACATTGCCGGTGTAATCTTTATTATTACCCGTAAGGGCCAGCGTTCCATCATTCACTGTAACAGTAGTGAACCCCGTGAGGCTACCGCTCACCGTCCACAAACCGTCGCCGTTCTTCGTTAGGGTGGTGAAGTTTCTGAGCGCACCTGCGAGGGTATCCCTGGAACCCAGAATACCTTGCAGAACGAGGTCATTAACGCCGCCGCCACCGTTAATGTTACCCGTTACGACAGAATTTGGCTCAAAGGTGAGTGTATCGTTACCACCTGCAAAGCCCAGATCGCCGACGACCTGACCGCCAGTACGGTTGATGAAGTTGATACCGGCGCCGCCATTGGTACCGATGACGCTGCCGCCACCGAGCTTCTGGATGGTTCCGAAGTTGTCTACCGTATTCTTGGCGCCAGTTGCTTGGTCTTCGAACCAGATTGCGGCGCTGCTTTGTCCCTGAATAAGGCCATGATTGATAATCGTATTACCGAATCCATGGACGTTGACGGCCTCGGCACGCGTGTTGGTGCCGTTCGCAACAACCTGTCCGCCTTGTTCGATAGTCAGCCGTCCGTTGCTGCCGAACTCGATGGTATTCGGACCGGTCCCGAACGGGCCTGAACCGGATGGGGTGGAGTTGTTTGTGACGCTTGCGCCGTTACGAACATTGATCGTACCGCCATCACCAATGCTGATGGCAGGAACGTTATTCGTGTTGATCCCCGCTCCCGACTGCACATCGACGGACCGATTGTTATCCGTACGCCCCGTACCAACAGTCGTCGTCCACACTGCCGGCCCTGTTGTCGACGTACAAACGGTTGAACTGCCCGTTGTCGTGCAGGCGGCCAGCGCTTGTGACGGGACGAGATAAATAGCAGCCGGGACAAAAACAGTGAACGCAAACACTGAACATGTCGAAAGAAGGGCGAATTTTCGGTGCAGCATACGGTACTCCTGAGCTAACTAATTTAGTTTTAGCTAACATACCGGAGTGCAATTTATGATAGCATATTTGCAACTGCAGATAATTTTTGTTAATCATGCACACGGACGCGTGTCGTAGCCTGAGAAACATTCAAGATGTCTTCCAGCGCCATAGGGACGTTGAGATGGCTGATTTTCAAATGGTCCCGAATAAATTTTTAGCGATTGGCGCCATCTAAGCGGCTAATATATAACGATATAATTATAATATATTCGAACAAAATTATTATTTTTCATACGGGTAATCGCATTACGATATCGTCGGTCGGTGCCTTTCTTCTGGGTGGATTCTGGAAATGACCGCTACCGCCACATCGGACGTTCTGCAGGCTTTTGCCCTGCTTTGCATTTTCCTGCTCACTGATGTGTTACTGCCCGACTGTTAACGAGATGATTCCGGTTGCGATGCAGAAAAACGGCAACGTAATGAACAATGCCCTTTAAGCGAATACAGTCGCGCAAACTATTTTCCTTAGCAGAAAGCGGGCCAAGCCAAGAGCGAGATCGATAAATTCTGGGGGTGATACTTGTAAGGCTGCTCCACAGCGTCGATCCCCGATTGCACCTCAGGTGATTTCCTTTGCCGCCTTTGTACGTATCGTTCGCACATCTTGCATAAAGCCTTACACCGCTGCGTGGGCGGCGAGCAGTTTCTTCTGCGGCCCGGCCTGCAGGGTACCGGCGCACTTGATGACGGTATCGGCCGCGTTCAGTTCGGTTTGGGAACGAGCCACCTTCATCCATCATCAACACGCTCTTCCGCAGTTCTTACGCAGGAGCATCGGACGAATGCTCCTGCAGGTAATGTCTGACTGGTCTACCAAGACTTAACGATTGAAGTGCGTTTCCCTCAATGGGCTATCTGGAGGAGATCACAGCCGAACTCAGTTTCCTGATCTATCAGTTTACCAACGAATCTCCTCGCCGTTATAGGACATAAATACCCCACTCTGAGGAGCGCCGGCGATTACCTCCCTCAATCCACGGGCGCTGTCTTTTGCATTCACGACTGCCCCTTCCCCACCCATATCGGTCTTTACCCAGCCAGGGTGAAGTGCAATCACCTTTATGCAGTCGGCCTTAAGATCGGAGGCCAGCTGAGTGGTCGCCATGTTCAATCCAGCTTTGGAGCACCGATATGCATAATCGTCGTCGTCATCATCGAGCAGCCCCTCGGAGATCGAACCAGCACGACTGCTGATATTGGCAATCATTGGCTCCTTACCGCGCGCCAGATTTTTTCGTAATGCACGCGCTACCAGAACAGGGCCGAGCATATTTGTCTGGACGACTGCCATAAAATCATCCGGATTGAGCGGCGCAAGGCCAGCAATGCGACTGCGAACAGCCGCATTATTAATGACGAGGTCCAGAGGCCGCATGTTCAGACGATCCGCTAGCGCTGCCACGGAAGCCGGATCAGCCGTATCAAGTGTCTCAAACTCGACGCGATCGACGTATGGCGCGTTAGGCTGGCAGCGACCACAAGCGATTACATTCCAGCCCTCCACCGCATATTGCAGTGCCAGTTCGCGGCCAAGGCCACGCGTGGCTCCGGTAATCAGGACAGTCTTTTGCCCGCATTCAGCCAATCGCCGCGCTCCTCGTTTCAATGTTTCCGTCCTGTCGTGCGATGAGGGCATAGACTTCGCCGGAATATTTCACGCGCCGCTCCTGGGTTTTGAAATCGATATGTGTGATGCCGAACGGTGTCGTGTAACCAAAGGCCCATTCAAAATTGTCTGTCAGTGTCCAGGCGAAATAGCCCCTCACCGGCACGCCCTCATCAATGGCTTTGGCGACCTGCTCCAAATGATCGACATAATATTTTGCACGCAGATCGTCCCAGACATGCCCGTCCGGCCCCACATCTTCCGGCTGCGTTGCCACGCCGCTTTCGGAAATGTAGATTTCCTTTGGCGCATATCCGTCATTTACGTAATGCAGAATGTCATAGATGCAGCGCGGCCAGATTTCATAACCAACTGCAGAATAGATGCCTTCCGGCTGAACACGGCGATAGTTGAGTGGCGGCAATTCGTCACCTTCAGCGATCACAGACCGGCGATAGATGTTGATGCCCAGATAGTCGAGCGGCTCCGCAATCGTCTTGTTGTCTTCCGGATGGATGGGCGGCAGGAGATCGCCGTAAAGCTCCAGCATGTCCTGCGGATAAGCTCCCTTGAATACGGCATCAAGGAACCAGCGATTCTGTGCGCCATCGAAACGTTTCGCTGCCGCGACGTCACGCGGATCGCCGGTGGCCGGTTCCGCCACGTTGAGATCGAACACAATGCCCACCGATACATCCGCGCGTTCTGCACGAATGGCCTGAACAGCCTTGCCGTGGCCAAGCAGTGCATGATGGCTTGACGTGACCCCACCCTTCACACCATCAGCCAACCCCGGCGCATCTTCGGCGCTGGCATGGCCTGACCAGCAGAAGGTCCATGGTTCATTGAGAGTCGTCCATTTCTTGACACGATCACCGAAACTGCGAACGGCAACCGCGGCATATTCGGCCAGGGCATCCGCAGTCTCCCGGACATACCAGCCGCCCTTGTCCTGCAAAACCTGCGGCAGATCCCAATGATAAAGCGTCGCATAGGGTTCGATACCCACCTCCAACAGATCGTCTATGAGGCGGTCGTAAAAGCTTATCCCCTTGGTATTGACTGCACCGTACCCCCCCGGCAAAATCCGAGTCCAAGCGAGGGAAAAGCGATAGGCTTTGAGGTCCATCGCTTTCAGCACCGCAATGTCCTCGAGCCAGCGATGGTAATGGTCGCAAGCAACGTCGCCGCTGGACTGGTCTATGATGGCACCCGGCTTTTTGCAGAAACGGTCCCATATGCTCTCACTCTTGCCGTCTTCATAAGGGGCGCCTTCGATCTGATAGGCCGAGGTCGCGGCACCAAAGGCAAATTCGTGTGGAAAGACCAGTCCGGAGGCGCGCTTCTGTAGGTCTTGGCGGGCTTTAACGATGTTTGGCATCATATTTTCTCTCGATTGTGCTGACGAGACTGGCCGCAGCCAGCGTGAGGAGGATGTAGAAGATCGCAGCCGAATTATACGGCGCAAACGGCAGGAAACTTGCTGACTGGAACTCGCGCATGCGCTGCGTGATATCCCGAATGGACAGGATTGACAGAAGCGATGTGTCCTTGAGAATAGCGATCAGCTCGTTGCCGAGCGGCGGAATGATGATACGAAAAGCCTGCGGCAGGATCACCAGACGGGCGGTCTGCCAGCCGTTGAGACCAAGGCTGCGTGCCGCCTCGATTTGTCCCCTCGGAATGGCGTTGATGCCGGATCGGAAAATTTCTGCCAGATAGGCCGAGTAGGCCAACGCCATCGCCGCCACACCGCGAGCCATGTTCGGCGGATCGATCACGCCCTGCGTGGCGTCCTTCAGCGCGCCACTCAAGGGCAGACCGACATAGAGCACGATGACAAGCATGGGAATGCCCCGGATCGTATCCACGATGAATTCAGCGCCGATGGAAAGGGGATGACGGCGATGGATATGACCGCAAGCCGTCAGCAATCCGAGCGCAATGGCCAAAACGACGAAGGCAATGCCCGTCGACTTGTCGCGGTCGTTCAACGCTTCCGTCTGCCACAGGACAGGCATGTTCGCCGGGACTGAAGCCGCCGGAAGCAGAACCGCGCTGACATCGGCCTTTTTGCCAAGGGCGGCGAGCGCTTCAGGCGGACCGCGAAATGTGCGCAATGGCACTTCGTTTTCGGGACCACCGGGAAACTGGCCGTATCGCACCGTGCCGATCATGCTTGATGGAGTGCCGGTCACCACGCCGATCTTGCCATCGAGCGTGCCTGCGAGCGTATAGGCCTGACGCGGCTGAAACAGAAACCAGGCCGCCATGCAGGCCATCAGCAACGTCAGGCCGATGAAGGTGAAGTCTCCCCGGCTGCTATATTGAAGCTTTTGCAGGCCAACCCAAAGCAGAGCCAGAAGCGCCGCAATGATATAAGCCGAAATGGCAGCCCGAATGGTTGTTGCAACCCCGGCGGCAAATGCCACATGCGCTGCAAAGAGGACGAGAAATAATCCAAGCCCGTTGATCGCTGCAAGCAGGATGAAACCCACCTTGCGCGATCGCGACAACCCGTTCCCGGATCTGCCCGCCAGGCACAGGAGCAGGCCCAGAACGGTCGCACCGAGATAGCTCAACAGGATGATGAACCCGTACCGATCAGTCGCCAGTGCCGCGGCCTCGGTAAGTCGCCGTGGTGTGACGCCTTTCATCACGAGATCGGACGTGAACGGATCGACCCCATTCGCCACAACCGAGTGCAGGTAGGGGTACACGACAGGTGTTGCCACGAGTGCGGCAGCCGACAGGAGATTGAGCGCCGAACAAGGAACTACCCAGCGAATATAGTTCCTGCGCATGAACAGAATCGTGGCGGGACCGGAAACAAAGGCTACGCAAAGCAGCACAAAACCCGGCACGAAAGCTGATGATCCCGGCTCGACTCCCAGGATCGCCAGAAGCGAACGTTGGTAATCGTTCGAACTGGCGAAGAGATAGACGACAAATGGCAGTGCGGCGAGCACGATCATGTTGCTCGGACGCAAGCGCATCAAAAAATACATTTGAATCGTCTCCCGACCCTCTGGACACGACGTTCCAGAGGCGTTGCGTGTGGGCCAAGGCCAACGGAGTTAGAGTCGTTGGAACTGCTCTATCTATTTTGGCTATCCCGAAAACCGCTCTGCGTTCTTCGGGATAAGCTCTCTTCTTGGTTTTGCGCATCATCTCGGCAGCACGTGCTTCACTTTCGCAGGTTCGCCGCCAGAAATGTTCCAGTCTATTTTGCGCCCCAATATTTGCTGATGAGAGCATCGAGCGTGCCATCTTCCTTGATAGCCCTGATACCTTCATTGAAGGCGGCAGCCGTTTCGTCGCCCTTGCGGAAAACCAACCCCAGCGGATCGGATTGCAGGTCGCGAATTGGAACAACGAGTTCGCCTGCGAATTCCTTTTCATAGGCGGGTGCATTGGCACCGTTGATCACCACGCCGTCGACATCCTTATTCTTAAGCGCGATGACAGAGGCGCTGAAACTGTCGTAGGCAACAACATTATCCTTGCCGACAATGCCTTCGGCCACCTGAGCGTCGGTCGTATTCGCCTGGGCCGACAGCTTTTTGCCTTTCGACTTGAAGTCATCAAGTGTCAGACCATCATCTTCGGCGCGCATCAAAACGGCCTGACTGTTGATGATGTAAGGCTCGGAGAAATCCATCGCCTTCTTGCGTTCATCGGTAATCGAAACTCCAGATGCAACGAGATCGAAGTTTCCCTGCTCCAGAGCTGCGAAAATGCCATCCCAGCCCGTAGTCACGAATTCCGCCTTGCAATTGATCTTGGCGCAGATTGCGTTCACCACGTCAACATCGAAGCCGACGATCTGCCCGGTGGCGGGATCGACGCTTTCCATCGGCGGCGAGGTCGTGTCGGAACCGACCTTGAGCATTTTTCCCTCAAGATCGGCCGCTTGGGCAGCGACAGTGGACACCAGCGCGAGCGCCAAAGTCAGAATTGTCTTTTTCATGTGTACTCCTCCCATTAGAACACTTTCAGCGAATGCATGAAGCGGCTGTGTCTCTGAAACAGCATTGAGAGCTGCTCGCCGGAGCGGTTCCCGCCACTCCGGAAAAAAGGCCAAACCGCTCTAGGAATTAAACTTCCCGCCCATATCGTCGGGCTGACGCGCAACGAGCTCCGGACGAAAAACCTCCCTCAATTGCGCAGGGGCTTCCCCTCCCATACGCCGCAACAGAAATTCCCCCAGCCGTTGCCCCAACACTTCGATCGGCTGGTAGAGAGTCGTGACCGGCGGAGTGAAATAGGCACTGACATTGATGTCGTCATAGGCGATGACATCAATGTCCTGCCCCACTTCCAGCCCCAGCGACCGCAATGCGGACAACACACCGAGCGTTGTCGATTCATTGACACAGACCAACGCAGTCGGTGGATCGCGCTCTTCCCGGAGAGCCAGCGCAGAATCGCGTCCGAAGCGTGTGGACAAGTCGCCGCCGATAACCAGATCGGCACATGGCGCAGCACCTGCCTCTGTGAAGGCACGCGTAAAACCATCGATCCTGTCGAGAGCATAGGAAAAACGCACATCCGCATTCACCAGACCGATGCGCCGGTGCCCGCCAGCGATCAGTCGTGCAGTTGCGGCATGTGCAGCCCATTCATTATCCACATCGACATGGGCATAAACGAGCGATTTGCGACACCTCCCCAGCGACACGAAAGGGAAGTCAGCCTCTACCAGCATGTCGATGCGCGCATCATCAGCCAGAACGCCTGAAAAAATCAGACCGTCGGCGAGGCTTTGATCGACAATACGGCGCGTGATGGCACAGGCATCGTCAAAACTGCGATAGCCATAGACGGAAAGCTGATAATCGCTATCATCAAGGACTTGGCTAAGGCCGCTGAGAATCTGCGTATATTCGACGCCGTCCCATTCATAACCTGCCACCGAATTCATCGGCATTAATACGGCGGCTTGATAGGTCTTGCCCGTACGCAACGCCATGCCACGAGCATTGGCCTGATAGCCAAGTTCGTCCGCAGCAGAAAGAATAATCTTGCGCGTCTCTTCCGTTACGACCGGTGAACCGCGCAACGCCTTCGAAATCGTTGCAATCGAATACCCCGTGTATTCCGCGAGCGTTTTGATCGTCGGTCGCACGTTCGTTTTCATTTAGTGGATCAACCTCGACATCTCCAGCTCCCACGACCATGATGACAAAACGATAGCAGCCAATAAAAACGTTTTCAAGAAAAATAAAAACGTTTTTATTGGCGCGTCTTAACAAACATCTTCGAGGCGGACCAAAGTGCATGGTTGTTTCGAGGAGGGAATTATCTGGCGCTTACATTTCAAGCGCGAGGCATAGGTGCTTTCGCCTGATCAAGATCTTTTTCAGCCATATCTAGCACCATTTCAATGGCTTCGATTGCCTTGGCTTCATCTCTTATGCGTAACGCTTCCACGAGATTGCCGTGAGCGGTTATGGCATCATCTCGTGTATCTGCAATTTCATTGGATGTTTGCAATGAATATTTGAGAGCTGCACTGATCGTGTGGGAGAGCTGACGGAAAATCTGGTTGTGGCTGGCCTTGAGCAAACAGGAGTGAAAAAGCACGTCGGCTTCCGTGAAGCTCACAATATCATTCTCAGCATCCCTCATCATTTGCCAGGCCTTTTCGATATCCGCAATTTCCTGCGTGGTGGCCTTTCTTGCAGCGAGAACGACGGCGGCCGGTTCTATGGAGCGCCTTGCTTCCAGCACACAATCAAGCAGGTTGAACTCTACAACCCGATCACCGAGCCATTCGATGACCTGCGGGTCCAGAATATTCCATTCATCATGTTCGCACACGACGGTACCGACGCGGGAACGCCCGCGAACCAGCCCTTTAGATTCCAACACTTTAAGCGCTTCGCGAATGACTGTCCGGCTTACATTGTAGCGTGCACAAAGATCATTTTCGCGCGGCAAAAAACTGCCCGGTGAGAAGGTGTCGGAGCAGATATCGAGAGCAAGTGCTGAAATGACATTGTTCTTCACGCGCGGGCGCGTCGACACAGATGAGGATTCCTGTATCGCTTCGTTCGACGATATTATTGTCACTCTCAACCTCCACTCAGCAAAGTTACGGCAAATCAACGGTTCGATCCACCATGACGGTGCATCCCTATCAATCAGGTCTGATTATACAGATATCTAAATATTACAACAGGATTAATTCATCATACTAGGCAGTTGACGAATACGATCATTGAAGTTACGAATCTGCGACCGTCGAGGAGGCGGGATGAGTTTTATGGGAGGTCATCATGAGTTTGTTTAAGGCCGCGCTTGTGGCCGGAAGTGTTGCATTTGCCACCCTAACCTCGGCAATGGCCGCGGACGTGAAGATCGGCTTCGTCGTGAAGCAACCGGAAGAACCCTGGTTCCAGGACGAATGGAAATTCGCCGATATCGCGGCCAAGGAAAAGGGCTTCACCCTCGTCAAAATCGCTGCGCAGGATGGCGAAAAAGTGCAGGCTGCGCTCGATAATCTCGGTGCGCAGGGTGCGCAGGGCGTGATTATTTGCACGCCGGACGTTAAGCTTGGCCCTGGCATCGTGGCGAAGGCTGCAGCCAATGATCTAAAGTTGATGACGGTCGATGATCGTCTTGTCGGTGCCGATGGCCAACCGCTGGAAGACGTGCCACACATGGGCATTTCCGCCACCAAGATCGGTGAAGCTGTCGGTCAGGCCATCAGCGATGAAGTAAAGAAGCGTGGCTGGGATTGGAAGGATGTCGGTGCGGTCCGTGTTTCCTACGATCAGTTGCCAACTGCAGTTGACCGGGTCGAGGGCGCACTGTCGGCGATGAAAGCCGCAGGCTTGCCTGGAAGCAATATTTTTGATGCGCCGCAGGCGAAGACCGATACGGAAGCCGCTCTGAATGCATCTACAGTAGTGCTGAACAAGAACCCGAAAATTAAATACTGGGTTGCCGTCGGCCTTAACGATGAAGCGGTTCTGGGTGCCGTGCGCGCCACTGAAAGCGTCGGCATTTCATCGGACAATGTCATTGCCGTTGGCATTGGTGGATCGGATTCGGCCATTAACGAATTCAAGAAGCCCAATCCTACTGGTTTCTATGGCACGGTTATTATCTCGCCGAAGCGTCATGGTTATGAAACCGCCCTCAACATGTATGAGTGGGTTGCCAATGACAAGGAACCGGAAAAGCTGATCCTCACCACAGGTGAGCTTGCCCTGCGCGATAATTACGAGCAGGTCAGAAAAGATCTAGGCATCGAGTAAGTCGAGCAGCTTCTTTCCGACGCGGTCGTTGAAAACTTCATGCGGCCGCGTCCCTTCTTCACTATATGCGATACCAATCTCCGGAGATGTCATGGATAGCTTTCTGGCGTTCAGTCATATCTCGAAATCTTATCCGGGTGTGCACGCGCTTTCCAATGTTTCCTTCACGGTGGCTAAAGGCAGTGTCCACGGCCTGATGGGGGAAAATGGCGCGGGAAAATCCACGCTGATCCGTATCCTCTCCGGCGATCAGGCCGCAAATAGTGGTACGATATCCATTGATGGGATCGAGCAGAAATACGCGTCCGTTCGCGATGCCTTCCAGGCAGGCGTGGTGGTCGTCCATCAGGAACTGCAGCTCGTGCCTGAGCTGACGGTCGCCGAAAATCTCTGGCTTGGCCGTTTTCCCAATCAGGGTGGCGTTATCAATTCCCGCCAGTTGACCGATGAGGTTACTAGAAAGCTTGCCGACATCGGCCTGGACATTGATCCTTCGATCAAGGTGGCGCGGCTTTCCATCGGCGAACGCCAGATGGTGGAGATAGCAAAGGCAATCATGGTCGATGCACGCGTGATTGCACTGGACGAGCCAACTTCATCACTGTCTTCGCGGGAAAGTGAAATTCTGTTCAAGCTGATCCGTCGGCTCAAGGCCGAAGGTAAAGTGATCCTTTATGTCTCTCACCGGCTGGATGAGGTCTTCGATCTCTGCAACAGTCTCACCGTATTGCGAGATGGCAAGCTTGCGGCCCATCACAGCAGTCTTGAGGGTGTCACACGCGATCAGGTGATCGCGGAAATGGTGGGACGAGAAATTTCCGATATATGGGGCTGGCGGGGGCGACCGATCAAGAATCAAGTTCGACTGCGGGTCGAAAATCTGAGTGGACCCGAATTGCCCGATCCGGCCAGCTTTGAAGTGCGCAGTGGTGAGATCCTCGGCCTGTTCGGCCTTATTGGCGCCGGGCGTTCAGAAATGCTGCGGCTGCTTTACGGTGCTGACAGCCGCAAGAGCGGCAGTGTTGAAGTTGACGGCATAAAGGTTTCAGCCGACAGTCCGCGCAAGTCGATCGAGGCGGGCATTATGCTGTGCCCGGAAGATCGCAAGGCAGATGGCATCCTGCAGGGGCGATCTATCGAAGAAAATATCGCCATTTCAACACGCCGGCATTTTTCCCCCATGGGACTAATTTCCCCCCGCAAAGAAGCAGATATCGCCGAAAAGAGCATCAAGCAGCTGCGCGTGCGCACGCCGTCGCGCAAACAGGACATAGTCCATCTGTCGGGCGGCAACCAACAGAAGGTTATTCTCGGACGCTGGCTTTCTGAGCAGAACGTCAAGGTTCTAATGATCGATGAGCCAACACGCGGCATCGATGTTGGCGCTAAAGCCGAGATTTATGAAATTCTCTACGGTCTTGCCGAGAGCGGCATGGCAATTGTCGTTGTTTCGAGCGAACTGCCCGAAGTGATGGGCATTTCGGACCGCATCCTTGTCATGTGCGAAGGCCGCATTGCCGCTTCCGTTGACCGCCCCGGTTTTGACGAGCGCACCATTCTAGCCGCTGCCCTGCCGGACCGCACGGCATCCATTCAATTTGACAGTCAGAAAGTTGCATCACGATGACCGCTTTGAAAAAACTCCTTCTCGGCGAACAGGGGCTAGTGGTGATTTTTGCCATCGCTTTTGCAGTCGTGGCGCTGACGGTTCCCAACTTTCTCACCGAGCGCAACATGCTGGGGCTGCTGCAATCAGTCGTAACCATCGGTATCGTGGCCTGCACGATGATGCTCTGTCTGGCTTCGCGGGACTTCGACCTTTCGGTCGGTTCGAACGTGGCATTTACTGGCATGATTGCTGTGATGGTTTCCAATGTCAGCGGCTCCATCCTTATCGGCCTGCTGGCCGCTTTGGCGGCCGGCTTTATTGTCGGGCTCTTCAACGGCGTCGTTATCGCGCGGTTCAAGGTCAATGCTTTGATCGCCACACTCGCCACCATGCAGATCGTCCGCGGCTTGGCGTTGATTTCCTCGGACGGTCGCGCCGTAGGTATCAACGATCCTTCATTCTATCAGCTCGCGCTTTCGAAGTTTTTCGGTGTGCCTACCCCGATCTGGGTGATGATCGCTCTATTCGTCGTGTTCGGCTTTGTCCTGAACCGCACCGTCTTCGGCAAGAATACGCTGGCTATCGGCGGCAATCCGGAAGCGTCGCGTCTGGCAGGTGTCAATGTTGTCGGGATGCGAATCTGGATCTTCGCGCTGCAAGGACTGATTTGCGCTATTGCAGGCATTTTGCTGGCGTCACGCATCACTTCGGGTCAGCCCAATGCAGCGACCGGTCTCGAACTTTCCGTCATTTCGGCGTGCGTACTGGGTGGTGTGTCGCTGGCCGGAGGACGTGCTGCCATGACGGGCGTGATCGTGGGTGTGCTCATCATGGGTATCGCAGAAAACGTAATGAATCTGCTGAACATCCAGGCGTTTTACCAGTATGTCGTGCGTGGTTTCATTCTTTTGCTGGCGGTGCTCCTTGACAATCTACGCTCCTCCACCATTGCGTTTAGAAGCTGATGGCGACAGATAATGGGGAATGAAATGTTCTATGCTTTGGTCGATTGGGGCACCTCCAGCTTTCGGCTTTGGGTCGTCAATCAGGACGGCGCGGTGCTGGGCGAAAGCAAGAGCGACGAAGGCATGATGAAGGCGGCGGATACCGGCTTCGCCACTGTTCTGGAGCGACATCTCCACCGCCTTGGCGCTCCTGCCGATCTGCCGGTCCTCATAAGTGGCATGGCAGGCGCACGCCAGGGCTGGGTGGAAGCACCCTATTTGCCTGTTCCTGCGCAGTTGGACCGTCTGGCCGAGGAAGCAGTTCATGTACCGAAAACTGGACGCGATATCCGCATCATCCCCGGCGTCGCGCAAATTCGAAGCGACGCCGCCAACGTGATGCGCGGCGAGGAAACGCAACTTGCGGGTGTCGTTGAAACCTTGCCCGACGGGCTTGTGTGTATGCCGGGTACCCATTGCAAATGGGTCAGTATTGCCGACCGGCAGGTGACGGGCTTCACCAGTTTCATGACCGGTGAACTATTTGCCGTGCTGTCGCAACATTCGATCCTCAAGCACGCTGTCGATCCAGCGAGCAATTTTGAGGCCCAAACACCAGCTTTCGCACGAGCTGTCGAGCATAGCCTGAAAGCGCCGGAACAGGCTCTCGCCATGCTGTTCCAGATTCGAGCCAGTCAGCTTTTGAACTTTGAAGAACACGCCGATGGCGCTGCCCATTTGTCGGGCGTGCTGATCGGCGCAGAAATCGGTACGGCGTTACGCATTTACGGTGGCGGCGAAGCGGGGCTGGTCGCATCCGAGCGGTTGAACCGGCTTTACCGGCCCGTAATGGAGCAGGCAGGCTTCAGCGTTCAACTCTTCGATGGCGAGAAAGTCGTGAGAGCAGGGTTGCTGGCGGCGGCCCGCTTAATCCATTCCCAGTCTGGAGCATAAGATGAATACCAAACCTGTCTGGCCATCGCTGCAACGCTCGCTTGTGGCGATTATCCGCGGCATTCGCAACGAAGAAGTCGAAGCCATTCTCACGGTTCTGCTGGAAGAAGGTTTTGAGGTGATCGAAATCCCGCTGAACTCTCCACAGCCGTGGGTTTCTATCGGGCAGGCTGTGAAACTGTTCGGCGACAAGGCGCTGATCGGCGCCGGTACGGTCTTGACTGTGGACGATGTCGCAAAACTGGCCGATCTCGGCGGCCGCATCATGGTCAGTCCCAACACAGACCCAGAGATCATCAAGGCCGCAGCGGCACGTGGGCTCTATTCCATGCCCGGATGCTACACAGCCTCGGAAGCGCTTCTCGCACTCAAAAGCGGCGCATCTGCGTTGAAGTTCTTTCCTGCTGGAGCGCTCGGACCATCCGGCGTCGCAGCGATCAAGACTATCCTCCCGACAGATGCGGTAGTGGGTGCCGTCGGCGGTGTTTCTGATGCGAGTTTTGCCGATTATGCCAAGATAGGCGTTCGGACCTTCGGTCTCGGCACCAGTCTCTATAGACCCGGAGACACGGGCACAACTGTTCGGGACAACGCACGACGTACTATCGCGGCCTATGATCGGGTTTTCGGAACGGCTTGATCTGCTTCCCAAAGTACGGAGCGGTTCCGTCTGAATTCGGAATGCTCCAGCTCTATGCGTTGACAAAGAGGCTCCCATGGCTTTGCATGTCAGTTCGAACAAGCTATCGGCCAGCATCTCCGCGCAGGGTGGTGTCATGCAGGGGCTATGGTGGCGACACAAGGACGGCTCGCAGACTGCGTTATTACGGTCTGCGACGGATGATCAAGCTGGCCCGGGAGATAGCGCAGGGTTTCCGCTGGTCCCGTTCGGAAACCGGCTTGGCGGCAACAGTTTCACATTCGAAGGCCGCATTTATCATCTTGCGGCCAACAGCGCGCGTGACCCCCTTTATCTGCATGGGGACGGCTGGCTGGCACTCTGGAATGTGGTCGAACGGTCGGAAAACGAGCTGACCCTGAGCTACCGTCATGATAGCGACGGGACTAATCCTTATGATTATACGGCCCGTCAGGTTTTTCGCATTGACGAGTATGGCTTCAGCCTGCAGCTGTCCGTCGTTAACGAGGGCGCGCATGCCCTGCCTTTCGGTCTTGGCTGGCATCCTTATTTCCCACTGCGACCCGATACTTTGCTCGAGTTTCAGGCGAAAAGTTTTCATGAAGAAGCAGAAGGTTCACTGCCGGGTAACGAGCTGGAATTGAGCGATCCTCTCGATTTTCGAAAGCCGCGTTCGCTACCTGTTCGCTGGATCAATAACGGTTTTTCGGGCCTGGAAGGACCAGCGCGCATTCTTTGGCCAGAAACAGGTCTTGCGCTGGAGATGAGTTACAATCCGATCTTCGCCCATGCGTTTCTGTATTTGCCTTATGCCGCAAATTCAGCAGCGGCCATGCCGGATTTTTTCTGTCTTGAACCGATGACCCACAAGGCCAACGGGCACCATCGCACCGATCTTGGCGGTTTGCATATCCTTGCTCCGGGCGAAACCCTGGCCGGAACAATCCACCTCACCGTCAACACCCTCCCGAAATCCTCCAGAAGTGAGCGATCCAGATGAAGATAACAAAACTGACGACCTATATCGTTCCGCCACGCTGGCTGTTTCTGAAGATTGAGACCGATGAAGGGATTTCCGGTTGGGGTGAGCCGGTTATCGAAGGCCGCGCGCGGACGGTTGAAGCCGCTGTACACGAATTGTCCGAATATCTCGTCGGCAAGGACCCGCGGCTGATCGAAGATCATTGGAACGTCATGTATCGCGGGGGCTTCTACCGTGGCGGCCCCATTTTGATGAGCGCTATTGCTGGCGTTGATCAGGCACTGTGGGACATCAAGGGCAAGGCGCTCGGCGTGCCGGTGCACGAACTGTTGGGAGGCCAGTGTCGGGATCGTATCAAAGTCTATTCCTGGGTTGGAGGCGATCGTCCATCCGATGTAGCGGCTAATGCGCGGGAGATGGTGGACCGTGGGTTTACCGCGCTGAAGATGAATGGCGCTCAGGAACTCCAGATTGTCGACAGCCACGCCAAGATCGACGCCATTGTTGAAACGATTGGTGCTGTGCGTGCGGCCGTCGGCCCGCATGTGGGTATCGGGGCCGATTTCCACGGGCGCGTCCACCGCCCGATGGCAAAGGTTTTGGCCCGTGAACTGGACCAGTTCAAGCTGATGTTTATCGAAGAGCCGGTGCTGTCTGAAAATGTCGAGGCATTGGTCGAAATTGCCAATCACACATCGACCCCGATTGCTCTGGGCGAACGGCTTTATTCGCGCTGGGATTTCAAGTCGATTCTGTCGCGCGGTTATGTCGATATTATCCAGCCGGATCTGTCCCATGCAGGCGGTATTACCGAATGTCGTAAAATTGCGGCGATGGCGGAAGCTTATGACGTGGCGCTGGCACCACATTGTCCATTAGGACCGATCGCACTCGCCTCCTGTTTGCAAGTGGATGCTGTGAGTTACAACGCCTTCATTCAGGAGCAGAGCCTGAACATTCACTACAACGAAAGCAATGACATACTCGACTACATTACCAACCGCGAGGTTTTCGAGTATTGCGACGGTTATGTCGCTATCCCGCAAGGACCGGGTCTGGGCATTGAGATCGACGAGGATTATGTCAGGGAACGGGCCAAGATCGGCCATGACTGGCGCAATCCCGTCTGGCGTCATGCCGATGGCAGCGTGGCGGAATGGTAATGCCAAAACTCGATGAGCTTGACACATTGGGTTTTGATTGAGCCCGTGCGGCGATTGAACATTTTCAAGGCGTGATGCATTAGCATCTCAGCGCCTCGGTATAAGAGGGAAATAGAGATATGGCTGACCGACTTGTCGGAAAACGGATATTTGTCACAGGCGCAGCACAGGGTATCGGCCTTGCCATCGCACAGGCTTTTGCAAAGGAAGGCGCGCGACTATTTCTCATCGACATGGATTTGGAGCGACTTGAGCGTGAAGCCATTGCTTTGCGCGAGCAGGGAGCAATCTTGGGTTTCGCAAAGGCTGATATTTCAGATGCTTCCGCTATCTCTGCAGCCGTTGCACAGGCAAACGACGAGATCGGAGCCGTCAATGCGCTTGTGAATAATGCCGGCATCAATGTTTTTGCGAAACCGCTGGAAACGAGCGACGATCAATGGAACCGTTGTTTTGACGTCAATCTTAAGGGCGCGTGGAATTGCAGCAAGGCTGTTCTGCCGGGTCTGATAGAACAGGGCGGCGGCGTTATTCTCAACATTGCCTCCACCCACGCTTTCACCATCATCCCGCACACATTTCCGTATCCGCTGGCAAAACATGCACTGATGGGCATGACCAAGGCACTGGGTCTGGAATATGCACCACAGCAGATCCGCGTGAACGCAATTGCGCCGGGCTATGTCGAGACCCAGAAAAATGTCGACTACTGGAACAGTTTTCCTGATCCTGTGGCAGCGCGAGCGGAAACAATGGCACTACATCCGGGCGGGCGGATCGCTTCACCCCATGAAATTGCTATGGCGGCGGTATTCATGATTTCGGACGAATGTCCCTTCATGAACGCGACCTGTCTCACTGTCGATGGCGGGCTGAGTGTTCAGCAACACCCTGCATAGGGATTTGCCGGAGACACAGCAGCATCTAGTTCTACGTCGCCGGTATCAGTGACTACGCTGCCTGGACGAAATTGCCGCGATCCTCAGGTATTTTTTTCGATGTAGCGTCCCGTCTCCGCAAGCAGTTCCTTCATGTTCTGTCTCGCGGCGGCGGCATCTCCACGATAGATCGCTTCCGCGACCTGATGGTGGTTCTCGATATTATCGGCGAATGCCTTCGTTGTATAAGGAAACAATGTATCGAAGATGGCTTCGATGACTTTCTGAAAGCTGAGCAAGACCGGGTTGCCTGTAGCAGCGAGAATCGCCAGGTGAAATGCCTTGTCGGCCGCAACAGCCTTGCTCTCCTCTTCCTGATTGTGTGCCATTCGGCGGTAAGCCTCGACTATTCGTTGTTTTTGGCTCTCGTCGCCGCGTAAGGCAGCAAGCGCTGCGGCCTCCGGTTCTATGATTTGGCGGATTTCGGAAAAGGCTAGCAATTCCTGCTTGGCCAAGGTGCTGGTTGAAAGCCACCTTATCAGATCGGCATCGAGCCAGCTCCAGTATTCCCTGCTGTTGACATGTGTGCCATGCCTTTGCCGCACGGTGACGAGCCCCTTTGCAGACAATATTTTTATCGCCTCGCGAATGACCGTCCGGCTGACCTGATATTCTCGCTCCAGCTCAGGCTCCGAAGGGAACACAACATTGATGGCGAATTCGCCCGATACGATGCGTCTCCCCAGCGCATCAACCACCGTCTGTGTCCGGTTCGGCTTCTTCTGATTCATATGGCCTTCTCCGCTCGTCTGCTTCTGCGTTGGCACGGGTGAAAGGGATTGGCAACAGGCTAATAGCTTAATCCTGTTTGTCGGATGTCCAGATCCCAAGCTTCCGCTTCAACTCTAGCAAATTTCGATCTTGATAATCAAACATCATATGTTAAACGTATGATGTTTGAATCAGCCATCAAATGTCGACTGGGGAGGAGACGATGAGTAAGGAACACCAAGCCACAATGCGGAAGATAAATCTCCGCATCTTGCCTTTCTTGATGCTTCTGTACCTGATAGCCTATATCGACAGATCCAATATCTCTGTCGCAGCGTTGGGTATGAATGCCGATCTGGGACTGACCAGTCGAATGTACGGGTTGGCTGCAGGTCTGTTCTTCCTTACCTACATCATCTTTGAGGTGCCCAGTAATGTTGCGCTGACCAAGTTTGGAGCGCGACGCTGGATTGCGCGCATCATGATTAGCTGGGGCCTGGTAGCCATGGGTATGGCCTTTATTACCAGCGCGTATCAGCTATACGGGATGCGGTTGCTATTGGGAGCTGCAGAAGCCGGTTTCACGCCCGGCATCATCTATTATCTGGCGCGCTGGTATCCTTCGCAGGAGCGCGCGCATGCAATGTCCTTTTTCTACATCGGCGCAGCTCTCGCCTCTGTCATAGGCCTCCCACTTTCGGGTCTGCTGCTTCATGCTGACGGCGCTTTGGGCGTGGCAGGCTGGCGCTGGGTGTTTTTCGTGGAAGGCCTGCCAGCGGTCCTACTCGGATTCGTCGTCTTGTGGTTCCTGCCAGATCGACCGTCGGATGCCAGCTGGCTCTCGCAGGCGGAAGCCTATGAACTGGAGCGAAAGATCGACGCTGAACAGGGCACGGGTCAATCTGAGCATAAGACAGGCTGGCAAACAGCATTCCGAAACGGAAATGTCTGGCTGCTTGCTGCCTTCTGGTTGTTGCAGGCATTTGGGACGATTGGAATTACGCTTTTCATGCCCTTGATCGTGCGAAGCATTTCAAGCGGCGACGATCTGGCCATCAGCCTGCTATCCGCGGTGCCTTTCATAGCAGCGTGCATCTTCATGTTCTTTAATGGACGTCATTCTGATAGCACGCGTGAACGCGCCTATCATCTGGGTGTGCCGCTGACACTTGCAGGACTGCTGTTGCTGGCCGCCGTATATATTGGCAATGCCCATCTTTCCTACGTTCTGATCGTTTTGTCGGTCGGCTTGAACTGGGCGGTTATCCCCATCTTCTGGGCTGTGACAACGGAATATGTTTCCGGGCTGACGGCTGCCGTCTCGATTGCGCTCATCAATGCACTGGCCAACGTGGCTGGACTGGTGTTGCCTCCGGCGATCGGCTGGATCAAGGATACAACAAATAGCTATGACCTTGCACTGACACTTGTTTCGGCTGCGCTGATAATGGGCGGCTTATTAGGCATTTCTCTTGCAAAGAAGCTGGCAGCGCCAAAAGGCCATCAAACGATTATCGATATCCGCAACTCCGCTGATCCTGTCGGCTCCAGCAAAAGACATTGAGATTGATGTATGTCCCGTTTTTCTCCTAGCACCCTTCACGGCATCCACGCCATTCTCTATGCACTTTTCGATCGGGATGAAAATCTCGATCGGGAGGCGATGCGCCGGCAGACCAAACTGTGTCTTGCACAAGGCGTGCATGGCGTTGCTGCGCTGGGGTTAGCTACAGAAGCATCCAAGATGAGCGAAGCCGAACGGTGCCAGATCATGCAATGGCTCGTTGAGGACACCAAGGGACAGGTGCCTGTCGCAATCACCATTTATGGTTCATCTGTTGCAGAGCAAGTACGTCAGGTGCGTGAAGCAGAAAGATTGGGCGTTGATTGGCTCATTCTCCAGCCGCCCATGATCGGGCAGTTTCAGGCCCGCGAATATATGAGCTTTTTCGGCCGCGTTGCAGATAGTACGTCTCTTCCGGTTGCTATCCAGAATGCCCCTGCCCTGATGGGCCGCGGCCTGAATGCAGAAGATATTCGTGAGCTCGGTGAGCAGCATCCCAACATTAAGCTGATCAAAGGCGAAGGGCCGGTTGTTGATATTGCCAATCTGATACAGGTTACCGCCGGGCGTATGCCGGTATTCAACGGACGTGCCGGGCTTGAGTTGCCGGACAATCTACGTGCAGGTTGCAAAGGACTTATTCTCGCACCCGATTGTATAGATTTTGCCGTCAAAACCTACGAGTTCTTCATAGATGGGTGGGAAAACGAGGCACAAAACTCATACGAGAAAATGCTTCCAGCAGTTGTTAACACAATGCAGGGCATCGAACATTTGATGTGCTATGGCAAACGCCTGTTTGGGTTGCGAGCAGGCATTGAGATCTTTGACCGCGCACCTGCTCTCAGACCATCCGAGGCTGGCTTGGAAATGGTTTCACGCTTTGCGGGGTTACTGGGACCATTGACGGATCACAGCGACTGAACGCGGGCAAACGTCCATGTCACGATCTGGATAAGCGAATGGCAGCGCATCTTGACGTGCGGTTCAGGCGATCGGCCTCTGACGCTCGGAGCCATGCCGAGGCCTGACCATTCTCCACACACTCGTCTGGAGCGGTTGTCACCCAGATCGGGTGTTCGATTCGGACGGTGGTATTGGCTAAAACGCTTCGGCCGTTCGTATGATGGCGTCAAGCAGCGGGAATATTCCGCGCGGAATGTTTGTTATTATACGTCAGCAAATAACAATCAAAGCGCAGCGATAATCGCCACGAACCTGATCCGCAAAATTCTACGAAACAAATATTTCAACCTTCCACCATTCAACATCAATCCAGTCACAATTTACTTTTGAAGTATTGCAAATATCGAAATACATATTGTAAAATCCAATTATTTTTTTGTATATCATCCAAAAATTACAGGTTTAAATATTTTTTATTCAGAATAGGTCAAGCATATTCAGAATACAATCTAACGGAGAATGATAAATTCGGTTTTTGATCGTGTTGCTTCAGACTCAAACAAAAATTGAACGCGGCATTGTTCCAGAGAAAATGCCACGTTCTGACTGTTCGCCATTCGGCAGTACTCAATCCTATTTCAGTCCTTCTGAGCGATCGAGCGGCTGACAATGATTGAAAGGACCGCCGTAACAGATAGGCAGGCCGCCAGAAAGAACATCGGTGTCAGTGTACTTCCAGTCACGTCCCTGATCCAGGGGACTACGTTCTGAGCAATAAATCCACCCAGATTACCGACCGAATTGATCGCCGCCAAACCCGCCGCAGCCCCCGCCCCCGTCAGGAAACGCGACGGCAGACTCCAGAATACGGGCTGGCCCGCAAAAATGCCGCCAGCGGCCAGACAGAGGAAAATGAACTGAACAGTCTGGTTCGGTATCACTGCCGAAAGCACGAGACACACAGCTCCCAAAATAGCCGGTATGACGATGTAAGGGGTTGATGACTTGGCCTTGGCCGCTTTTGCAGGCACGACATAGAGACCAATACCGACAATCACCCAGGGAATAATGTTGAGGAAACCGTTGGCCACATTACCGATACCAAAGCTCTTGAGAACCGTTGGCAGCCAGTAGCTCAGACCATAGGCTGACAGCGGAAAGCCAATAAAGCAAACTGACATAAGCAGAACGCGCGGATCGATCATCGCCTTGAACGGGTTGCTACTACTCGGCGCGAGCGCTTCCTTTTCCTGAAGCAGCCTCTGTTTCAGCCATTCTTTTTCTTCGGATGACAGGAACTTGGCATGCTCAGGTTTATCATCGAGATAGAACCAGGTGACAATACCCGCAATGACCGCGGGAGCGCCAGTAACAAGGAAAACCCACTCCCACCCCGCCAGGCCGAAAACGCCATCCAGCGCAAGCAGCGAACCACCGAGTGGAGCCCCTATAGCGTTCGCTATCGCGCTAAAGATCATGAAAAGTCCAACCATTGAGCCACGATATTGCGAAGGAAACCAGAGCGTAAGCAGATAAAGAACACCTGGAAAGAAACCCGCCTCACATGCACCGAGCAGAAAGCGTAGCACATAAAACATCGTCGGACTCTGAGTGAAAGCAAGCGCGATGGTCACCAGCCCCCACGAGACCAGAATGCGGGCGAACCACTTGCTCGCTCCGAACCTTTCGAGCAGCAGATTACTCGGAACCTCGAAAAAGAAGTACCCAACAAAGAATAGCGATGCGCCAAGACCATAAGCATATTCGCTCATGTTCAGTGCATCGACCATCTGTAGCTTCGCAAAGCTTACATTCTGACGATCTATGTACGCAATAAGGTACAATACTCCCAGAAACGGCATCATTCGCCATGTTATTTTTTTGATTATTTTTTCTTCCAAGATCATGAGACTCCTCCTGTTCTCACGGAATACTGGGCATAGCCCTTATCGGTTTACGGCCGCACGATGAATACGATCGCGGAAGTCATATAATTGGGATGCTGGGTGATCTTCCCGGAAGATTAGCCAGCTTATAGCCAGCGTGCTCAAGGTCGGATAGCCTGTTGAGGTGCTGCGGGAAAACCCGAAACCATGCCGCGAATTACCACTCCGCAATCGAGCCGTCGGCGTGCCGCCAGACGGGCGCGCGCCAAGCGTGACCCTCGACGGCGCGGGCGCGGACGATATTCTCGTCCACCTCGATGCCAAGCCCCGGACCACTGGGGATGGCAAGAAAACCGTCCTCAACCTTAAAGCGGCTTTCGGGGACGAGATAATCGTTGAGATCGCCGCCTTTGTTGTAGTGGATACCAAGCGACTGTTCCTGGATGACGGCATTATAGCAGATCGCATCGACCTGAAGGCTGGCAGCCAGTGCAATCGGGCCAAGCGGACAATGCGGCGCCAGTGCGACGTCATAGGCTTCGGCCATATGACCAATGCGAACCATTTCAGAAATACCGCCGACATGCGCTGTGTCAGGATTAATGATACTGGCGGCACGCTTTTCAAAGACCGAACGGAATTCGTAACGGCTGTGCATCCGTTCGCCAATGACAAGCGGAATTGAAGTGGAACGGGCCAGATCTGCCATATGATCGACTTGGGCCGACACGACCGCATCCTCGATAAACATTGGACGCAGCGGCTCGATTTCCTTTAGCAATATCTTTGCCATCGGCGCATGCAGACGTCCGTGAAAGTCGAAAGCCAGGTCCATACGGGACCCGACCGCATCGCGCAGCTCACTGAGCTTTGCGACAATCTTGTCGATCTTTGCATAGGAATCGAGAAACTGAACTTCCTCGGTAGCATTCAGCTTGCACGCATCGTAGCCAGCTTCAAGTAAGGCTTTGGCATCAGCGACAAGATTGCCGGGCCGATCGCCCCCGATCCAGCGATATGTACGAACCCTGTCGCGCACTTTACCGCCCATAAGCGCATGGACCGGCTGGCCATAAGCCTTGCCTTTGATATCCCACAACGCCATGTCAACGCCAGACATCGCACTCATCAACACAGGCCCGCCACGATAGCAGCCATTGCGATAAATCATCTGCCACGTGTCTTCAATGAGCAGCGGATCGCACCCGATCAACAGGGTTTCAAGCTCGCGAATCTTCGCAGCAAGCGTTTCCGCATGCCCCTCCAGAACTGGCTCGCCCCAGCCGGAGATACCCTCATCCGTCGAGACCTTGAGGAATAGCCAGCGTGGCGCGACAATGAAAGTTTCGAGTTTGGTTATTTTCATTTTGGATCCTCAAAGGCCGCTCCCGCGCCCTGGAATTTGCTGGTTCGGCAGCGCCTGCCTGCACTGTTTGCTGCAATGCAATGCGCCGTCTCCCATTGTCGAGGCAGCTTAATTGTATTACCATTAATGTCAAGTGTAGTATTATTAAATTTCAAATAGGCTTGTTTGAACTTTTCCCGGGATTCAGCTATGCATTCTACGAGAGAAACATCGGAGATTGGGCTTGAAGCAGCGACACGGTCACGCAGGGGAAAGCGAGAGTTCCACGGTCGGAGTTCACGACACTATCGTGACGACCATGGGTATGCGAATTGTGTCGGGTATCTATCCGCCTAAAACAGTCATCGGCAGCGAAACTGACATCGGACAGATTTTCAATGCTTCCCGAACTGCTACGCGCGAAGCGCTGAAAATCTTGAGTTCCAAAGGGCTGGTGGAAGGAAGGCCGAAAATCGGAGTTGTTGTTCGCCCCAGCGACTGCTGGAATATGATGGATCCGATGATACTGGACTGGGCAATGCAAGACCCTGCCCAGACAGAGAAGATGATCCTTGATCTTTATGAATTACGCATGATGATCGAGCCGGAAGCTGCGAGGCTGGCGGCGCGGCACCATACCAGCGAAAACGAAGCTGCAATCCGGCGAGCCTTGCGGGGTATGGCGACATATCTGGATACTGATGATCGCGTGGAGCAAGACATTGCCTTTCATATTGCAATCCTCGCCGCATCGGGAAATCGCTTGTTCGTCTCCCTTGGCCAACTCATTTCCGTTGGCTTGCGCTATCTCTTCCATTCAGGGTTAGAGGCCACAAGTGAAGAGGATGACCGGTGGATCACACGTCATAAACGTGTTGCGGATGCTGTGTTCACACGTGATGAAGATTTGGCATCGCTTGAGATGACAACCCTGCTCAAAGAAGCAAAGGAACTGCGTGGTTCGGCATAGCAAACTGCAAAATTGTTTTAGAGCGTTTCCCTTTCTGAATGAATCGGAATGGCTTTGCAAATCAGGTCATTTCTGATTCAAACTATCTGGCGATGGAGATCGGCAGATATGTCAAAGGCCCTTTCTGTTGATCTTCGCGCCCGTATCACGTAGCCGCATCATCACTGGTGTCTCACCAAACAGGGGATAGTCCTGCTCGGCATCTACCGCCGCCCGGCGAAGACGGCGATTTTCAAGCACCAGACGGCGCATCTCCAGCGCGCGACGCACGCTCGATATCAGATGATCCGCAGCAAATGGTTTGGCGATGAAATCGAACGCTCCTTTTTTGAGCGATCCCACAGCCATTCCGATATCGCCATGGCCCGTCATCAAAATGACGGCAGCTCCGGGACACGCGCCAGCAGTGCTTCCATCATAGCATGCCCGACCACACGGGGCATACGAATATCCGTGCACTCGGCGTAGCGCTGCTCTACGCACTAGCCAACACTCTCTTCGGTGGTACTGCCGAATATGTTGCATTGAGCTTCAATACCGGCGGATGGGAACGCGGCTTCTACTGGTATGTCACTATCATGGTCGGCATTTTCCCTGATCGTTTATCTGCGCATGCGAGATACGAGCAAGGACAGCATGATCAAGGAAGACTGAACCGCGTCCCAAGCAACAAAATGCCAGGCGCAAAGCCCGGCATTTTTTATTCTTGCTGCTGTACAGTCCGAAACCGCCCCGGGCTTTGCCCCATCCATTTATGAAATGCGCGATAAAAGGCGCTCGGTTCACTATAGCCAAGTTCGGCAGCCACTTCGGCTACACTCAGCCTGTTTCCCTGCAAGAGCCTTTCGGCAATCACGAAACGCAGTTCATCCTTGATCGTCCCGAAGCTTTGCCCCTCTCCGCGCAGCCTGCGCCGCACAGTTGGTGCCGACATGCCAAGCCTGCCTGCCAGTTCTTCGAAAGATGGCCAGTCGGCGGGCGACTGGGCGCTGAGTTGCGCGCGCACCCTCGCGGAAAGATCGTTATCATGACGGTAGCGGATCAGAATATTGGCTGGAGCTTCGCGCAGAAAACTTTCCAGTGCCACATCGCTGCGGATGATCGGCAGCGATAGATAGGATGAGGAAAAAACCAGCCGCGTCACCGGCTGATCGAACAGGACGGGTGCACCGAAAAACTTGTGATAATCCTGCCGGTGAACGGGTGCCGGACATGCGAAGTCGAGCGTGCGCAACGGAATACGTCGCCCGATCAGCCAGCAGGCAACCCCCATCAGGATCAGCCAATAGGCACGATAGGCAAAGGCAGGTCTTGGAGGTCCGGCGTCGGTCAGAACGATATAGGCCATGCCATCGCGGACCCGCAATCCACCTTGCGGATCATCCAGTACCACATTGAGAAACTGCAATGCCCGTCGCAAAGCCCGTTCCAGCGTGCCGGCATGCAGCACAGCATGGCAAAGCAGATTAAAGCTGCCGGGGCGCATCGGTCTTGCAGCCAGCCCGAAGAATTCGTCATTGATCGTTTCAGCAATCAGCCACCACAAACGACCATATTCCACGTTCGTGATGGGTTCCGTCACTGTTTCCGGCAGGCCGATCTTCGCCATCAGGGGAGCCGTAGCCATCCCCCGGATACGCACGCTTTCGAGCGCATCCTCAACAAAGCCCGGTGCGATATTATGGCGTTCCATGATTTCTCTACATTGTAAAATCGATCACGCATTAATGCATCTCATGTCATTGTTTGCAATGCATGACCGGTTAACCTTGAAGCATGGTTGGCCACGAGGAGGTGGCTGTCTGGGAGGTTATACTGGATGACTGAAACACCCGTTTCGGCGCAGCTGGCGCGTTATGATGATGCCGTTGCGCAATTTCGCATCGAAGATGCCATTGCAAAGCTTCACGGCAATCCTGAAACCGGCATCAACGCCTGTATTGAGTGCTGCGACCGGCATACCGGCGATAATCGCGTGGCCCTGCGCGCAATAGCGGCCAATGGCGAACTTTCCGAATTCACCTTCGAGAACCTGCGCAATATGGCCGCTCGTGTCGGCAATCTACTGAAAGATGCAGGCGTCGGCCCCGGCGATGTCGTCGCGGGCCTGTTGCCGCGCACGCCGGAACTCATTGCAACCATTCTCGGCACATGGCGTATCGGCGCTATCTATCAGCCGCTTTTCACCGCCTTTGGCCCGAAAGCAATCGAACATCGGCTGAAAACCAGCAGCGCAAAACTGGTCGTCACCAATACGGCCAATCGCACCAAACTCGCTGAAATTGAAAACTGTCCCAAAGTCGCAACCGTTCTGGCATCCGGTGAAGGCCTGCCGACCGGTGACATCGATTATCGCGCAGCGACTGCTGCTGCGTCAGTTGATTGCTCGCCGGTGCTTCGCAGGGGCAGCGACCTGTTCATGATGATGTCGACGTCCGGCACGGCTGGCCTGCCCAAAGGTGTGCCGGTTCCTCTTTACGCCCTTCTGGCATTCGGCGCCTATATGCGCGAAGCCATCGGCCTGCAGCCTGACGATGTTTTCTGGAATATTGCCGATCCGGGCTGGGCATATGGTCTTTATTATGCCGTGACCGGTCCATTGCAACTTGGCATGGCGACAACGCTTTATGAAGGCGGTTTCACCGCTGAAAGCACCTACGACATCATCGAGCGCCTTGGCGTCACCAGCCTCGCCGGTTCTCCGACCGCCTTCCGCCTGCTGATGGCAGAGGGGGGTGAAGCGGCAAAGCGCGTCAAAGGTCGCCTGCGTGTAGTATCAAGTGCCGGAGAGCCGCTTAACCCGGAAGTCATTCGCTGGTTCGACGCATATCTTGGTACACCAATCTACGATCACTACGGCCAGACTGAACTTGGCATGGTGGTGAATAACCATCATGGTCTTGAGCATTCTGTTCGGCATGGTTCGGCTGGCTATGCAATGCCCGGCTATCGTGTCGCGGTTCTGGATGAAGAGAGCAATGAACTTGGCCCTAACCAACCTGGCATTCTCGCTGTCGATATAGCAAAATCGCCGCATCTCTGGTTTTCCGGCTATTACCGCCAAGAAACGCCAGCCATTGCGGGCGGTTACTATCGCACCGGAGACACCGTGGAGTTCGAGCAGGATGGTTCAATCAGCTTCATTGGTCGCGCTGACGACGTTATAACATCATCCGGTTATCGCATCGGACCATTCGACGTCGAAAGTGCCCTTCTTGAGCACGCCGCCGTCAACGAAGCGGCGGTTGTCGGCGTACCGGACCCGCAGCGAACGGAAATTGTGAAGGCATTCGTTATCCTTGCGCCTGGTTTCGAAGGTACGCAGGAACTGAAGGATGAGCTGGTACTGCATGTGAAGAAAAGGCTCTCCGCGCATTCCTACCCGCGTGAAATTGGCTTCCTGAGCGAACTTCCCAAGACGCCAAGTGGAAAAATCCAGCGTTTCCTCCTTCGCAAGGCGGAAATCGACAAACAGCAACAGACGAAGGCCTGAGGACAAGCATATGCAGATTAAAGATCGGGTATTTCTTATTACCGGTGCAAGCTCTGGCCTTGGTGCTGCGGTTGCAAAAATGGCCATTGATGCCGGCGGCAAAGTCGTGCTTCTCGATGTGAATGCTGAAGCCGGTGAAGCACAGGCCAGGGCACTTGGCGCGGCGGCAAGGTTTCACCGCACCGACGTCACCAGCGATGCGGATGGCAAGACTGCCATCGCTGCCGCACTGGAGGCTTTCGGGCACATTGACGTGCTCGTCAACTGCGCCGGTGTTGCGCCGGGCGAAAAGGTTCTCGGCCGCGACGGCGCGCATAAGCTCGAAAGCTTCGCAAGTACGATCTCGATCAATCTGATCGGCACTTTCAACATGCTGCGTCTGGCCGCCGAAGCCATGGCAAAGAACGAACCCGGCGATGGCAGAGAGCGCGGCGTCATCATCAATACGGCGTCGGTTGCAGCCTTCGATGGCCAAATCGGCCAGGCGGCCTATTCCGCTTCCAAGGGCGGCGTCGCCGCCATGACCTTGCCCGTGGCGCGCGAACTTGCCCGGCATGGCATCCGCGTCATGACGATCGCGCCTGGAATTTTCGCCACGCCGATGATGGCAGGCATGCCGCAGGAAGTGCAGGATGCCCTCGGCGCTTCCGTGCCATTTCCGCCCCGCCTCGGTCGACCGGACGAATATGCAGCTCTTGCCCGCCACATCGTGGAAAACCAGATGCTCAACGGTGAAGTCATCCGTCTGGACGGCGCACTTCGCATGGCAGCAAAGTAACGAGGAACAATCATGTCCAACAGCGATCCTATTGTCATTGTCGGCGCTTCCCGTACTCCCATGGGCGGCTTTCAGGGCGACTTCACCAATGCTCAAGCGACCGATCTCGGCGCTGCCGCCATTCGCGGCGCACTTGCAGGCGCGGGTCTTGCACCGGAAGCGGTCGAAGATGTCTATATGGGCTGCGTCCTGTCTGCCGGTCAGGGGCAGGCTCCAGCGCGTCAAGCTTCGATCAAGGCCGGAATACCAGTTTCCACCGGCGCAACAACGGTCAACAAGATGTGCGGCTCAGGCATGAAGGCAACCATGCTGGCGCATGATCTGTTGCTGGCGGGCTCTGCCAATGTCATCGTTTCCGGCGGCATGGAAAGCATGACCAACTCTCCCTATTTGCTGCCAAAAGCACGTGGTGGGTATCGTATGGGACACGGCCAGATTATCGACCATATGTTCCTCGATGGGCTTGAAGATGCTTACGACAAAGGTCGCCTGATGGGCACCTTTGCCGAAGACTGCGCGGAGGCCTATCAGTTCACTCGCGAAGCTCAGGATGAATTCGCCATAGCCTCCCTGACGCGTGCGCAGAATGCCATCAAGGACGGCCTTTTTGCTGCCGAGATCACCCCCGTTACCGTGAAGAGCGGGCGTAACGAGGTTGAAATTTCCATCGATGAGCAGCCCGGCAAAGCGAAACTGGACAAAATTCCGACCCTTCGTCCGGCATTTCGTGATGGCGGCACCGTGACGGCAGCCAACTCCTCCTCGATTTCGGATGGCGCTGCCGCTCTTGTGCTCATGCGCGCATCCGAAGCAGAAAAACGCGGGCTTACGCCGCGTGCGATACTGGTCGGTCATGCCACCCATGCCGACAAGCCAAATCTTTACCCGACCGCCCCCATCGGCGCCATAAGCAAGCTTTCGGCGAAAATCGGCTGGGATTTGAAGGACGTCGATCTCTTCGAGATCAACGAGGCTTTTGCGGTCGTTACGATGGCGGCGATGCGCGATCTCGATCTCCCGCACGACAAGGTCAATATTCACGGTGGCGCCTGCGCCCTTGGTCATCCTATCGGCGCATCGGGCGCGCGTATCCTCGTCACCCTGCTTTCGGCCCTCGAAACCCATGGCCTGAAGCGCGGCGTGGCTGGAATCTGCCTTGGCGGCGGCGAAGCAACCGCTGTCGGCATCGAGAGGATCGTCTGATGATCCTGACCGATACGCAGGAGCAGATTCGCGACGCCGCCCGGCAGTTTGCGCAGGAGCGGCTTGCGCCGGGAGCTGCCGCACGCGACAGGGAACATGCTTTTCCACGCGCGGAGCTTGCCGAAATGGGCGAGCTTGGCTTTCTGGGAATGCTGGTGCCGGAAGAATGGGGCGGATCCGATCTCGGCACGATCGCCTACGCGCTGGCATTGGAAGAAATTGCCGCTGGCGATGGTGCATGCTCGACCATCGTCTCAGTCCATTCATCCGTCGGCTGCGCTCCGATCCTGCGTTTCGGCACCGAAGCGCAGAAGCAGCGATTCCTGCCCAGGATGGCTTCCGGCGAATGGATCGGCGGGTTTGCATTGACGGAACCGCAGGCGGGCTCGGATGCTTCCGCGCTCAAAACCCGCGCACGCCGCGATGGTGACCATTATGTGATCGACGGCTCCAAGCAATTCATCACATCGGGCAAGAACGGCAGGATCGTGATTGTGTTCGCCGTTACCGATCCGTCGGCAGGCAAGAAAGGCATTTCGGCCTTCATCGTACCGACCGATACGCCAGGCTACGAGGTTGTGTCGGTCGAACACAAGCTTGGCCAGCATTCGTCGGACACCTGTGCACTCGCCTTTACCGGAATGCGCATTCCAGCGGAAAACCGGCTGGGCGAAGAGGGGGAAGGCTACAAGATCGCTCTTGCAAATCTGGAAGGCGGGCGGATCGGCATTGCGGCGCAATCGGTCGGCATGGCGCGCGCGGCATTTGAAGCTGCATGTGCTTACGCCAAAGAGCGCATTACTTTCGGCAAGCCCATCATCGAACATCAGGCAGTCGCATTCAGGCTTGCCGACATGGCAACAAGGATTGAGACGGCCCGCCAGATGGTGCTTCATGCAGCCGCATTGCGCGAGGCGGGCAAGCCCTGCCTGACAGAAGCCTCAATGGCCAAACTCGTCGCTTCCGAAATGGCCGAGCAGGTCTGCTCGGCGGCAATCCAGATTCATGGCGGCTATGGATATCTGGCGGATTATCCCGTCGAGCGCATTTACCGCGATGTTCGCGTCTGCCAGATTTACGAAGGCACCAGCGACGTGCAGCGTCTCGTCATAGCGCGAGGATTGTGACAGTCACCTGCGATAGTGTTTGCAAGTCACGGTGAAAATCAGCCAAAGATTGCACATGGATACCAGACGTATCCACGTGCACATTGTGAGGCCAAATGACTATTCGCCCGATCGTAACCTATCCGGATAAACGACTGCATGCAGTTGCGGAGCGTGTCACGCTGTTTGATAGTGCCTTGCAGGAACTGGCAAACGATCTTCTTGATACGATGCGTGCAGCACCCGGTATCGGCATCACCGCACCTCATATAGGTATATCGAAGCGTTTGGTCGTGCTTGAATTATCGGCGCAAACGGGGCCGACATTTTATGTAAATCCCGTGATTGTTTCCGCCTCAGAAGATAAGATCCGCCATCAGGAGGGCAGCGTCTCGATGCCGGGCGTGGTCGACGATGTCGAGCGTCATGCCCGCATTAAAATCCGCTATCAAGACCTCAAGGGCAACGAACAAACCGAGGAATCGGAAGGCTTGCTCGCTGTCTGCCATCAGCACGAAATAGACCAGCTTGACGGGATTTTCTGGCTTCAGCGTCTTTCGCGATTGCGCCGAGACCGCCTCATCAAGCGCTATGAGAAATCGCAGCGCCAGAGATAATTGGCGCTGCGCAATACGCTCAATAGAGTAGACGGGCACGGATAGTGCCGGGAATTTCACGAATGGCCTGCAACACCGTTTCGCTGGCCTCACCGACGCCGTCCGCTTCCATCACAAGATAACCCACCTCGCCGTCGGTTTGCAGAAACTGACTGGCGATGTTGATGTTATGCGTCGAAAAAACATTCACGAGGCTGTTGAGGATGCCGGGTCGGTTTTCATGCACGTGCATGAAGCGCGTGCCCGTGGGACGCGGCGGCAGTTGGACTTGCGGGAAGTTCACAGCGCCCAGCGTGGAACCGACATCGGAATATTCGACCAGCTTTCTGGTGACTTCCAAACCGATACGTTCCTGTGCTTCTTCCGTCGACCCACCGATATGTGGGGTGAGGATTACATTTTCCAGCCCCTGAATCGGCGAGATGAACTTGTCATTGTTGGAAGCTGGCTCAACCGGGAACACGTCGATGGCAGCACCTGCAAGATGCCCTTCTTGCAAAACCTTCGCCAGAGCTTCCAGATCGACAACAGTACCGCGCGCATTGTTGATGAGGAAGGCTCCCTTCTTCATCTTGCGCAGTTTCGCTTCGGTGATCAGCTTCGAAGTCGATTTATTTGACGGCACGTGCAGGCTGACAACGTCTGAAATCTTCAACAGTTCGTCGAGGCTCACAGTTGGTTTGACATTGCCATATTGCAGCTTGTCGGACGTATCGAAATAACGCACGGTCATACCAAGGCTTTCGGCCAGATTACCGACTTGCGAACCGATATTGCCATAACCGATGATACCAAGCGTCTTGCCACGCACTTCACGACTGCCGGTTGCCGTTTTGTCCCAACCGCCTGCATGTGCGGAGACGGAGCGTGGGAAAATCCGGCGCATCAGCATGATGATTTCGCCAATAACCAGTTCCGCAACGGAACGGGTGTTCGAAAATGGTGCATTGAAGACCGGAATGCCGCGCTTGCGTGCAGCTTTCAGCTCAACCTGATTAGTCCCAACCGAGAAGCAACCGACTGCGATCAGGCGGTTAGCCGCAGTAAAAATCTCTTCAGTCAGTTGCGTTCGGGAACGAATGCCAACGATATGCGCTGACGAAATCGCTTCAATCAAATCGGCTTTATCCAGTGCCTTCGGCAGATGCGTGACATTGGTGTAACCGGAAGCTTTGAAGTAATCGACGGCCGTTTGATTGATGCCCTCCAGTAGAAGAACATTGATGCGGTCGCGTGCGAGTGAGAGACGTTCAGTCATTTTGGGGATTTCCAGGCTGTAACAGCAGATAGTCGGTTTACGACATGAATGAACGCAAAGCCGTCGTCAACAGGATGTGTTGAAAGATTTTACCCCAATTGCAGATTCACGGAGAAAGTGAATAGAGCTGCGCCTTTTCAGAAACCCCGGCGGACCTATCTGATTACTATGGCAAATAACAAAAGCTTCCATTTGGCTCACCTGCCAACCGAGCCAAAAATGTCCTTAATGACAGCAACCGGAGGAATACCCCCGATGAGTGAAACTATCACCCTCGATACGCATGAAGCCATTCGGGACTGGGTGGCCGCTCGCAACGGAAACCCGGCATTTATCAGCGCTTCCATAGATCCCGATGCTGCGCCGGTATTACGAATTGTTTTCGAGCCGGAATTCGTTGCCGATGTCGAACGGCCCTTGGATGCAGGCGGACTTGAAGTCGTGGAATGGGAAGACTGGTTTCGCGTTTTCGACCAGGAAAAACTGGTCATACTGGTAGCTCACTCGAAGCCGGGAAAACTTGATAATTTCTATCAAATCCTCCCGGCCTAATTGCTAATCAAATAATTACCTTTTGCCGGTCAGGGACTGGCTCCAAGCCAGTTTCCCTAATCGGCTATCAGTTCTTAAGCTTCTTGCCGATGGTTTCCGCGACCAGCGCCAGCGAAATGGCCCCGGCATCGGGATGACCGATGCTCTTTTCCGCCAGCGGTCTTGCCCGACCGAGTTTCGGAGCAAGCGGCGCTGTCGCTTCGGCTGCTGCCTTTGCTGTCTCCGCAGCTTTATTCCAAGCATCGGCCAGAGACTTGCCAGATGCAAATGCGTTTTCGAGCGTTTCCACGAAAGGAACAAACGCATCCACCAATGTCTTGTCACCGGGTTTTGCCCTACCAAGGCTTGTCACGGCATCAAGCGCGCGCCTACCGCCGCGAACCACTGCACGATCATCAATGTTGCCATTGTCGGACAGCTCTGCGCTCCATGAGCGCAGCAGAAGTCCCCATAGCGCTCCGGATGTTCCTCCAGCCCGGTCTGCCCAAGCGTCGCCTGCAACAGCCAATACGCTTGCGGTCCCCGCCCCGGCCTTGACGGCCTGATCAGCTGCATCTTTTGCAGCCGTAGAGCCACGTCGCATGCCTTGCCCATGATCGCCGTCGCCTGCGAAGGCATCGATGCGACCCAGTTCTTCTTCGGCCTCGATCAGCACGTCGGCGACGGCGTGCAAAATATCTTGGATGCAAACGCCACCGGCACGTCCGGCCTCATCGGCCTGAGCAAAATCGGGGGCGGCATCCTCTTTGGCAATGATATCGTCCGCAGGCTCGACCGCAATCGCCTCGCCCCGACGCAGAACGGGGGTATCGCAAGCTGCCGTCCAGTAGCGCTCGAGTTCGTCATCGAGCCAGAGAAGGGTCAGCGAACAACCCTGCATGTCGAGGCTGGTAACAAATTCACCCGCTTCTGGCGCCACAACATCAAGACCAGCATTCTCCAAAAGCGACGCAATCGCTGTCCACAGGACAAATAGCTCTTCGTATTTGGTTGCTCCAAGACCGTTCAGAATAACGCCAACCCGTTGCGTTCCTTTTGGACGCTCCGCCAAAAGCTTCTCCACCAGCAGGCTTGCCAGACCAGAGGCAGGCAAGATCGCCTCTTCCTTGATTCCTGGTTCGCCATGAATGCCGAGACCAAGCGCCATCTGGCCTTCCGGTACGGTAAAGAGCGGCTGTGGAGCGCCGGGCAAGGTGCAGCCTTTGAAGGCAACGCCGAAAGACACGGTGTTGGCATTCGCATGACGTGACAGCCGTTCGACTTCGTCCAGCGACAGACCGGCCTCGGCAGCGGCACCTGCAATCTTGAACACAACCAGATCACCAGCAATGCCGCGTCGCTTTTCATGCATATCTGCCGGAGCGCTGGCCACATCGTCTGTTACGGGCACGATACGGACGTCGATACCTTCGGCACGCAGACGTTCGGCGGCAACACCGAAATTAAGAACGTCTCCGGCGTAATTGCCAAAGCCCAACAGAATACCGCCGCCCTTATGCGCCTGTCGGCAGACACGTGCCACCGCTGCCGTGGAAGGTGAAGCAAATACGTCACCAGCAACGGCCGCATCCGCAAGGCCTGGCCCCACATACCCGGCAAATGCCGGGTAATGACCCGAGCCGCCTCCAACGACTACAGCGACCTTACCTTGAGGCACCTTGGTGGAACGAACAACGCCGCCACGCACATGGCGAACATAGCGGTTATAGATACTGGCGAACCCGGCAAGAGCGGTCGAGGCAAACTCCTCCGGCGCATCGAAAATCGTCGTCATTAAAACAGTCCTTGATCTGGGTCTTAGCCGCGAGGCAGGATGCGGCGCAGATAGTCACGATTTGTAGCCGAAACGGAAAGCCCGTCGCCACCATAATGTTCACATAAAAACGGGCTGGCAAATCCGTGATCCAGCGCCATTCTGATCGCTGCACGATAATTGATGATCCCGCTTTCGAGGGGAGCAGGATGTGTGACGATGACACCGGAGGCTGGATCTTCTGTACGGGTGTAGTTCTTGACGTGCCAGAACTTTGCGTAAGGCGCGACCTTCTCCATCATCTGCTGCCAATGCTCGACCGGACGATGCAGACGAATGAGATTGCCCAGATCGGCATTGATCCCGACATTATCGAGGCCGACTTCCTCGACAAAACGAACCGAACTGTCCGCAGTACCGAGATAAGTATCCTCATACATTTCAAGCGACAGCTCTATATCGAGTTCCTCTGCATGGCGGCCAAGTTCACGAATTCGTTCAACAGCCTTGTTCCAGATAGCAGGATCGTCCGGATTCTTCGCTCCATTAACCGTCCAGAACCATAATGCCTGTTTCTGCACGTCTGTCAGCGGTTCGAAAAGCCCGAAGGAAACGCAGCTTGCACCGATTTCCTTTGCCGTGTCGATGACCCTGTGCCCATAGGCCAGATATTCGTCTCCATATCGTGCGTCAATCACGCTGCGCCGCGAGGTCGAAATCGCAGGAATAGTGAAGCCGAGCGATTTGACGACCGCCATAAATTCACCAAGACGGGCGGGTGACAAATCCGCCAGCCGCAACCAGCTGTCAGTCGGATCGAGTTCGGTAAACCCTGCATCCGCAACGTCGGACAAAGTGCGAGCCCAATCTTCCGCTGACTGATCCTGCACCGAACTGCCATCCGGCAACATATTGGGATACTGGATCATCGCTGCTGCAATTGGCCAGGTTTCGCGTGTCCATTTCGAAGTCGTCTGTTTCAACTTACATTCCCGTTCTTTTGCATAATCCATCGAAATCAGGCCACGTTACCGTTACCGGAGGGAACTTCGGGTTTCCGGCTACGCAGTTTGCCGATACCCCAGAAGATGGCGGGTGAAACAAGCAGGAAGACGCCAAGCGTCATCAGCGACGCAACCAGGCCATTCGACCAGAATATCGAAAGCTCACCGCCAGACATCATCATCGACTGACGGAAGGCATCTTCTGCCTTATCGCCCAGAACCATGGCGAGAACCAATGGTGCCAGCGGATAATCAAGCTTCTTGAAGATATAGCCCAGCACACCAAATGCGATCACCAGCCAGACGTCGGTTATCGAGTTGGCGACCTGATAAGCACCGGAGAAAATGACCGCTACGATGATCGGTCCGATAATCGAGAACGGCACGCGCAGGATAGATGCATAGAGCGGCACAGTCGCAATCACCAGAATGACGGCAACGATATTGCCGAGATACATGGATGCTATCAGGCCCCATACGAAATCCGGACGATCCGTGAACAATGTCGGGCCAGGAGTGAGGCCCCAGATCATCAGGCCGCCCATCATGACGGCAGCGGTAGCCGAACCCGGAACGCCAAGCGCCAGCATGGGGAGAAGCGCGGAGGTGCCAGCAGAGTGGTCTGCAGTTTCCGGAGCAACGATACCACGGGGATCGCCCTTGCCGAATTTCGATTTATCGCGTGCGGAACGACGAGCCACCCCGTAGCTCATAAAGGATGCAGCAGTTGGCCCTGCTGGCGTTATGCCCATCCAGATACCGATAAGCGTGGAGCGCGCAAGTGTGAACCAGTAACGCGGCATTTCCAGTAGTGTGCGCCCGATCTCTCCGAGGCGCACCCGTGCCTTGATGCCATCAAAGCGCAACCCCTCTTCCGTTGTCAGCAACAGTTCACCGATCCCGAACAGGCCCATCACTGCGATCAGAAAGGAAATACCCTTGATGAGTTCCGGTATTTCGAATGTCAGGCGCAAATTGCCAGAGATCGTGTCCATACCCACCGAAGCGAAGGCAAAACCGATCATCATGGAAACGAGCGTCTTGAAGGGCGATTGAGCGCCCATGGATATGAAGCTGGCAAAAGCCAGAAAATAAACAGCGAAATATTCTGGCGATGAAAACCGCAGGGCGAAATTGGCAACCCAGCTCGAGAGCAAAGTAATCATCACCACGCCAGCCAGCGCGCCGATGCCAGCCGAAACGAAAGCAAGGGTCAGGGCGCGGCTCGCATGTCCGTCCTTCGCCATCGGATAACCATCGAAAGTGGTGGCAACGGACGAAGGCTCACCTGGAATATTGAACAGAATGGACGTGGTCGATCCGCCGAACAATGCCCCCCAATACATACAGGAAAGCAGAATAATCGCGGAGATAGGGTCCATCGTGAATGTCAGCGGCAAAAGCAGGGAAACGCCGTTAGGCGCGCCCAATCCCGGCAGGACACCAACCAGAATTCCTAGCGTCACCCCCAGCATCATCAGTAGAACGTGATTGAAACTGAGTATGTGGGCAAAGCCATCCATCAGGAGACTGAAGTTTTCCATGTCTTTCCTCCAAAGACATCGGACTTTCCGGTATCAATAAATGCCGAAGAAAGCCTCGACCGGGCCTTTAAGGAGCGGAACCTTGAAGCCGATTTCAAAAATGACGAAAAAGAAGAGGGAAACGGCAATACCAGCTGGCACGGAAGCCCACCACTTGTAGCGTCCCTGAAACATCATCGCTCCAGCGATGTAGAGTGCCGTGCCTACATAAAGTCCGAGAACCGTCGATATGGTAGCGAAGGCGACCAGCGGTAAGGCGAAACCGAGAACAGGTTTCAGCCGCGGGAGTTCGACGAATATCTCCCCGCTACCGCGGTGTTTTACAAATGCCACAACGAGATTGACGGCACTTCCGAACATGATCAGCAGCCCGATGTAGAACGGAAAATAACCCGCATCCGGCCCCATTTCCGTCCAGCCTATACCAGCCTGCTGTGAGCCGTAACAGACCGCCGCCCCCAGCGCGCCCGTCAAAAGAGCGACGCCCGCCTCAACGATGAAACGGGAAACACCGTCTCCACCTTTCTCACTCATGGGATGAGCTCCTTCGATGAATGGTGCAGACGCCATTGGCGTCTGCACAAATGCACAAAACGTCAGTTGGCGAGCCAGCCTTCACGCTTCAACACAGCCGTTACCGCTGTTTCATCGTTCTTGATAAAGGATGAGAGATCATTACCGCTCATATAGGCGGCAGACTGCGAACTATCGGCAAGATACTTCGCCCAATCCGGTGTCTCGGCAACCTTTTTAAGTACGCCTGCATAGTAATCGACGACTTCCTGATCGACACCAGCGGGCAGCCATACGGTTCGCGGCATCGAGTAATTTTCGATTGCAATCCCTGCTTCCTTGCAGGTAGGGATGTCGCTCCACCCCATATCACCGGAAATCTTGCCGTCACCCTTGAGCTTTTCTCCCTTGAAGACGCAAAGCGGCTTCACCATGCCTGCCTGCCACTGACCGAGATTCTCGCTCGGATTATTGACATTGGCCGCGATGTGCTCGCCCGCAAGCTGCACAGCTGCTTCACCACCGCTTTTGAACGGGATATAGCCGAGTTTGGAGCCCGTGGCATCGTTGATCATGGATGTCAGGATCTGATCAACGTCCTTGGACTGGCTGCCGCCAACCTTCATGCTCGCGTCGTCCTTGGCCTTGGCGACAAACTCCGCAGCGGTCTTGAAATCGGACTTTCCGTTGACCCAAAGGATGAATTCGTCCGAGGCAAGCGCTGAAACAGGAACCAAGTCTGCCGACTTATAAGGCACCTTGGCCCGCACCGGTAAGAGATATGCGTTGTTGGTGCCGAAAGCGAGCTTGTAGGGATCACCCTTGTAGCCGGCAGTATAGACAAAGCCTTCCGCTCCGCCTGCGCTGCCCTTGTTTGTGACGACGATTGGCGCACTCATCAGGTCATACTTACCGATGATCGCCTGAATTGTACGCGCGAAAATATCCGTGCCACCACCCGGCCCGGCAGTCACAACAAACTCCACGGGCCGTGTCGGCTCGAATGCCAGAGCAGATGATGCGATCACTGCCACTCCTGCTGCCAGGCCCGCAATATACAAAGACTTCTTCATGATCTATCCTCCCAGATGAGCGGCACGGGCCTCCCCCTATGCCGATGGTGTTAAAATGTCGAAAATCAGGCAGCGTCTGAAAGTGTTGCCGCTCTTTTCGCCATTCGTGCCGCGAGCAGGATCGCTTCGCGCGTGGCCCCCACGTCAGCGACACCCTTCCCGGCAATATCGTAGGCAGTACCATGGGCGGGAGTACAAAGCGGGAACGGCAACCCGCCCATCATCGTCACGCCTTTATCGAAGCCCATCAACTTCATCGCGATCTGACCTTGATCGTGGTACATGGTCAGCACCGCTTGAAAGCCATCTTTCAAAGCACGCAAGAACACTGTATCAGCCGGCAACGGACCATCGACATCAAACCCCTTAGCTTTTGCTGCCCTTACAGCAGGCTCAATGATGTCGATTTCCTCCATCCCGAAACTGCCTCCATCTCCGGCATGCGGATTGAGACCGGCCACCGCAATCTTCGGGTTGTCGTATCCCGCATTCTTCAGGCATGTCCAAGCCAGTTCCAGTTCCGCTAGAATTCCTTCGACGGTCAGGGTTGAGGCCACATCCTTGAGTGGAATATGCGACGTCACACGCGCGTTCCAGACTCTCTCCAAAACGTTGAACTCACGAACCTTGCCCGTAAAGCTCAGCACGTCGGCAACAAAGCGAATTTCGTCGTCGTAACCGGGATAAGCAAACCGCATGGCTTGTTTGTTGAACGGCGTAAAGCAAACAGCCTGCGCATGTCCAGCATCGGCAAATTTCAATGCAGTGCGAAAATTATGGGTTGCGAAAGTTCCACCGATCAGCGTGGCTTCACCACGCACAACATCTTTCGGATCGAGGTTCTTCAAGTCAACGAAAACGTGTTTACCGACCGGCATGTTCGGCGCGTTTTCGATACTGGCATCCTGCAGTTCCAGTTCGACACCCGCGATACGTGCACCATCGTCCAGAATGCGACGATCACCAAAGACGATGAGATGCGCTTCTTCTTTGACATCCGGCAAAGCGAGCAGATGCGCTGTCAGCTCGGGACTGACACCGGCTGGATCCCCCATTGCAAGCGCAATCACGCTCGGTTCAGCGCCAGTAACGGTCATTAGCATCCTCCTCATCTGCATTCTGTATGCAGTATACATATGACAGCCCCCCTGCCCCACGCAAGCATTTTGTATTCTGTATGCAGCATTTTATATTGACGGTCGGGAGCAGCCCAGCCATCCTCACCTCAAATAATGAGGTGAGGATTCGAGCCCACTCTTTGAGAAAAAGGTCGATGGACGAAATTCAGAAAATCGAACAAGCCGACAACGGCTCACAAGCATTCCGCCGCACTGCTTTGCATGATATGCTTGTTAATCATCTGCGCGACATGATTATCGAAGGGCAATTGGAACCCGGTACGCGTCTGCATGAAGGCCAGCTCGGTGAGCAACTCGGCGTGTCACGAACGCCGTTGCGCGAGGCTATCAAATATTTGGCAAGCGAAGGTCTGGTCGAGCTTGTTCCAAGCCGCGGTGCCGTTGTTAAGCGTTTTAGTCCAGCCGACGTAAAGGACATGCTCACTGTTCTGCGCACTTTGGAAGAGCTTGCTGGGAAGCTCGCCTGCGAGCTTGCGACCGGCAAGGAAATTGCCGAGATTAGGGCGCTGCACGATGAAATGATCAAGCGCTATAAGCATTCTGACCGCCTGCAATATTACAAACTCAACCAGCAGATTCATCTGGCTATCGTTCGTCTCGCCAAAAACCCCACGCTGGCGGACATTCACCAGATGCTCCAGACACGGTTGAAGCGCATCCGCTTTGTAGGGCATGAAGGTGCGGAGAAATGGGCGGCGGCTGTAGCCGAGCACGAAGAGATGATTAAGGCCCTGGAAGCCCGTGACGCAACCCGGCTTTCCGAAGTGCTGGGGCGCCATTTGACCAAAGCATGGGAACGCGTACGCGACACGATGTAAGGGCACCGAACGTTTTATTTTGTCTATTTTCCCAGTGTAAGCGGTCAGCCGATGGCGTTAGACTTGAAGTTCCAAGGCATAAGAGCTTCGATTTCGGTTACAGGCCAGCCTTG
>NZ_JBHEEO010000028.1:19444-48272 GCF_041929965.1 Brucella oryzae | reverse complement strand
TAAGAGGTCTTAAACTTCATTCCAAAATAGACGCATTGCTCCGCGTCCGACCAGGTTGGATCGAAAACCTCACCTTCGCTGTTGACGAGCCAGGCATGGTGTAGCGGGATCGGCAATTCGAGATCGCAAGCGTAGCCCTCGACATAGTAGAACTGCTTCTGGCGATGGTTGCGAGGCGAAATCACTTCGGCCTGCGCATTCGCGAAACAGGCCTTGGGGATTGAGAAACGGGCGTTTCCGGATTGTGTCGATACACGCCAGAACTTGCCATGAGACAGGAGAGTGGTTGCCACTCCCCAACCCGGTTCTGTATTGGCAGAATCCGTTATGTATTTCTTGAGAAGCGTGGCGATAGCCACCAGGTCCCCACTATAAATCTGCATAAAATAATCCTTTTAAGTAATACAGGCCCGACGAGTAACACGTCGTCGTATGTAGAATGACACCACCAAAAGAAAAGGTAGGCAAGTCCCAAATTCAAACAATCTGCGATACGGGTGGGATATTGGCCGCACCATGTTTTTATGAACGGCGATGTGATTGCGTGCCCAGCCATTCGTAGCGCAGAAGGACAGTAAGCGAGTTTCAGTCGCCGCATCTGTTGTGAACAGTGCCATTGTTTTCCATAACTTAAGAATGGCTACAGAAGCAGCGACCTTGTTCCGGAAACATCAGGAGTTCGAATCGATCATGATGATGCGAACGGCGTTTGCGGTGGCTAGCCCTGCGAGCAATACAGATTGCAATGATTTTCCGGCACTGCATCTGGAATTGCGGGTAACGCATCGCAATGTGGCGGCATGTCGTTCCAATTTGCCAGCAACGCATTTCAAATCGCAATAATTTGCAATAATCCGATTCAAGTTTCGAGAAGCGCGTTGCACGGTTCCGGACAAACGTTGCTGGATTCGAGATATCCGATTCAAGGACGAACGCCGTTTGCGGGCAGACGCGGAGTGGTAAAAAAAATGCTTTGCGCCGACGGTTTTCGAGCTCAAGCTTTGATTATTGGTGTGTATATTGGAGAAGCCATGGTATCGAGCAGGCAGCAGGGGGAGCGTTTGCGCAAGCAGCGTGAACGGCAGAAGGACTATCGGGACCGTTTGAAGGCAGAGCGTAAACCGACGCGTGACGACATTGCGCGGATCGTGCTGCATTTTATGGTTCTGCTTGCATCAGAAGCTGATGACCCTCGCTCTCTTGATCAGCTCATCAATCGCGTGCTGGAAGCCTTGAAAGAGCAGGGGTTCAATGAAGACGCTTCTCTGGACGTCCTTGATGATCTGATCGCCAAATATACCAAAACGAATTGGGGCTTCCGTCGCAAGGTACATCTGAAGCCTGGCAGGGCTTCTGATGACACCAAACATTGAGCATCGCTTTCAAAGCCATCTAGCGTTGATCTCAACCTGGCGATTTTACAAACGTAGTTTGCACCTTTTGTCTGTTCTCCCCCCATTACTTCATGAAACGCTGTTTGCACATGAATCGGATTTCTCGAGATTGGCGGCGACATGGGGTCGTTGAAGGCTGTGCAAGTAAACAGCCCATTGTTGGGATCATCCGTGGCCGCGGCATCGCTTTTCATGGCACATGTGCAGGTCAGCCTGCTGCTGAAACAGGTTCTACGGCCCAGCCTGTGGATAACTTTCAAGCTCCACATTCAGGCTTCCTCAGGTGTTCATCACAGCGCAAAAGGCTGATGGCCACTACGTTTTTTCACTATTTTAGTGAAGCGGAAAAAGCCGGTGATATCCGGGACTTAGATAAAAATGCTGTCTGGAGATCTTTTTTCGTTTTGGATCCTTGCGACGCGTTTGAGATCCTGCAATAGTCACTTTGTCTGATTGATCAGACGCCTCCATTCCGGTGCTGGAACACCAGAATGGAGACTAACTTAGCCTGCCAACAACAGGAGCCAAGCTATGCTGAGCATTATCGCTATTCGTTCGCAATTAAAAGATCTGCGCCCTGAATTCCTCGTCGGCATGGCGGCTCGACAGCGGAAATAATTTCCGCTCTCAACGTGTTCGGCGCTCTTTAACGCCCGAACTCCCAATTTCCCTTTTGACGCTCTGGTCGTGTGCGTTCGCGCGCAACGTCACGGTCTTTGCTGTCTTCAAAATCTGACGCTGCTTGCACGGGCAAGCGCGGCCGACTTTTCACACTATTTTGCTCCGGCGACCAGCAATCGCTTCGGGGAAGGAGGACTTATGTTTGCAGAAACTGTCGTCGGCTATATTGACTTGATAGAACACAAAATCCCGATCCGTAATGTCGGACGAGAATTGCATGCGTCGCAAAACGTGGCGTGGTTGTTTAACAGTATTGCCCACGCTGAAGATCGGGCCAGGCAGAAATGCGCCGTTCGTGACGTCCTTCTACGGTGGGCAATCTGGAACGAGGGTGAGAAAATCCTCGCACTTATTGAAGAAGCATCGGCGCGGGCAAAGGTTTCTGGTGATACGGCACCGACACGTGCGATGCCAATTACACGCGATATTCTTAATCGCGTCGCCAGTTCGGTTGACCGGAAATCTGCACCGGGTGAAGTTATCCTTGCGACTGCGACTTCGGCATTGCCCAAGAACGCACCGTACGCTTTTGATCTGGTGCATTACGATGCTGAAAAGAAAGCGTTGCGGATAATAAGTATGATCTATTGCATCAGCATGCATAAAGACGCGCTAGATCAATGGCGCAATGAAGTCGCGACCCTGCCGTCGGCATGGGCCCGTTTGGCACGGCAATATTATGACATCGACATTGAGCACTGCGAATTTGCACTGATCGACCCGCTGCTCGATGACAGTGATGAAGAAACCGGGGTCTGGTCGATATTTGATCTTGATCAACTGCTCGGCAAAGCTGGGATTGCGGACAAGATAGTGGCGTTGCAGGAGGGTCTCTGGGGAGACCTTCTCATCCGGATCGGCGACACTTTTGCAGATACACAAAGCGAGCAGGCGCAGTTGCTGGAGCAGGAACTGATGAAGATTGCACTCGAAGCGCTCGACAGCGTGACTGTACCGCAAGCTCAAATCCTGACGCCTGATAACGCGTCGCGTTGACGAGATGCCGCTGGAGCGGTCCGGATTAAAACGGAGTCGCTGGAGCCACACTACCTCCTTGCTGTACGCATATCTCGATCCCAAAGCGGGTTGCCGCTTTTCGGGATATGCTTAGGAATTCACTCTTTCTATCCATGAGGTCGCTTCATGACCACTTCACCACCCGGCGCAAGCCGGCTTGGGCGGCATCTGCTTGCCCGTTTGAAACATGCTTTGTATCGCGACTTGCGACAGGTTTTCTGCGAACTCGATCTATTGTCTCACACCGAAGTCGATGTCGATGGATTTTTCACGATGCGCTTCGATATGCCGGACCCGGCGTCCGACCCCGGTGACGAATATAGACCGGCCATGCTTCTGACCGGTCATCCGGTTCATGATCTGCGTGTCTTGAACGCTTATCTCGGTGCCAGCTTCAATCTGGATGCTTCCAGCGTGCAAGATCAGTTTGCCCTTTCGCTGCCATTTCCAATGTTTCTGAGCGACATGCGCCACGCTCCCGTTGAGCGAACATATCTTTTGAAACTCCTGCGTTGTTTTCGTGTCGAGCCGGACATTGGTGATGTCGCAGTCTGTCATCTGCTGGCACGGGCTCTGGAGGAGGGGAGCTTCGGGCAAAACCACTTGATGGAGCTTTCACGCAGACAATCCGGGCTTGTCATTATACGCACTGATATCGAGGGCTTTGAAGATATCCTGCTTCGGATGTTGAGTGAACAGCGGCTTTATCGCGGGCATGTTGTAGCGCGACCTCTCGAGCATTGGGGAACGACAACAATCCGGCAGTTAAAGCGGACAAGGGGCCGCCTCCGTCCGGCAGATGTCATTATCAATACTATCGATGCTGACGGATTTGAGAAACTGGCACTGATTGACGAAGACAGCATTGGGGATGCACTGTCACGCGGCGAATGGCTTCTCGGTATCGTTGATATGCAATACGAGATTCCGGCCGGGCTGAAAGTGGTGGCAGATATTGTCTTCGACACCGGCGCCCTTGACGGCGCACTTCTCAACAGGCTGCTCGATACGGTGACTGCACACGATGCCGACACCGTTTTTCCAGAGGAGTTCACGCTCGATTCATTACGAGAGTTGAGACATTCGTTCCGGGAGGCAGCCACACGCCAGGAAACCTTCGCTTATCTGCTGGCCCAATGGGAATTGGAGGGGAGAAAGCAGGCACATCAGGTGCAGGAGCAGAAGCAAAAGCAGAAAGAGGCAGATAAAAAGAAGGATAAGGCCGATGATAAAAACCCGTTCTCGACAGGAGAACGCGGTCGGCATGGCAGAAAGATTGTTTCCGACAGCCGATTGATTGAACCTGAACCGCTCAATGCTGGCTTCAGTGACGTCGATTCCGCAGAGAGCGTCATGCGTCGAACGCCAACTCTATGCGTGGAAAACCTGTCAGGCTATGGCGAGGCGGTTAATTGGGCGCTGGCGCTCAAGGAAGACCTTGCATTGTGGACATCAGGATCACTCGTCTGGTCTGACATCAGCACTCGGCTGCTTCTGTCTGGCCCGCCTGGCACCGGCAAGACCACTTTTGCACGGGCGCTGTGTAACAGCCTGTGCATTCCTGTCCTCGCGACCTCTATCGCAACATGGCTTCGGATGGGCCATCTTGGTGATGTGTTGCTGCGCATGAAGAGTGCTTTTGAGGAAGCGGCGTCTCATGCCCCGGTCATCCTGTTTATTGACGAGATCGACAGCATCGGGCGACGTCAGGATCCGTCCCGCGATTATGCGGATTACTGGAACGCTGTCGTCAATCAACTGCTCGAATTGATGGATGGTGCGATCAGACAGGAAGGCATCGTCATTGTGGGTGCCACCAATCGGCCCGACGATATTGATGACGCATTGTTACGGTCTGGACGGCTGGAAACCCATGTCCGGATACAAAAACCCGACACGGATGCACTGGTCGGCATTCTCGCGCATCATCTGGGTGCTGATCTTGAAGCTATGCTGGAAACACGACAAGCGGAGCAACAGCGATGACAGCTTGCAAATCAGATGAACGTCTCAGGCGTTTGCGCGATCTGCGTCCCCTGGCGCTAAAGGCACAGGGCATGACCGGAGCCGATATCGAGCGGATTGTCCGTCGGGCTCGCCAGCAGGCACGCCGCGAGAAGCGTCGGCTTACCTGGACGGATATTGAAAAGGGCATTTCCGGCAATCACAGACCAATTCTGCCGGAGGAACGCTGGCGCATGGCGGTGCACGAGGCAGGTCATGCGGTCATTCGTCATATGTTACAAGTCGGCCATCCGTTGACGCTCAGTATAGCTGAGCAGGTGGGATTCGGCTTTGCGACGGCGCGTCGCAAGTTAATTCCGCTGGAAAAGGATTGCGAAGATAATCTTGCCGTGATGCTTGCGGGAAGGGCAGCGGAAGAGCTTGTCCTGGGGGATGTCTCTGTCGGCTCCGGGATGCAGCCGGGTAGCGACCTCGCGAATGCAACCGACCTGGCGCTGGCAATGGAAACGACATACGGCTTTGCCAGAGAGCGCCCATTGCTGTTTTGCGACGGCGTGGCACGACGGGAACTGCTCCATGAAACCCATCCCATAACCAGCCATGTCGATGAGCGGCTGCAAAAAGCCTACGACATTGCCCGTCACGGACTTGTCCGTTACGCGGTAGCGCACAGAACACTTTCCAAAACACTGCTCGAACATGGCGTTCTGGAAGGCGATGCCGTCACCGCCATTCTTGACGATGCCATCCGGCGACAGGATCAGCAGGGCAGTCATGTTTCGGTGAGCGCAGCAGATAACAATTCTAAGGACACGAACGCACCCGGTCCGACCTGAACAGCCGTTCCAGACTGACGCCCAGCCCAACCGACAATCTGAATTCATTCCAAAAACGCGCTCGCAAACGCGGGCACGAACGATCCCGCATATCCAGACGAAAGGAAGATGTCATGGCTATTGTTCACAACGATGGTAAATTCGACCGGGAAAGACTTGCAGCAGAAATCAAGGCCCTCAAGGCGCTTGTTCATGATCTCGAACGCTTGCTCAATGGAGAGCATCCAGACCCCAAGGAACTGGCGGAAGCGCCATTGATCAACAACTGGGATTTTGATCGTCGGAACACAACATGCCTTGTGGGCACATTCCTGGGTCATCCGCGTCTGGGACGTATCGTGCCAAATGGCATTACCTCCGAACTCTGGTACGTAAACCCGGACGCAGGATATGCGCGTACATTCAGTCGCTTCTACCGTCTCGGTAAACCGGCCCGTTTTCGGGACGGCAATCGTTGAGGCTGATCTACAAGAACAGAGCGGAAGCCTATCGGGAGAGTGAATAAGGGCAGGACTTCGTAGCCGGGCAGGGAGAAACGAACCGACCCGCCTGACGGCCATATTTTTTGCGTCAGTTGGGAACCATGGATTTGAGCTGCCGCTCGCTGAAAAGCCAGTCATTGTGTTTTCCAGTAACGATGGCTGCACCGTTACGCGTTCTGAAGAAGTCAAATCACCCGGAATGAAATAGTCGGCCAGTTGTGAAAACGCGTGGCGTACGCTGAACGGCCTTGAGTATCGCCCTGTCAAAGCAGTTGCAAGTGGACCACGCAACCAGCTGCATCGATCCTGCGGATTTTGTTCACAATTTGGGAATTCGCGAAATTCCCAAATTGATAATTTGCTCACCTTTGGGGCTGTCAGTGTGAAGTTTTCATATTGCGGGATGATGCGAAGCGCTGAGCTTCCCGGTCAATTGATTTTGCTCCCCGTTTTTCGGCTCGATCGATCTTCCGGGCAACATATGCCTTGGCACGATCTGTCATAGTACGAGGGACGGGAATGCCGTGTTCTCTCATTTTGCTATGCGCCCATTTTTCCGCCTGTAGTTCTTTTACGTGTACGGGCAATTTTGGTCCACCACAGTGAAGATGTGCGTGGGCACACTCATGTAAAAAAATGTAAAGGCTTTTGCGTGTGACTGGTCGCGGGGCTTCTATTCGGCGCAACCAACCGCGATGAACCCCCGACAGGCTTTTCCTGAATTTTACAGTATAACCTTCAGGAACATAGGACATGCCGATTTGGTAGAACCTGTCGGCGGCAGCGCGACGCGCAGCTTGTAATTCCAGGCCTGTCATAGGTTTCATGCCAGCGTGGGTGGGTTTATTATCAATCATCAAATACTCCTTGTTTTAAAATGACTGAGCATCAGCTAAAAAATGCTGACTTTTAAATTAAAGCATAAAAATACAATAATATCAAATGGTTGAATGTTCAAAGGTGGCTGAAATGCCTTGAAACAGGTGTAAACTACCCTGATTTTACCCCCTTAAAATTGAAAATAAATGACATATTGTCGCACTTCTTCTGAAGAAGGAACACGAACCGTTCAAAGGTCGAGTTGACGAACAAACTGGATCAACGAGCCAGCAATGGCTCGGCGTGACCGTACCAGACGAAGCTTGCGGAAACTGTTACCTCAACCTCAGCCTAAACTTCAGCGACGACAACGGTATATGACCGAACCCCGTGCCATGGACTATTACCGTCATCTTTTTCCAGCTAACATCATTGCCAAGCAATGTGGCCGTATTTTTGGTTTCCGCCAAGCTCGGTTTTTCAAATTTTTTATCGGCGGCGCATGACATTGTTTGCGCCGGTGGATTATTGGTCTCACAATATGTCTATTGGCTGGTTGGAGATGATAAAATGTTAAAAGAAATTCCATGGGACATGTATGGCGAGAACGCTCAGGTTCTTGATGAAGCGGACATTCCAGTTTGTGAAGGCTGCGCCTATTTTTGTATCTTGAAATATGAAGGTATCGATCAGCTGATCTCACGGTTACGTATTTTCGATCTCGATATGCGGTTTCACTATATGCTCTACGGTCACTTTTCAAAAACTAATGCGATCATCCTTGCTGGTAGCTTACCGTCCGCGCGCGAAGAGTTCGATGGCGTGCGCTGCCATGTTGGTCAGCTCGAAGTCAGTAGTGGGAGCTTTTATGGAACCGCCCCCATGACCCCGCCTGCAACCAAATACGCACTAAAAGTGGTGGATCCAGGTAATACGACGCTCGCTCGAAATGAGATGTACACGGTCTGGGGCTTCGGAATCCGTCCTTGTTCCACGCATGAAACTGAAATCGCCTTGTTTCCAGAAGAGGAAGCGGTGCGTCGGGCGATAGAAATCGTAGCCGAATACGATTGTTCGATCGACGATGAACGGCGTGAAGAAGATCGAGGACGTTTGGCACCTTGAAAAAGGGATGACCGCAACTGGGTATGAGAAAACATACATCACGGATAAATCCGTGATGTCGAAATCAGCAACAACAAGCGGTAACGACCACTATGTTGTAGGAATTAACAATATACATAATAAAAACAATGTGTTATCGAAAATCAGATAATATTAATTATGGAACTTACAAATATATCTGTTAGAGAGCTCGTCAACTTGCGCCGGCGTAAGGGGCGAAACTTTAAGGCCCGTGACCATCAGGTAGAGCTTTGCCGTCTCTTCCAACTCCTCAATTGCGTATTGCGCGTCAAGCAACGATTTTCCGGATACGACCGGGCCGTGATTTGCGAGGAGCACGGCATGCGCATGACTGATCTTGAGTTGAACGGCCGCTGCTAACCTCGTATCGCCCGGTGGGAAGTAATCGACTATTGGGAGCCTGCCGACACGCATAACGTAATACGCGGTGAGCGGCGGTAGAGCGTCTGCGCGATTAATCTCTGACAAGATGCTGAGGGCAACGGCATGAGTTGAATGAAGATGTAGGACGGCGTAGGCATTCTTGCGGTTGCAGTAAACGCACTGGTGCAGAAATGCTTCTTTTGTCGGTTTGTCGCCTTCGAGATGAACGCCTTCGGCAGAAAATCTAGAGATGCGGTTGGGATCAAGCGTTCCCAACGATGCGTTCGTCGGGGTCATGAGAACTTCCCCGGATGATAGCCGGACGCTGATGTTTCCGGTCGAGCCCGGAGAAAGACCACGATCGAAAAGCGATCTGCCAACCGATGCAATCTCATCCCGGACTTTCGTCTCTTCAGACATGATGGCGATCACTGGCACATTCTCCTGGCTTTTTCAAAGAAGTCCGGCGCGCCGAAATTTCCTGACTTCAAAGCAAGTGCCGGTCCTCCAGCGTCTGGCGCTCTCGTCCACGGAATTCCTGGATCGATCTCGGGCCCGATCTCAAGGGCATTAACAGACAGAGCTGCAGAAATCGCACCCGATGTTTCACCTCCGGCCACAATAAACCTGCTGAAACCGACCGATTGTAAGATGGCTGCCAGTTCACCGAGGAAGTCTTCGACCAATGCCCCGGCCTCGTCACGGCCCAACACCTCCTGGGCCTTTAGAACATCCGCAGGATCCGAACTGGAGTAGATGATTGGTGGCCAACTCTGCGATGCCTCTGCCCATTCCGCAACAGAAGCCACGTCAAGTGCGCCAGAAGCGATTGCGATCGGATCGATTTTGGTCGCTGGATAGCCAAGCCCGATAACATGGTTCACCTGGTCTCGGGTTGCAACCGAGCAGGAGCCGGCAAGAACCACCGATCGGCCTTGTGGCCAGGCGAATTCTGCACTTCTGCATTCGCGATGATACGCTGCAGCATGGTTACGAGCAAGAGCTCCACCAATCCCGGCGGCGCCCGTCACCAGCATTCGGTCACTGCTGGCTTTGCCGATTATGTTCAAATCCTCAGTTGTCGCGGCGTCGGCAATCAATATGCGGAGGTTCTGTGCCGCCGCCGCCCTTATCCGTGCCGCCACCCTCTCCGGCCCGGCTCGGACATCGGCCGCCGCAAGGATGCCAACAGGCACAGCGGTCTGCCTCTGCAGGACACGAACGAGATTGAAATCGGTCATCGGCGTGAGAGGATGATCTCTCATCGAACTCTCGGACAATAACTTATTCCCGACAAACAGATGTCCTTGAAAGACCGTCCGGCCATTTTCCGGAAAGGTTGGGCAGGCGATCGTGATGGTTTCTCCCAGTTCCTCAAGCAGCGCTTCGATAACCGGCCCGATATTGCCGGCGTCCGTTGAATCAAACGTGGAGCAGTATTTAAAAACGACTTGTTGGACGTCGCGAGCTCGCAGCCATGTCACGGCGCTCCTTAACAGCGAGACAGCCTCGGACGCCGGGATCGTCCTCGACTTCAAGGCGATGACGACGGCATCCGCGTTCCGCCCGAAAGCGCCATCATCTGGAATTCCATTGACCTGCACAGTGCGCAAGCCCTCTCGGGCGAATGCGAGTGCAATGGGCTGTGTCGCAAAATTTTCACTTCTGCTGAGCTATGTGAGCGTCAGTGCGCATAATTGAGTGAGGCGAATGCGAATGACGGTCGCTTTCAAAGGTACCCATTTTCCAAAAAGTATCATCCTGCATGCAGTCTTCTTTTACGTGCGTTACCCGGTTTCCTATCGTGACCTTCAGGAAATTCTGGCAGAACGCGGCATTGCTGTGGATCATGCGACCTTGAACCGATGGGTTGTCCGGTACTCACCGCTGATCGCTGCCCAGGCGCAATCGCGCAAGCGACCCACGGCCCGTTCCTGGCGTGTTGACGAGACCTATATCAAGGTTCGTGGTCAATGGACCTATCTGTACCGAGCCGTTGACCGAGATGGCCAAACACTGGATTTCATGCTCTCCGAACGCCGGAATCTGGCTGCAGCACGGCGTTTCTTCAAGAAAGCCATCGCAGCCAACGGTGTTCCAGACAAAATTGTCATTGATAAAAGCGGAGCCAATCTGGCCGGAGCACAAGCTGTAAACACAATCCTGAAAATCACCGGTCACAGCAAAATGATTGAAATCCTGCAGGTTAAATATCGCAACAACATCCTTGAGCAGGATCACCGGTTTATCAAGCGAATTACCAAACCGATGATGGGCTTTAAGGCGTTTCATTCAGCCGCAGCGACAATCGCGGGCATAGAAGTGGCGCATATGATCCGTAAGAAGCAGTTCGCAAATGACAACCGCTCGCCATTTAAAGTCTTTGCGGAGCTCGCAGCATAATTGCGTCTGAAGATCTGGCCGCTTCTAACATCATGATAAATTTGCGACATAACCCTATGGGCCATGCGCGGGGCAATCTTCGGTCTGGGGCTTGTTCAGGTTGCCGCCTGCATCGGCCTGCTGATCTGTGTCGGGCTGGCGCTTGGCTACCCCGTGGCGCAGAGCTTCGTCGCCGGAACCGGCTTCGTGCTGACCTCGACCGCCATCGTCATGCAGATGCTGGAGGAACGCCGGACGGCCGGTGCCCCGAAAGGCCGCCGTATCGTCGCCATCCTGCTGCTTGAAGACCTTGCGATCGTCCCGCTGCTGGCGCTTGTGGCCTTCTTGGCGCCGAGCGCGGAAGCAGTCACGTTGGGAGAGCGGTTGACCGCCGTCGCGATCGGACTTGCCTCCATCCTTGGGCTGGTGCTGGCCGGGCGTTATCTGCTTGATCCACTGTTCCGCCTGCTTGGCAAAGCCAGGGCGCGTGAGGTCATGACGGCCGCGGCGCTGTTGGTCGTACTCGGCTCGGCCTTCGCCATGCAGCTTGGAGGCCTTTCGATGGCGATGGGCGCCTTCCTCGCTGGCGTGCTTCTGTCGGAATCGTCCTTCCGCCATCAGCTCGAAGCCGATATCGAACCTTTCCGGGGCCTCCTTCTCGGCCTGTTCTTTCTTGGTGTCGGTATGGCGCTCGACCTGTCGGTCATCGCCGCCAGCTGGCGGCTGATCCTGATCGCGGTCGTCGCCTACATGGCGCTGAAGACGATCGGCATATATGCCGTCGCCCGACTGTTTCGCGCCGACAATCGCGAGGCGATCGAGCGCGCTGTGCTGATGGCCCAGGGCGGTGAGTTCGCCTTCGTGCTCTATGCCGCCGCCGCGACCGCCGGCATCATCGACGCCCAGGCCAACGCCACCCTGACCGCGACGATCATCGTCTCCATGGCGCTAACGCCCATTATGGTCATCCTGCATGATCGTCTGATGCCCAAAAGCGCGCCGTCGATGGACGGTGTCGAAGCTGCTGACGGGCTGTCGGCGAGTGTACTGCTGATCGGCTTCGGTCGGTTCGGACAGATCGTGAGCCAGCCGCTTCTCGCCAGCGGCTGTGCGATCTCCATCATCGAAACCGACACGGATACGATCCGTGACGGACAGGATTTCGGGTTCAAGGTCTGTTATGGCGACGGGGCAAGGCTCGATATCCTCCACACGGCTGGAGCCGGCTCGGCAAGCCTCGTTATCATTGCCGTCAACGACCGCGAGGCGAGCCTGAAGATCGCGGAACTGATGAAAGCGGAATTTCCCCTGGTGCCGGTTCTCGCCCGGTCGTTCGACCGCGAGCATGCCATCGAACTGGTGCACGCCGGGGTCGCATGGCAGATTCGGGAAACCTTCGAGTCAGCCCTGGCGCTCGGCGAGAAAGCGCTGGCATTGATGGACATCGGCGACGAAGAGCGCACGCGAGTGATGGACGAGGTTCGCCGTCGCGACAGCGAGCGTTTCGCCATCGAGACTGCCGAGGGAATCTACGCCGGCCGGGTCTTGATCCATGGCAACGCCTCACAGGCGGGCACCCATAACCCATCGAGGGACGCGTGATGGCATTGCACAAAAAGACAGGCGGCTTGCCGGACGTTATCGCCGACGTCGTCGCCTTCTGGGCGGACGCCGGCGAGCGAGGCCAGTGGTTCGCCAAGAACGCGGCCTTCGATCGTGCCTTCCATGATCGCTACGTCGATCTGCATATGGCCGTCGCGAGCCGCCGGCATGACGACTGGATGGCGACGGCCCAGGGTGCGCTAGCTCTCCTGATTCTCACCGATCAGTTTCCGCGCAATGCGTTTCGCGGGACAGGCCGCATGTACGCCACTGATCCGCTCGCCCGCTCTTATGCACGGCAAGCGCAGGACATGGGTCACATGGAGCATGTGGACCCGGACTTGAGGCTGTTCTTCTGTCTGCCGTTCTCACATTCGGAGGATCTGAACGATCAGGATACATCCGTCGTCCTCAATGCCCGATTGGGCCAACCGTGGCTCAGTCTTGCGGAAGGGCATCGCGACATCATCCGGCGCTTCGGACGGTTCCCCCATCGCAATGCGATCCTGGACCGAGCGACAACAGAGGATGAGGCTTCGTTCCTACGCTGCGGCGGTTTCCCAGGTTGACTTGAGTGCACGTAGAAAATTTAAGTGCTTGCGTCCCATCAGCTTGTCTGCCTCGCGGCGATGGCAGACGCGGGAAACTTCCGTCGTCGTCTAGACGGCGAGAAGTGCAGGCAAAAGAGCGCAATATCCGGGCTTCCGCCATGTTGGCAAACACCCGGATATTGGTAAGGCCCACTGGGCGAAAGCTCTTCAAAGTGCCGCGATAGGACGCCGCTATCGTCAAGCGTCGGCTTCGCCTGGCAGCAACTACTTCAGCATCTCAGACGAGACTGCTCCGTCGAGGCCCGTTGTCCCGTAAAGCCACGCAACTGAATCATGCCAATCCTCAGCGGTCTTCGCGCGCATCATCGCATTGCGAAGCCGCGCATGGGCGCCGGCCGGATGGTAGATATGTTGACCGATCTCGCGAGATTGAAGCTGAATGCGCGCGGTACGAAGCGCGCGCTTCGAATTGTAGGCGAGGAGAGCGCTTTCAAGGCTGCCTTCGTTGCCCTCGAGCTCCGCGGCAAGGCAGACGGCGTCTTCCATTGCCATACAAGCACCCTGGGCAAAATATTGCAGCATCGGGTGTGCAGCATCGCCCAGCAACGCGACCCGCCCATCGACCCAGTTCGATACGGGATCGCGGTCACAAAGGACCCAAAGTTTCCAGTCTTTGCCGCGCTCGATCACCTGGCGAGCGACCGGAGCCACATGCGCGAAACCTTTGGCGACCTCTTCTTTCGTGACCGGCAAGCCCGCAACCGGTTCCGCCGCGTCGTTATGGTAGGTCACCACCAGATTGAAGGTTTTCCAACCGGAAAGCGGATAATGCACGATATGGCATTTTGGGCCGGCCCAAAGTGTAGCCGCGTTCCAGCGAAGGTCTTCGGGCATCTCTTCGATCGGAATGACGGAACGATATGTGGTGTGCCCCGAAACGCGGGGGGCGCCATCACCGACGAGCTTGCGGCGTATGTTCGACCAGAGCCCATCGGCCCCGATCAGAGCCCTACCGACGACCGCTTCGCCATTGGCCAGGAACGCTGTGACGCTGGAACCATCCTGATCATAGGTTTTCACCTCCGACCCGACGCGCAGCTCAACCAGCGGGTTTTCCTGGCAAGCCCGCAGAAAGACGCCGAACAGTTCGCCACGATGGACGACTGCGTAGGGATTTCCAAAGCGGGTGCGAAACGTATCGTCGAGCGGGATACGCGTAACTTCCTCGCCGGTCATGGCATCCATGAAGCGCAGGCTGTCAATATACACAGCCATGCGCCGCGCCATGTCGCCGACGCCGAGATAGTCGAAAGCGTGGAAGGCATTCGGCCCAAGCTGGATGCCCGCGCCGATTTCACCAAGTTGCGGCGCCTTCTCCAGGACGATGGAGCGAAACCCTTTGCGGGCGAGGCCCAAGGCCGCTGCAAGGCCGCCAATGCCGCCCCCGGCGATGATAATGGGAAGCTGTTCGGACATGATATTTCCTCCACAAGCAGCCCGCGCGTTCGCAACGGGCGTAGTTCTCTTTTATTCGCTATCGGGTTGACGGGATGGGTGCGCGGACGCAAAGGCCGCAAGCGCATCGCAGGCATGCCCAATTTCAACGAGCCGCGGCATGGCCGAGAGGTCGACGCCGAAGCGGTTTGCGGAATAGAGTTGGGGGACAAGGCAGATGTCCGCGAGGCTCGGACGCGCGCCAAAAGCAAATGGACCGGAACGATCTACCTTCGTCAGCAGAGCTTCGCACGCAGCAAGCCCGTCACCGATCCACCGGCGACACCAGGCGTCGAGTGCTTCCTGCGACTGACCGAGTTCTGTCCTCAGATAATCCAGCACCCGCAGATTCTGCAGCGGATGGATGTCGCACGCGATCGCCAGTGCAAAGGCTCGAACCTGAGCGCGGCCAATCGCGTCCGCCGGCAGGAGCGGTGGCTCGGGAACTGTTTCATCCAGCCATTCGGCGATCGCAAGCGATTGCGTGAGAACCGCGCCGTCGACTTCAAGGGCCGGCACGAGGGCTTGAGGATTGAGCGAACGGTAAGCCGGTGCCTTCTGTTCGCCACCGCCCCGCCGCAGGTGGACGGAAACAGCATCGTAGGAAACGCCTTTTAAGTTGCAGGCGATGCGGCAACGATAGGCTGCCGAACTGCGGAAATAGCCATGCAGAATCATGCTTCGGCCTCCCCGATCGTCAGGGAGACGGGAGGAAGACCGTCGATTTCTCCGACCACGACATTGCCCGGCATGACTGCGCCGACCCCCGCGGGCGTGCCCGTGAAGATGAGGTCGCCGGCATCAAGATGGTAGAAGCCCGACAGGTGCGCGACGATTTCGGGCACAGACCAGACGAGATCGGAAAGACGCGCGTCCTGGCGAGTCGTGCCATCCACGTCAAGACGGATGCGCTGTTTTCCGACGGCGCCGAAGTCGGTTGCCTTGACGATGTCCGACACCACCGCCGACTGTTCGAAATCCTTGCCGAGATCCCACGGCCGCCCCTTGGCGCGCGCATCAAGCTGCAGATCGCGGCGCGTCATGTCGAGCCCAGCGGCATAGCCGTAGATGGCCGGCGCGGTCTCGTCCGGGCGGAGGCGGAAGGCTGGCCCACCGATGGCGACAACCAGCTCCATCTCATAATGGAAATTTGCGGTGCCCGGCGGATAGGGTAGCGTCAAACCGCTGCTCACGGCCGACAGCGGCGACTTTAGAAAATAGAAAGGCGCCTCGCGGTCGACCTCGACGCCCATTTCCTTGGCGTGCTCCGCATAGTTGCGGCCGACACAGAAGATGCGATGAACGGGATAGGTCGCCTCTTCTCCAAGGACCGCGATGGAGGGAAACGCCGGAGACGGAAACAGTTTGCGGGACGTCATTGATGTTCTCCTGTCTGAGGCGCCCACGCGGCGCCATCGAATTGCTTGCCGAGTCGTGGTTAGCTCTGCTGATCGTTCGTACTGATGCTCGTTGGCCGGATCTCGCCCGGCACGTCGCTTAATCGGCCGCCATTTCCGAGAGCCACGGCGCTGAGCCAAAGCGTGACGGCGCGTTCGCGAACCATCTGCCTCGGCGTCACCCGGCGGCCCGTCAGCGAAACGACCGCACGGTCCCATGCCGCATCCGTCAGGTCACGCCATTCGACATTCAGATGTGCCTGGGCATGCTCGAAGAGGTAGCGCAACGCGTGGGCCGGAAGGCAGGCACCCAGCACCTCGTCATCGGGCTCCTGTTCGGGGTCGCCAAGACTTTCCTCCCCGCGTTCTTCGCGCGCGGCTTCTGCGATGCGCGCCATCGCGCGGGCCTCGTACCCGACGCGAGCGACAATCAACCGGCGACCGACCCCGTTCAGGGACGAACTGCCGTCGAGCGCCACATCGTCGAGCTCGTTAAGCTTGCGGGCAAAATAGGCCGCTCCTCGTCGTGCCAAGAGAAGGTCGGAAGCCGGGGCCGCGGCTGAATCATACCGTGCGCCCTTGCCTTGCCGAGCCCGGAGCGCGGCGAGCGCCTCCCGCTCGTCGAGTGGTCGCTCTTCCACGTTCATCTCGGTTCTTCCTCAACGAACACGCGGTCAAAATGCAGGCGCTCCATGATCGGTGCATCGGAAAAGCGGAAGAGATCGAACCGCGTTTCGGCCTGCAGCGACCAGGATATCCAGGACGGCACGACGAACAGATCGCCGATGTCGAGCCGGTGTTCCACATCACCGAGCACAACAGAGCCGCGACCATCGAACACCTGGAAGACGGATGACCCCACCTCACGGCGTGGCGGCGTCTGCGCGCCCGCCCTCAGCCGGTGAAACTCGGCACGAATGGTCGGCATGACATCGCCGCCGGTCGTCGGGTTGACGAAGCGTATGGCGGCATGGCCCTGTCCAACCGTTGCGGGCTGGCCTTCATCCTCCAGAAGAAGCTGCTCGGTCAGCGCCCTGTCCGTGTGCTCCCATCGGTAGGCGCCGATGGGCGAGCTGACGGTGCTCTGCAAGCCGGACAGCGGACGCAGACCTGGATGGCACCACAGGCGCTCGCCGCGTGAGAAACGCGGCGTCGCGTAGTCCGTCACCCGCTCAGAACCGAACTCGAAGAAGCCGACATCGTTCTGGTAGGAAAAGGGAATATCCAACCCGTCGATCCAGGCCATCGGCTGGTCGGTATCGTTATGATGGCCATGGAAATGCCATCCCGGCGTCAGCAGGAAATCGCCACGACTCATGCGAACAGGGTCGCCGTTCACAACCGTCCAGACGCCCTCGCCTTCTACCACGAAACGGAAGGCATTCTGGGCATGACGATGCTCAGGTGCGGTTTCCCGCGGCCCGAGATACTGGATCGCCGCCCAGAGCGTCGGGCTCACATAGGCGTTGCCGCCGAGGCCCGGATTTGCCAGTCCAAGCGCTCGTCGTTCGCCGCCGCGCCCAACCGGCACGAGATCGCCGGAGCGCTTTGCCAGCGGATAGAGGTTGGCCCATTTCCAGACATGCGGCACGGCCCTCGGTTTGGGATGAACCGGCATGAGATTCCCGAGCTGCGTCCACAGGGGCTTCAGATGCTCGCGCTCGAAGCCGGCATAGAGTTCGCGCAGTTCCGGCGTATCGTCCGGCTGCATAGCGTTCTTGACCGCCGCGTGGTCCTTCGTCGTCATGATTTTCCTCCTCCTGATCAGAAGGCTGCGCGCCGGGCACGAGCCTGTTCGACCCAGAGTTCCCAGGGCCGATGAACCTGCGCTTCGATGTTCTCGGCTGCCGCGCGGCATTCCCCCTCTGTGAGGTACACGACCTCACCGAGCTTGCTGGCATCCATCAGGTAGCGGGCATTGAGTTCGGCATAGATTGCCCGATAGACCGCGCGCTGGACGCTGTCGGCGACGACGGTGGAACCATGGCCGCGCATCAGCACGATATCGCTGGCATCGAATTTCCCGGCGAGAGCGCGTCCGAGATGGTTGTTGCTGACAAGCAGGTCGGTCGCGTCGCCGCCCGCCTCGCGGATCTCGTAGACCGGCACATCCTGACCGACGAAACCGGCCATGTGGAACACGGCGTTCATGCGGAAATTCTTGGCGATGCTGAACGGTACAATGGCGTGGGAATGGCTGTGCACCACGGCCTTGACGTCGGGCCGGCGACGGTAGATTTCGCCGTGGATGAAACGTTCGAGATAGACCTTGCGGCCAGCAGCGTCGACCGCATCGCCATCGAGCGTGAATTCGACGATATCCTCTCGGCTCACACGGCCCGGCGCCATGTTGCGGGCGAGAAGGAACCGGTCGGGCCGCTTGTCATGACGAACGCTGACATGGCCGAAGCCATCCACCACGCCCTGGTCGAAAAGGATATGATTGGCTGCAACCAGGTCCTCGATCAGTTGCGGGGACGGCGGTGGCCCAGCCTCGGCTGTGTCGGCGATCGCGACGGCAATGGGCTGATGCGGATTGTCAGGCGAACACATGAGCGTAATCCTTGGCAAGTCTGTGAAAACAGATCGGCTTCTTTCCTGCCCGGCCGATCAGCCGAGCATGATGTTGATGGTCTTCGCTTCGGTGTAGGACAGCATCTCCTCGATGCCCTCTTCGCGACCGACGCCGGAATTCTTCATTCCGCCGAAGGGAACGCCGAGGAAATGGTTGGAGCAGCCGTTGATCCACATGTGGCCCGAACGCACGCGGCGCGCGACGTTGAGTGCGTTTTTGATGTCGTTGGTCCAGACGGCGCCCGTCAGGCCGTATTCCGTACTGTTGGCGAGGGCGATAGCCTCTTCCGCGGTCTTCCAGCGGCCAACAGACAGAACCGGACCGAAGACCTCTTCCTGCCAGAGCCGCATGCCGGGTTTGACGTCGGCATAGACCGTCGGCTCGACCCAGAAGCCCTTTTCGAAGCCGCGCCCGACAGGCCGCTTGCCTCCGGTCATCAACCGCGAACCGTCGTGACGGGCCGTTTCGAAGAAGGACAGCACCTTGTCGTACTGCACACGGGAATTTAGCGGCCCCATATCGGAAACCGGATCGGCGGGGTCGCCGACCTTCAGCCCCGCAACGCGCTCGACCACGCGCGCCAGCACGGCATCGTGAATATCCTCATGCAACAGAAGGCGGCTGGTCGAACCGCAGGACTGCCCCTGCCAGGTGAAGTTCATGCCCCGAACGGCGGCGGCGGCGATCACGTCGGGATCCATGTCCGGGAACGCGATCAGCGGGTTCTTGCCACCCAGTTCCAGCGTGACGTGCTTGACCGCGACCTCGGCCGCTGCCCGCTGGATCGCACGCCCCGTCACGGGAGAGCCGATGAAAGCGATGCGCTTGATATCGGGATGGCGGACAATCGCGTCGCCCACCGTCGCGCCCGTTCCCGTCAAGATGTTGAACACCCCCGGCGGTAACGCTTCGCGCGCAACTTCCGCCAGGACGAGAGCGGAGAGCGGACTGGTTTCCGGCGGCTTGACGACGACGGCATTGCCGGCGGCGAGCGCCGCGGCAGTCCGGGCGACGGCGAACATCAGAGGATGATTGAACGGCGCGATGCGGGCGACGACACCGTAGGGCTCACGCACCGTGATATGCAGATTCTCGGCTGTTGCCGGAATGGTCTCGCCCTTCAGCTCGTGGATGAGGCCCGCATAATAATCCAGGCTCTCCACAGCCATGCCGACATCGCCGCGCATCGGCGTGATCGTATTGCCGGTATCGGCAACTTCGACATGCAGGATTTCTTCCGCCCGCGCCTTCAGCGCGGCTCCGAAGGCCCGCAGGCGCGCCCCACGCTCCGACGGTGTCAACGCCGCCCAGGCGGGCCAAGCTGCTTCCGCCGCCTCGACAGCACGGGCGACATCGTCGCGTGTGCCGCGCGGAGAGCGGCCGATGATTTCCTCGGTCGCGGGATTGATGGAGTCGTCGAATTCCCCGGTAGAGCCGTGCACCAGCTCGCCACCGATCAGCATGCGATCGGATGCGGTCACGTAAGCCATGACAATGTTTCCTGTTAATGTGTGGCGCCGAGCGCCATCTGATCGTCAGTAAGTGATCATGCCGCCATCGACATTCAGAAGCTGGCCGGTCACCCAGCGCGCCTGTCGCGAAAGCAAAAATGCAATGGCGTCCGCAATGTCATCCGGGCCGCCCGCCCGTTTGAGGCACTGTTGCTCGATCATCGCTTCCTTCTGCGCCGGTGTGACGGTTGCCCGCTCCACCTCGGTGAACGTCGGGCCCGGCGTCAGGGTATTCACACGCACGCCGAACGCGCCGAGTTCGCGCGCCATTGCCCGGGACAGGCCCATGACGCCAGCTTTTGACGAGACATAATGGGCGTAGTTCGGCCGTCCGAAATGAATGGTCGAAGACGCTATATTGACGACCGATCCTTCCCCGGAAGCCACCAGCGCCTCGCGAGCCGCGCGCGTCATATTGAACACGCCCTTCAGGTTGACAGCCTGCACGCGGTCCCATTCTTCACTTGGGATGTCCCAGAAGGGGCGCATTTCGAGCGTCGAAAAGATGGAGGCATTGTTCACCAGGCCGAAAACGCCGCCAAAGGCATCCTTGGCCGTTTGAATGGTGGCGCGGCAGCTCTCCTCGCTGGCGACATCCGTTCGAACGAAGAGCCGGCGACCGGTGCCAGGTGCCGCCTCGAGCGCCACAGCCTCGCCCTTTTCGGCATTCCAGTCGGCGATCAGAACATCGACGCCCTCGGCCACCAGGCTGAGCGCCAGCCGTCGGCCGATACCCTGCGCCGCACCGGTGACGACAATAGCGCCTTTTTCAGGATAACGAGTCATAACTTTCTCCCAGTCAGGCCGCAGTGTCCGTTGTGTCGGTGATGTCGAGCAGGCATGTAACGAGCGATGCGTCTCCCTTGCGCACGGTTTCGGCTTCGAGCAGAGAGCCACAATCGGTGCAGACATGTTCGCGCAGTTCCAGATCCGCGTGGGTGCGGATGTGCGGGCCATAGGACGAGGGCTCCACGCGATAGCTACGCGCCCGCACCTTCCAGTCTTCGTCGGTAGGGCCGAGATCGCAGCCGCAACCACACCTGAACCTGCCGTTCGCGACCTGCATCTCGCCCGCACGCGCCACCCTCTGCGGTGCATTGCCGCCAAGCCGTCGAGTCCGGATCGCATGACGCTCGGCCTCCGTTTCGGCGGCGGCAACGCGATCGTCCACGATGATGACGCCATATTGCGCGCGCGCAGCCTCGACGCTTACATGCCCGTTCAGGACATCCACAAGCACCGCGGCCAGATCACGTTCCAAGGGATCGCCGTAGCCGCCACCGCCCTGGAAGGCGTATCCGAGCACATCACGCTGGCTGAGCCCCATGCGACCCGGCTTCGGCCCCAGTTGCTCGACGCCGACGTCGAGAAGCGCCGCCATGTTCCCGGCAAGGCCCGCGATTGTCGCCGGATCACCGGCGTCACGAAGCAGGATATTGCGGCCGCACGCGCCCGGCAGGCCGCCGAACTGACCGGTCGAATTGGGAACTTCGACCCCATGGCCGAGCATCATCGCCTGCAATCCGTCCGTGCCATAGGGAACGATAGCGAGGGCCGTGCCCGCGCCGCCTCGCTGGCGGCCCGGCCCGCCGGTATCACGAACAAAGGAACGGAACAGGTAAAGAAACGGCCCGTTGCCTTCGTTCGCCTCGACGTTGGCGATGGCGGGACGCGGGACGCAATAGTCGCCAGAACCGTCGAGGCCATCATGGTCCGGAAATGCGCCGCCGCCGCCGGCCGTCGAGTCGAGCAGGAACGTGCCGAACGGTGCACCGTCTCGGTCCTTGCCTGCGAGCGTCATCACCATCATATGGCCCTTGGTCACCGCCTGGCCCTCATTCCGGTGCTCCGGCGAGCAGGCGACCATGCGTGACAGGGCCGCGACTACGACGTTCTGCACGATCCAAGCCGTCGAGATCGTTCCCGAGGAAATCGGAGCCGGCCATGTCGCGTTGCACAGAATGCCCTCGGGTGCGACAAAATCGACGGCCCGCATGATACCCTCGTTCCAGCGGATACGCGGCGCGAGAATGGGCAGGAGGCCGGTCAACGCCGCCCCTCGCATGCCTGAGGCGGTGCAATTGATGAAGCCCGGCGCCTGCGGCGAGGTCCCGGTCATGTCGAGGGTGAGCCGGTCGCCTTTCTTGGTGGCCGTCACGCAAACCTGGTAGAGTACGTTGTCGTGGCCATCATGCTCGATGTAGTCGCGAGCACGGAACACGCCGTCGGGCAAGGACGACAGCACCTGTCGCACCTGCCGCTCGGAGCTGGCAATCTCCTCGCGCATGATGGTATCGACGACATCACCGCCATAGCGGTCCATCAGTTCGACAAGCCGGCGCACCGCGACGTTGTTGGCCGCGATCATGGCCTTGAGGTCGAGGCCGAGCACATGGGGCAGGCGCGTCATGCCCATGATCATCTGCCAGAGGTCCTGGCGCAGGACGCCGCCCTCGACAATCCGGATACCGGGCAGCAGCATCGCTTCCTGCTGGATCTCCGTGGCGCCGATCGCCCAGGAGCCAAAGCTCATGCCGCCGACGTCGAGCTGGTGAGCGCAGGAGCCAGCCCAGGCGACGTGCCGGCCATTGTGGAAAACCGGCGCGACGATGGAAACGTCGGGCTGGTGGATCGCACCGCGATAGGGGTCGTTGAGGATGAACATATCTCCTTCACGAATCCCGGGATTGTCCGAGAAGTTCTCGTTGATCGAGCGGATCACCGAGGACATCGTGCCGGTATGGAAGAGGACCTGCGGCCCCATCGTGACGATCGAACCGTCGGCAAGGTAGAGCCCGTTGTTGAAGTCCGTCGCCTCGGTGACCACAGGGGAGCCGGAAACGGATTTCAGCGTGATCGCCTGCTCTTCGGTGATCGCCTGAAGCTTGTTGCGTACGACCTCGAAGGTGATCGGATCGATGGTTTTCTTGTCGCTCGCGGCCATGTCAGATCTCCTCCCGCTGCTCGATGGTGATGTTGGAATGGCTGTCAAGCCGGGCGATCTGGCTCGCTGCCACGAAGACCGAGGTTTCGGGGTGCTCGATGACAGCGGGTCCTTCCACGGTGAAACCCGTCGGCAGGTCACGCCAGTTGTAGACGGCGCAATCCATGCGGCGCCCGACCACCGGCTCGAAAATCGAGCGACGGCCTGCCTTCGGCGTCTCGGTCGGCGTGCGCAGGGCTATTTCCGGACGGCGCGTCTTGCCGAATGCCTCGATGCGGATATTGGTCAGCTCAATGCCGGCTTCACGGAACGCCGAACCCTTGCCGTAGGTCTGCTCGTAGGTCTGTTCGAAACGGTCAACAAGGCTGGCGATGGCAGCATCGGTAACGGCGCCGTCGTCCAGCGGAATGATCAGATCATTGGTCTGCCGCCGGTAGCGCAGGTCCGCTGTGCGTACCAGGCTGACATCCGACGCCGTGACACCGGCCCGGCTCATGGCTTCGAGGCACTCGATTTCAAGCTCCGCGAGGGTTGCGGCGATACGGCCGGCTTCCAGCCCTTCGCCAAGCGGTCGGGATCCCCCACCGCCGCGCATGAGAAGCGCCCGTTCGGTGGAAAACTGCAGATCGGCAGCCAGCGCCCCATAGGCGGAATGCGCCATCGATGTGACGGGCACCACCATTTTCGGCACGCCAAGCTCCGCGCCGTAGCCCGCACAGTGCACGGGGCCCGCGCCACCGTAGGCGAAGATCACGAAGTCCCGCGGATCGAATCCGCGGCCGATCGTCACCTCGCGCAATGTATCGGCCATCTGCGAGTCGACGATGCGGCGAATGCCGGCGGCCGCCTCCTCAACGGAAAGGCCGAGCGGCTTGGCGATGTGCGTCTCGATCGCGGTGAGGGCGGCATCGCGATCCAGCTTCATCTTGCCGCCAAGGAACGTCTCGGGATCGATGACGCCAAGAACGACATCCGCATCCGTGACCGTCGGCAACGTGCCGCCACGCCTGTAGCATGCAGGGCCCGGCCAGGCGCTGGCGCTGTCTGGCCCCACGCGAAGTTGGCCGTCGATGACGCGTGCGATGGAACCACCGCCGGCGCCAATGGCCCGCACCTCGATCATCGGCGTCGCGATATGGAATCCGCCAGCCTCGTGGTTGGTCGACATCAGCGGCTTGTCGTCGACGACAATGGCGACGTCGAACGAGGTGCCACCCATGTCCGTGGTAATGAGATTGCGGTAGCCGAGCTTCTTTGCAAGATGAACTGAACCCATGACGCCGCCGGTCGGGCCTGACGTGACGAGGGTGACCGGCCGCCGGGACGCCTCGGAAACCGGCATGACGCCGCCGGCCGAGTTCAGGATGGAAAAGGCCCCCTTGAAGCCCTTGCGGCGCAGCATCTGCTCAATGCCGTCAAGGTAGGAGACGACTTTCGGAGCGAGATAGGAATTGAGCGCAGCGGTCGCGGTCCGCTCGTATTCGCCGAGGACCGGCGCGATCTCGCTCGACAGGCTAACATAAACCCCCGGCGCCTCTTCGCGGATAATCCGTGCGGCGGTACGCTCGTGTTCCGGATTGCGAAACCCCCAGAGGAAGGCGACTGCGAATGTCTGTACGCCCTCTGCAACCAGCGAACGGACCGCTGCGCGGACCTCTTCCTCATCGAGCGGCACCAGGATCGTGCCGGCATGATCGACGCGCTCGCGCACCTCTCGCACCAACTGTCGCGGCACGATCGGCTGCGGATAACGCCGCCGCGAGTACCAGCCGAGCCGGTCAACCGGAACACCAGCGGTAAATCCCATCAACCGCTGGATTGCCAGCGTATCGCCAAAACCGCGTGTAGCAATCAGGCCGGTCCGCGCACCATCGCGCTCAATGACGGCATTGGTCGCCTGTGTCGTGCCGTGGCCAAATGCGGTGACCTTGGCCAATAGCTCCTCGCCCGACATGCCCCGCTGCCGGGCCGCATCTTCGACTGCATTGAAGACGCCGACTTCCAGTTCGCCAGGCGTCGATAGCGCCTTCGTTGTCACCAGGTCGCCGTTCTCGTCCAGCATGACGAGGTCCGTGAACGTCCCTCCGATATCCACTCCCAGAAACATTCCGCTCCTCCCGAATTGGCTGCGCACCCTGCCGAACCCTCCGCGCCATACGGCACGGCCTCATCATTTTGTGGCGAAGGTGTCCGCGGGATCTTTGGCGCCGCGGTTAAGGAGGAAGATAGCCGTCGTTTTAGAGCCTATCCAATATATAATTTCACGAGAACCATAGTCATTTGCGTATGCATTATCGCAGCCTAACTTGGCTTGCCGGCCATCTACCTGATGGGCAGCTTGACGTCGGAAGACTCAAAACCGACCGGCGGCTGGCCGTCCACCGCCGCGTCGCGAACATAATCCATCAAGCTGGACTGAAAATCGGAGAAGCTTTTGTCCCGTCTGCTCACCAGAAAGACAGGGACAGAAAGATCAACGCCTGGCGTCGTAACACGACGCAGGAGACCGCGCTCGCATTCGTCTCGCACCGATGTCTCCATCACGAACGCGACGCCTGCATGAGCACGGACCGCCTGTTTCATGGCCTCAGGATGCCCAAGTTCGAGAACGACTCGTCGACCAACGATGCCATGGGCGCGCAGTGCGTCCTCCTCCAGCTCCCGGCGAACCTGATTGCGCGGTGACGATACGAAGGGAAGGGCAGCTATTTCCTCCGGCGACACTGCTTCACCGGCGAGGGTACTGCCAGCGGCCGCAACCAGCACGAGACGCTCGGTCCATAGTTTTTCGACATTCAGTCCATCCACGTCATGGCGAGGATCTAGAATGCACACACCAAAATCGCAGCTCCCATCGCGAACGGAGGCGGTCACGAGTTGGGGATTGGAGACGAGAAGCGAGATACCTCCTGTCGCGTGCACCTGGCGAAACGTGGAAAAAAGGGGCGGGAGCACATAGGAAGCGACGGTCATCGACGCCGAGACAATTGCCGTCCCCACTTCGGCATCCCCTGAGATATTGAGTTCGCGCTCCAATTCGCGTGTCCGTGTGATGACTTCGTTGGCCCAGGTATGTACCCGTCTGCCGGCAGCCGTCAGCACGAGGCGTCGGCCGCTACGCTCGAACAGCCGGACGCCCAGTTTTTCCTCCAGGAACCGGATATGTGCCGTCACAACCGGTTGCGCGACGCGCATGCGCTCGGCAGCACGCGTCACGCTCTGGAATTCACAAACCAGACAAAAGATTTCCAGCTTGTGCAATGTCATCTGCGACGCGAAAACCCGTTCCACTTTCCCTCCACAGGCGGCTCGGCACGTTTCACAAATGCCGGCCGCAGCGAAGCCTTATCACAATAGCTGACGTCACCCCACCGCGAGTGTCGTATGCTCGATGAACGGTTCCGCATCGAAGAAGCCGCCTACCGCCTCGATGAAGATCAGAAAATCCGGCGAACCCATGAAGCCGACCGTGTGGTCCTCCACCTTTTCCCACGCAACCAGAAACACATAGGCGCGCTCGTTCTCGACCGAGCGACGAACCGAAAACCCCTTGTTTCCGGCCGCCTTCAGGAAAAGAGGGCGCAGCTGCGTCACCGCCTCCTCGAACGCATCACCGCAACCGGATTTCACGACGACGCGTGCGATTTCCAGAATCCCGCTCATATCTTCCCCCTTGCATCCCGCTTCATTCCGGGATCGCGCCGATGCCGTTCAGCGCATCAAGCGCCTTGGCTGGCAGAACGATCTTCGCTGCGGTGACATTTTCCTTGAGATGAACAAGCGAAGACGTGCCCGGAATCAACAGGATGTTCGGCGATCGCTGCAGCAGCCAGGCAAGCGCCACCTGCATCGGCGTGACCGACATCTCGCGGGCGACGTCCGACAGCGCCGCCGATTGCAGCGGCGAGACACCGCCTAACGGGAAGAACGGCGTGTAGGCGATTCCATCGGCCGCCAGTTCGTCGATGAGCGCGTCGTCCTGCCGGTTTGCGACATTGTAGAGGTTCTGGACACAGACAATTTTCGCTATCGATGTGCCTTCGCGATATTGCCCGTGGCTGACATTGCTCAATCCGATGTGGCGGATCAACCCCTTCTGCTGAAGCTCAGCCAGCGCCTCGAGCGGCTCCACGATCGAGTCTTCCGTGCGGCCGAAAGCGTCGCCGACTCGAAGGTTTACAACATCGAGCACGTCCAGCCCGAGATGACGCAGATTGTCCATGACGGCGGCAACCAGTTCCGCCTTCTGGCGCGCCGGCACCCAGGATTTATCAGCGGTGCGCGCGAAGCCAACCTTCGTGATGATGACCAACCCGTCTGGGTAGGGCGAAAGCGCCTCGCGGATCAGTTGATTGGAAACGTGCGGACCATAGAAGTCCGACGTGTCAATATGATTGACGCCGAGTTCAACAGCCGTCCGGAGCACGGCAAGCGCCGTGTTCTTGTCGCGTGGCGGCCCCCAGACCTCGGGCCCCGGCAGTTGCATCGCACCGAAGCCCATACGCGCTACGCTCAAAGCGCCGCCGGCGAATCTATAAGTTGCATTACCCATTGATCACCCCTTCTGGCTGCTGCGCTATAACGTTCGCCGTCCGCGCTCATTCGTCCGGCGGCCACTTCACCGGATCCGTGAGAACTGCCGCCGAGAAACCTCCATCGACCGCGATGTCGACGCCATGCACCCAAGCCGAGACGTCATCCAGCAAATAGGCAATCGTGGGCGCGATATCCTCCGCCACGGCGGCACGGCGCGTGCGCGCGATGTCGAAGTCGATGAACTGGTCGCCTAGCGCCGAACGGAATTCGCGCAGCATTGGAGTAGCTACGGGTCCCGGGCTAACTGTGTTAATGCGCCGCTCGGACGAAATCCATTCCACGGCCTTCATCTGCGACCATGCGATCAGCGCCTGCTTGCTACGGGAATAGGAGTGCAGCCCGTCCTGCGGATGCTGTTTCAGCCAGGCAAGGCCGGCTTCGTAGTCCGGCGTCAGCGCCAGCTCTTTGAAGAACGGGAACCATTCAAGCCAGCGGATGGCGGTGCCGGAGGCGACATTCACCACGGAAGCCGTAGGCGACAGCATGGGCTCGATGCGGGTGACGAGATGGCGGGTGCCGAGGAAGTTCACTTTGAACTGGAGTTCGGTTGGCGCAGCAGAGGATGCGCCCGCCACGTTGGCGATGCCGTCGAAGGTTCCCCCGAGCGCGGCGAGGACGCCGTCAATGCTGTCGCGATCGGCAAGGTCGATCTTGCTAAACGTATCGAACGATATGTCGGCGGGTGCTTCGCTGCGGTCGACGCCGACCACCTTCGCTCCGCTCTCCACCAGCAAACGCGCAGTCGCGGCGCCTATACCAGACGAAGCGCCCGTGACGAGAATTCTCTTGTTAGCCAATGACATCTATTTACCTCCTAATGTGTTGTGTCACGAATGGGAACGTTCTGCCTGCAACGCCGATGCAGGGAATTCACGCGGTGGCGCGTGGGAGACAGGCACTAGCGGTGCCGATGAAAAACGACGGATGATCCCCAAAATACCGCCCGGCTCCACGATGATGATGGCAATAGCCACGACGCCGAGGATCACGAAATGCCAGGCACCGAGATTGGCGAAGTAGCCGCGGATCGCGAAGAAGAAGATGGATCCGAGGATCGGCCCCTCTATGCGTCC
>NZ_JBHEEO010000028.1:0-19349 GCF_041929965.1 Brucella oryzae | reverse complement strand
TATGCCAGGCACCGAGATTGGCGAAGTAGCCGCGGATCGCGAAGAAGAAGATGGATCCGAGGATCGGCCCCTCTATGCGTCCCACCCCGCCGATCACCGCCGCGAATAGCGGGTAGATCGTCCAATCGACCAAGCTGAACGATGCGTTCGGTGAGATATGAAGCTTCTGCAGCGTGTTAAGCGCACCGACGATGCCGAGGATCGGGGCGACGCCAATCATGCAAGCGATGCGGGCGCGCGTGATATTGACGCCGACGCTTGCCGCACCCGCCTCATTGTCACGCATGGCCGTCAGGCCGAGCCCTATCGGGCGCCGCAGGAACAGCCAGGTTCCGATGAACGTTATCACCGCTAGCGCCAACGTGATCCAGTATATCGTTTCAATGCGCTCGGCGGGTCGAGCGCCGAAGGCCTTGGCCAGAGAGACCGGGATGCTTACGCCCGTGCCGCCGTTGAAGGCCGGCAGTTTTCCGGAAATCAGCATCACCGTTTCGGCCACGACCCATGTGCCGACTGCCAGATAGGCCGCTCTCAAACGCAGGACGAAAACCGTGAAGGGAACAGCGAGCAGCACGGCAATGACGGCTGCAAGCAGAAGTGACAGCCATGGGCTAAAGCCCAACAGTGTGGCGCAAGCGTAGAAGCCGTAGGAACCCGCTCCGACGAGGGCATGCTGGCCCAGGGTGACAATATCCGCATAGCCCGCAAGCACGTTCCATGTCATCGCCAGGGTGAGCGTTATGAGGAATGTAGTTCCGAACGCAAGCAGACCGCTTTCGGCGCCAAAGGGTAGCGCAATGAAAGCCAAACCGAAGAGAACGAGAACGGCGCGGCCGATCCAAGTGACATAATCCGAAGAATGCATCATGCGGACCTTCCCGAAAACAGACCTTGCGGACGAAGGAGAAAGACGAGGAGAAAGACAATGTGTCCAGCCAGCGCCTGCCATGCGGTATCGAATTGCGCTCCGACACTCTGGGCGATGCCAAGCACGATTCCCCCGGCAAGGGTACCCCACAGACTGCCTAGTCCGCCGAGGACCACGGTTTCGAAGGCAATCAGCATACGGCCCTGACCGCTGCTCGAATCGAAGTTGGTCCAAATGGACAAAAAAGCCGCCGTGATTCCGATGGAGATGCCGATAATTGCCATCGAAACGGCGTATAACCGTGTCGTGGGCAGGCCCATCAAGGTTGCCGTCGCCGGGTTTTCCGCGACGGCCCGGATGCGTGTGCCAAGCCGCGTGCGAAACAGGACGTAGTTGAGCACCATGATGAGCAAAACTACGGACCCGAAGATCAGCAGCGGCAATATACCGACGGTGATCTGATCAGCCAAAGCAACGGAGGCGATATCGAGATTGCCCGCCGGCACTTTACGGCTATCCGCCCCGAAAGCGCCGAGCAATCCGTTCTGGATGCAGATGGACAGGCCGAAGGTCACAAGCACCAGCGGCATCAGCCCCCCCTTGAGCACCCGCTCCAGCAGCAGCCTCTGGAGAAGCCATGCGCAGACGGCACAGACGACGATGAGGATCGGAGCAGCCACCAACGGATCAAGGCCGAGCCCCACCACCAGCGCCCACTGCGCGAAGCAAGCGAGCACGATGAGATCGCCATGGGCGATGTTCACGAACCGCATCACACCAACTGACAGCGAGAGCCCGACGGCATAAAGCGCGTAAAGCCCGCCGATCAGAACACCCTGAAGAATTTGGTTTAGCCATATTGAGGTCATGCGTGATATTCTCCGCTGGCCTTTTCTGAACCGAAATAATGGATCATCACCGTTTCCCGATCTGTCTCGTGCGGATTGCCGGCCAGCGTGACGCGGCCTTCGAGCATGCAATAGAAACGATCGGCCACGGAGAGCGATCGCGTGATGTCCTGTTCGACCAAAACAATGCTGAGCCCCCCGGCCCGCAGCTCTTCGAGCAGCCGGTAAAGGTCGTTGATGACGGCAGGTGCAAGCCCGAGGCTTATTTCGTCGCATAGCAACAGTCTCGGGTTCATCAGCAGCGCCCGCCCGAGAGCGATCATCTGCTGCTGACCGCCGGAAAGTTCACCGGCCTTCTGCCGTCGGCGTTCCTTGAGGATCGGAAACCAGCCGAACACGCGGTCGAGGTCGATGCCGCCCCTACGATTCACCTGCCGCCCGATATCGAGGTTCTCCTCGACCGTCAGGGTGGAAAACAGCCGGCGCCCTTCCGGCACGAGCGCAATGCCGCCGGCTATGATGTCGGACGTGCCTTTCCCATTCAGCATCTCGCCGTCCCATCGAACGACGCCCGTTGAGATGGTCGCCGCCCCCATTACAGCATTGAGCAGCGATGATTTCCCCGCGCCGTTGGCACCGATGATCGACACGATCTCGCCGGGCGCCACCGTCAGACTGAGATCGTGTACCGCCTGGAACTGGCCGTAGCGGACGCAGAGACCCTCAATGGCGAGAAGTGGCTCGACACCATCCGCTCGAGCTGTTTCATACTCCAAGATAGACCTCCTGTACGCGCGGATCGGCAAGCACGTCCTCCGGTTCGCCGGTAGTCAGGATTCTGCCGCCGTTGAGAACAGCGAGCCGCGTGGCGGCCCGCCGCAGCGCGTGCAGAACATGTTCGATCCAGACGATCGTGGTTCCGCGTGCGTGGATCGCACAAATGATTGCCAGCAACGCCTCGCATTCGAGGTCGGTCAGCCCGCCTGCGATCTCATCGAGAAGCAGCAGTTCGGGCTTCTGGACCAGCGCCTTTGAAAGCTCCAGCCGCTTCAGATCCAACAAAGTCAACCGTCCGGCAGGCAAGGCGGCTTTCGAAAGCAGGCCCGTCTGATCGAGCACGTCCATTGCCGCGTACTTCGCCTCTCTTACTGAAAGGCCGCCGCCATGGATTGCCGGAACGAGTACGTTCTCGAAGACGCTCATATCTGTGAAAGGCTTCGGGACTTGGAATGTGCGGGCGATGCCCAGCCTACACCGGTCCCACACCGCCATGCGTGAAACGTCCCTTCCCTTGTAGACAACCTTTCCGATACCGGGCCTGAGATTGCCGGCGATGAGATTGAACAGTGTGGTCTTACCGGCGCCGTTCGGCCCGAGCACGCCCAGAAGTTCTCCCTCGCCGACATGGAGGTCGAGATTGTCTATGATGATGAGGCCGCTGAACCCACGGCTGAGCGACAGGAGATCGAGCACGTTGCTTACCTCGCGACAGGACGATGCAGGAAAGGGAATCCGGCAGGCTAGCGCGCCGCATCACTTTGCAATGCGACGCGGCCGCCTCCAGCCACCCGAAAGCGGCAATAGAGCTTAGCGGTCAGCCACCAATCAGGATCGGGCTGGCCGTCACCGCGATTGACGGCGCGAAGCTATTGTCGACGATCTGCCGTTCATATGGGAATTTCTGCCCCTTGAACCATTGCACGAAGGTGAGATCCGTCTTCGACGTGTTCGGAAGCGGGCCGGTCTTAAAGTCGATTGTACCGGCGACGGATTCGTAGTGGGACGAGGCAATGGCGTCGCGGATCGATTCAGGCTTGTCTATGTCCTCTGTACGCTTCAACGCATCGAGTACGAGTTCGAGTTGCGCATGTACATGGCCAAGCGTCTGCTCCCACTGGCGGCCGGTCGCCGCTGCATAGGCATCAGCCAGTTCATGTGCAGTCTGGCCTGTCAGACCGGACTTGAAAGGATGGAATTGCGTCCACAGGATGGGATTGGCGATTCCAGCCGCCCTGTCACCGAGAGAATACTGCACGTCGGCGAATTCGCACGACTTGCTCGCCACCACCGCCTTCGGCAGAAAACCCTGCTGCTGGCACTGGGACCAGAACAGGGCGAATTCCGGCCCTGGCGCAAGCGAACTGACCGCCTGGGCACCACCCGTCTTCAGTGCCGCGATCTGTGCGGCATAGTTGCTGACCGGCAGATCGAAACGGCCGGGATCGACCACCTTGTAGCCTTTTTCGAAAAACAGCTTCGTCCAGATTTCGCCAAGGATGTGGCCGTCCGCATCGTTCGGCCACAGCGCGCCGGCCACCTTGTCGATTGGAAGCTTGTCCCAAAAAGCGACAATGGACTTGCCATAATCGTCACCGGAAAAGGAAAAACAGTAGGTCCACTCAAACCCGACCTTGGGGTCACCACTGCGCCCAAAGAACCAAGGCTCCAACGGACAAACGGAACCAATGCACGGGACGCCATTCAGCTCGCTCTGGTCAGAAACCGGATTAACGGTCTCCGGCGAGGAGAAAGCGGCAATCACGTCCACCTTGTCCTGAAGGATCAGCTCTTGCGCCACTTCGGCGGCGCGGTTGGGATTGCTCTGCTGGTCTTTGACGACGATCTCGATCGGATGTTGCCGGCCGTTGATCGCAATCGATCCACCCGTCGCCTTCTGCACCTGCTCCAAGATGAAGGGGATGGGCTGGTGGAATGTAGCCATCTGACCGGAAGCCGGCGTCGTCAGGCCGATTTTGATTGTTCTCGGCACAGCAAGAGCCGGAGTGGGCAAGAACGGCAGAGCACCAGCTGCCGCCACGGCTCCCATGAAACCGCGACGCGTCATTTCATTCCTCATGTTCTCCTCCCATGAGTTTGATGTGATGAAATGGCTAACACGCCGAGCAACGAGCGAACCAATATATAATTTGATAGAAACCATATGTGAGAAGCTATGTAATTGGAGGGCTTATCTGACCGCATCGATTGGTCGTCGAGATCGAACCGGGCCGGAAATGTAAACCCGACAGTTCGATCTTCGATGCTTTCGCGAGCCCCAAGTAGAGCAAGAGCGCACCCAGGTGGCGATCGCTTTCGGCGCTTTCCGGCTGGAAATTCGGGGCGGGCTCGTCGCAAATTTACTGGTTTAGCCAAATGTTGACCATCAGAAGAGAAATTTCCGCTCCGAATTGTGCAAGGACAGCTCCGGCTAGGACTTCGCCGCCAGCGAAATCAACGAGGCGACGGTGCGCCAACTGCATCGATGCGAATTCATGGACGGAGCATATACGGCATCCCATGCTGGTTCTTTGTCCCGGATCAGCGCCCTTGAGACAGATTTGGTTTAATTGAGAAGAGAGGATTTTCGGCTCATCGTAGCTCTATCGAAGGAAGCGAAGATGAGACAAAAATCCGGGCCGCAGACATCGGCGGCTGAGAAGACGATCAAGGACATCCGCCGCGCGACGCGCAAGCACCATTCTGCGGAAGACAAAATTCGCATTGTGCTGGAAGGGTTGCGTGGCGAAGACAGCATAGCTGCGATCTGCCGCCGTGAGGGGATCGCCGAGAGCCTGTATTATAGCTGGTCGAAGGAATTCCTCGAAGCGGGCAAGAAGCGGCTTGCCGGTGACACCGCCCGCTCGGCGACCAGTGACGAGGTGAAGGCGCTGCGCCGTGAAAGCCGCGACCTGAAAGAGGCGCTGGCTGACCTCACCCTGGAAAACCGCCTGCTCAAAAAAAGCATGATCGCGGATGGGGGCGACGACGAATGAGATACCCCGCCTCAGAGAAGCTTGAGATCATCCGGATCGTGGAAGATTCGCATTTGTCGGCCAGGCAGACCCTCGACAAGCTCGGTATTCCTCGGCCAACCTTCTATCGCTGGTATGATCGGTTCCTGACCCACGGTGTCGAGGGGCTGGAAGACCGAACATCTGCGCCGTCACGGGTTTGGAACCGCATACCCGACGATGTCCGGGATCGCATTATCGAAATGGCGCTGGATCATGCCGACCTGTCGCCGCGCGAACTGGCGGTGAAGTTCACCGATACGGAAAGCTATTTCGTGTCAGAGGCTTCGGTCTATCGCCTGCTCAAGGCCCACGACCTGATCACCTCGCCAGCCTATATCGTCATCAAGGCCAATGACGAGTTCAAGGACAAAACCACGCGGCCGAACGAGATGTGGCAAACCGACTTCACCTACCTGAAGGTCATCGGCTGGGGATGGTTCTACCTGTCAACCATCCTCGACGACTATTCCCGCTTCATCATCGCCTGGAAGCTGTGCACCAGCATGAAAGTGGACGACGTCACCGCCACGCTCGACCTGGCACTGGCCGCCTCAGGCTGCGACAAGGTCAAGGTCGAACATCGGCCGCGCCTGCTGTCCGACAATGGCCCGTGTTACGTCGCTTCCGATCTCGGCGAATGGCTGGAGAAATACAAGATCGACCAGGTCCACGGCGCTCCTGGCCATCCGCAAACACAGGGTAAGATCGAACGCTGGCACCAGACGCTGAAGAACCGCATCTTGCTCGAAAACTACTTCTTCCAGGAGGACCTCGAAGCTCAGATCGCGGCCTTCGTCGAGCACTACAACCATCGCCGGTACCACGAGAGCCTCGACAATCTCACGCCCGCCGATGTCTACTTCGGACGCGGCCAGACCATCCTGCTCGAACGCGAAAGGATCAAACGAGACACGATCAAACAGCGCCGCTTGAACCACCAGGCCAAAGCGGCTTAAATCAAAACGCAAACCGAGCCGGAAACTCCATTCTTCCAAAGCCCAAAAAGTCTCAAATCATTCGACGACGGACAGATGACTTGAGCCACGATCAGAGCGTGGCGACGGCTGGTGTTGAAGTCGTTGGCAAGCCAGGCCGGCGTTGCGTTGCCCTCCCGGATCATCTGGTCCCACCGTCCAGATGATACGCACGCCTGCAGTTCCGAATCGATCTCCAGCCGCCGTAGAAAAGTTATCCGCTCGGTCAGCCCGACGAGGTTCGACGCAGCCGGCGCTTCTGGCGCCGAGCGCAGCCAATGAAAGCGCGTCTGGCCGATCGACGGGTCAACCTCTAACAGCCTATCCAGTGATTGAAGCCTATCGAGCGGGATGTTTTCAATCAGAGTTTTTTCTGCCCGGCGGCGAGCAATGGCACGGCCGGCAAGGCCGATGCGTTCGATCGTATCGATCGCCGGCAGAAGAGCTCCGCGTTCGCGAAGCGCGGCGACAGCCGAACTGGCTATCGCAGCACCGTCGTCGGACATGGTCGCCGCTTGAACTGCCGCCAATAGCGCGACGCGGCGATCTTGCAGAGTCGCGCTTCTCGTATTCAGATAGACCATTAGCCGCGCCATATGATCCCGACGGGTTTCTTCACGACGTGCATAGAGGGCAAATTCGCCTGGAGCGGCGCCGATCTGATCAGCAACATACTTCAGCATGGCGCGAGGCGGAGTTTCTTCTGCTCCAAGCACTCGACCCGGGTATCGCATCAGACATAGCTGGATGGCAAAGCCGAGACGATTGTGATTACGTCTCCGCAGTTCAATCTCCAGGCGATCCGCCGATGACAACAAATAGTGGCGGATTAGGTTATCCTCGTCGACTGGTATGTCGACAAGCTTCCGGCGATCTTGATCTTTAAGAAGCTTGCGCTTTGCCATCGTCCGACTCCATTGATGAGCAATCTGCTCGAAGCGTTGTCGAGTCGGCCGGACAGAGAAATCAAAATTGGCGCATGTCGGTGGCAATCCACAGAGATCGGATGTTGCACATCGGATCTACGGCTTCGTTCCGGTTTCGTTCGACCTTAGCGTACGATTTCGGACTGCTCTTGTTCTGACCCCAAAGCGGCCGGCCTCTGAGCCTCTCCATCCCGATCAGCATCACGGTTGAAGCTCCGCCTCATTGCCTTCCGGCGTCACAATCGTAAGAGAAGCCTCGTCCACCACCGTGATCTTCATGTAGTCGCCGACGACATACATTTCTTCCGTGCCGGGTGCTTTCGCAGTAAACCGAACACCGCGGGCCGGCGTTACACCTTTGCAAAACATGGAATAGCGCCGAACGATTCCGGCGTCCGAGAAATCACCGATACGCGACGACGGCAGGTTCCCCCACACGTCCCGCCAATCGCGAGGCAGCCTGCCGCAATCACCTCGCTCGCCATGGATGATCCGGCTTTGGCCAACAACCAGGCGAACCTCCGGAAGGTAAGTGATCAGAGGGGCATCATCGACCTCCGTTCGCCACGGCCTCCATTCCGTGTCCCACGCAATACCGACGGCGACACCCATAGAGAACAATCCCGCACCGGCAAGGGCCAGCAGGATCGCTGTTCCTTGAACTGCCTTCATCTTCGGTTCCGAAACGATCGGGATCGTTTCATCGGGATCGTGCTTCATAGCACCATCGGCAGCCCGCGCTTGCTCGTAAAGACGATCCCATTGCGCCATCAGGGCGGAGCCGTCCTCAATTGCCAGAAGCCTCAACAGGACGCGGGCGCTCCTCGGCCTGGGGAGATGGCGCCCAGCGCGCCAGTTGTTAAGGTTTCGGAGAGCGGCATCGAAGTGCTTCTGGCCGCGTCCGCCGGTCAACTCGCAGTATCGCGCCGCCAGTGACATATTGTCAGAAAAGCCACGATGATGGCAAAGCTCGTCCAATAGCTTGTGCCACGTGTCGATATGTTCGAGATTATTCACCATGGACGTCCTTTCAGCAGCGTCAATCCGGGAGGACTAAAGGGGGCGCCACCTCGATCTTAAAATATGCGTCAAAGACCTTCAGTTCTTCGACACCTGGGCGTGCGGCAACAAACTTGATGGCGCGCACCGCCATCTCCTTGCCGCAACCATTCATCATCTGCGTGGCAAGACCTCCATCGACAAAGCTGCCGGTTTTGCTGGCGGGCAGGCCGGCTTCCAGGTCACTCCATTCGGACGGGGCGCCATCGCAACCTTCCACGACACCATGAATGAGCTTTTCAGCGCCTGGTGAAAGAAACGCTCTGGCATTATAGGCGATGGTCGGAAGCTCGGTTTTATCTACAGATGCCGGTCCTGTGGCCTCACGCCCATTCATGCCTACAGCAGCCAGAAGGCCCACTGGCAGGGTGATCACCACGGCAATGGGAAGCACCCGTCTGCATGCGTGTATTCGATAAGATTGGTCGCGATTTGCGACAGGTCTGATACCCCCCGGGCCGTGGCCCGGAACATAATCGTGTCGCTCGACTAAGGCACGATAAGTGGCGTCCCATTGCGTTCTGAGGATCGGATCGGAATCCACTTCAAGAAGCCGCGAAAGGACAAGTGCATTGCGTCGAAGGGGTACGCGCCTGCCAAGCCGCCAATCACGAAGGTTTTTTTCTATCGCACGGAAATCACTTTCACCGGAGCGGCCCACTCGATGACAAAAGTCATTGGCCAGATCCGCATTCACGGAATAACCACGCAGTTGGCACAGTCGATCAAACAATTCATGCCACTTGCCGAAGCTCGGCCAGTCTTCGATGCTCAAATCGTCCCTCCAGTATTGCAACGTATTGTAACGACGAGATGCGGAAAATGAACCAGTTACACGCTGTGATTTTCCAAAACTTCCTGAGATTGCCGAGTTTTCCGGTGGCCAATCGCGTCAAATCTGCTTGTCTCCCAACGTCAGGCGGAAGTTGTCTGACCGACCAATTCATGGGTTAACACGGACATAGGAGTGAACGCATATGCGCATCCCGACTGCAACAATTATCACGGCACTGATCATCGGAAGCGTCTCGGTGTCGACCGCCCAGGCTGCCTGCGAAGGCACAAATGGCAGGGGATGGGGTACTGGAAGAGGGGCCGGACAATTCGAGATGTCCACTCGCGACAAAATCTGCAAGATCAGTTTTCCCGGCTTCATTGACGACGTCAGAAAAACACGCACCCCCGCTACTGACGTTACAATTACCAGACAGCCAAAAAGCGGCAAGGTTTCCGTGGTGGCTGGTCGGGGATTGATTTACACGCCCAATGCCGGCTTCAAGGGTAAAGACCGGTTTTGCACGAAGAACACTACACCGAAGGTGAAGGGCAAATCCCTCTCGGGATGTATTACCGTCTCCGTCCGATAGCCGCGACTGGTGCCGTTCCGCCTGCCAAATGCAACGACAAGCCTCGTGATGCGCTCGGCTTAACATGAGGCTTGTCGCATATCTGTTCGCGGTGAACTCACCGAGTTCCTAGCTTCCTTCAAATCCTCAGACCGTCTGGCCTCGACCTGGTGCCGAACTGAAGCGCCTCACTTCGAGGAACAGCCGGAATGATCCGCCGCTACTGACATCATCGCGATCGTCCGACGAAAGCGGCGGACCTATAAGGCGCCCTGCCCCCTTCCGAAAACGCCGAGCATGTCGAAGGCAACCGGCCTCCGCCGGTCGAGCGCCAGTGCTTCCTGAAGCTCCATGATGTGTTCGCGCATCAGCTTGACGGCATTTTCCACGTCACCATTCGCACAGTGACGGATGAGGTCGTCGTGATGATCGTGCCATCCGGCCAAACCGCTCTGATTGTCGAACAGGTTGACGATGAGGCTGGTGCGGGCGACCAGGAGGCGAACCTGTTCGGCGAGGATCCGATTTCCCGAAAGCTCAGCCATGAGAACATGAAACCCGCCTGACAGGTGGATCGCTTCCCGTATGTGGCCCTGTTCCCGCAACTTGTTTTCCTGGTCGATATTCTCCTGCAGGCGGGCAATTGCCGCGGGGTCGGCAGCACGAGCCACCGCCTCGGTTGTCCCCGCCTCGATGGCGACACGCGCGGCGAATACCTCCCTCGCCTCGTCTGCATCGGGCGCAGCAACAAACGCGCCGCGCTTGGGGAAGAATACCACCAGCTTTTCCCATGTGAGACGCTGCAGAGCGGTTGCGACGGCGCGCCGGCCGACACCGAACGCCTCGACGAGTGCCATTTCCGTCAGCTTGGTGCCAGGCAGTAGCCGCTGGTCCACGATCGCCGAGAAAAGATGATCATAGGCGTCATCCGCATCCTCGACCTTCGGCCGGTTGCGATCATTCATCACTCCGACGAGGCGTTTTTCCTGCTTCATTGTTATTCGCTCTGTTTATTCGGTGCGCACGATATTGTGCGCAATTTATAGCGCAGCATTGTTTTTATTCAAGTTCACAAAGTGGCACGCGGCTTGCTCATCTATTTCCAGCAAAACCAAACCAAAAAGGGGAAGACGATGACGATACTGAACATGACACGCCGATCCTTCATGTCGACGGCAATTGCCGCACCTTTCGTTCTGAAGGCAGGCATCTCGCGCGCCGCGACCTCGGTAAAATTCTCGCTTGCCGCGCCATTCGACGGCTCCAACGCCGCCTTCTTCCTTGCCCAGCAGAACGGCTGGTACAGGGATGCGGGGCTGGAGTGCCAGTTCGACGCGGGCGGCGGGTCCGGTGAGGCTGTTTCTCGCGTCGGCTCCGGCGTCTACGATGCCGGCATCGCCGACATCAATTCCATGGCGGAATTCAACGCCAAGAATGACGGTGCGGCGATCCGCAACGTCTACATGGTCTACTTCCGCAGCCCGCTTTGCGTCGGCACGCTTGCGAAGTCCGGCATCTCCAAGCCCGCGGATCTCGCCGGAAAGACGATCGGCGCCGCCGCACCCGATGGGGCCTACCGCCTGTTCTCCACCTACGCCCGGGCAGCGGAAATCGATCCGGCGGCGGTCAAATGGAACATGGTGGGCCTTCAGTTGCGCGAGGCCGTACTCGCCGGAGGCGATGCCGACGCCATCCTCGGCTTCGATTCCACCATGTATTTCGGGCTGATGAAGGCCGGCATCAAGCCTGACGAGATCAGGTTCCTGTACTACGCGGATGTCGGCCTCGATCTCTACGGTAATGGAATCATCCTTTCGGAAAAATTCAGGACCCGGAATCCCGAGGCAGCCAAGGCGGTTGTCGACGTCAGCGCCCGTGCCTGGCAAGCTGCTGCGGCAGATCCCAAGGCCGCGATTGCCGCTCTGAAGGTCCATGCGCCCCTGATCAACGCGGACCTTGAGGAGCAGAAGCTGCTCTGGCTCATCAAAAACCAGATGACCACGGAGGAATCCAGGGCCAATGGCCTTGGAGCAATTGACGAGGGCAAGCTGGCCAGGAGCATGGAGGCCGTCGCAGCGGGCTTCGGGCTGCCTTCCGTGCCGAAGCCGGAAGACGTCTTCGATCCTTCCTTCCTTCCGTCCGTTGAGGCAAGGAAGCTGCCGGCATGACATTCGATCTTGTCATCCGCGGTGGCACCGTAGCAACGGCTTCCGACGTCTTCACAGCGGATATCGGTATTCGGGCCGAGCATATTGTTGCCATTGCGGACCGGATCGTCGATGGTGAGCGCGTCATCGATGCCACCGGGAAGCTCGTCCTTCCCGGTGGCATCGACGCCCATTGCCATCTCGATCAGCCGCAGGCGCCCGGTCTTGCCTCCAAGGGCGCGCGAATGGCGGACGGTTTCCACTCAGGCAGCATCAGCGCGGCATTCGGCGGAACGACGACCATCGTACCTTTCTGTGTTCAGCACCGGGGGCAGTCCCTGACGGCAGCCGTTGCGGATTATCATCGCCGTGCGGAAGGCCAGACCGTGGGGGACTATGCCTTTCACCTCATCGTCAGTGACCCAACGGCCGCCGTGCTTGGGCAGGAGCTGCCGGCCCTGATCCGGCGCGGACATACCAGCCTCAAGGTCTATATGACCTATGAGGCGATGCAGCTCAGCGATCGCCAGATCCTCGACGTGTTCGAAACGGCCCGGCAGGAAAAGGCCATCGTGCTGATCCATGCCGAAAACCACGAGATCATCGGCTGGCTGGCTGACCGCCTCGAGCGGGCGGGCCGTACAAATCCGGTCGCCCACGCGCATTCCCGCCCGCTTCCAGTCGAGCGCGAAGCCACGCACAGGGCCGTTACGCTCGCGGAAATCGCGGGCGTGCCGCTCGTCGTCGTCCATGTCAGCGGCGGAGATCCTCTCGATGAAATCAGGCGGGCGCGGGCGCGAGGACATGTCGTCATCGCGGAAACCTGCCCGCAATATCTCCTGCTGACGGAGCAGGACCTCGACATGCCCGACATGCTCGGCGCGAAGGCGATGTGCAGCCCCCCTCCCCGCGACACGCGGGCACAGGCAGCGCTCTGGCAGGGGATCGAGGATGGCACCATCGATATCTTCAATTCCGATCACGCTCCTTACTGCTTTGATAGCGAAGGCAAGCTTAAGGCTGGCCCGGCCCCCTCCTTCCGCGCCATCGCCAATGGCATACCCGGCCTGGAGACGCGCCTCCCCATCCTGTTCAGCGAGGGTGTGGCCAAGGGGCGCATCGACCTGCCACGCTTCGTCGCCCTGACCGCCACGAATAACGCGAAGCTCTACGGACTTCACCCGCGCAAGGGCACAATCGCGATCGGGGCGGATGCCGACCTCGCCCTCTGGGATCCGGAAAAACGCGTCACCATCACCAACAGCATTCTCCATCACAATGTCGACTACACGCCCTTTGAAGGGCTTGAGGTACAAGGCTGGCCGGAGACGATGATAAGCCGGGGCGAAATTATCATCGACAGGGGAGAACTGAAGGGCAGGCCCGGCAGGGGGCGCTTCCTGACGCAGGAAACATCCTCTGCCTGGAAAACAAGGGAGATCAAGTCATGGACCTGAAGATCAAGGGCAAACGGGCGCTGGTGCTTGGAGGGAATCGCGGCATGGGGCTGGCGATTGCCAGGGCGCTCGTCGACGAAGGCGTGGACGTTGCCATTGCGGCCCGCGACGAAAAGATACTGGCTGCGGCGGCAGCGGAGCTGGGCATTGCGCGCAGCTTCCAGGTCGATCTGGCCGACACCGCCTCCTTCGTCGCATTCGCCGAAACCGTCGGCGACATCGACATTCTCGTGAACAATACAGGCGGTCCGCCTTACGGCAGCGCCCTTGCGCGCAACCTCGCCGATTGGGAGGAAAGCTTCAGGGCCATGTCGCTTTCCGTCATCCGCCTTACCGACCTTTTCCTGCCTTCCATGCGCCGCAACGGCTGGGGCCGGATCGTCACGGTCGTCAGTACCGGGGCGGTCCAGCCGATCCCGGTCCTCGGCATATCGAATACGCTGCGCGCCGGGCTGGTCGCATGGTCCAAATCCATCGCATCCGAAGTGGCGGCGGACGGGGTAACGGTCAACGTGCTGATGCCGGGACGGGTCGCGACGGAACGAGTGCGAATGACCGACGAGGCGACGGCGGCCAGAGAGAAGATCGATGTGGAAACCGTCAGGCAGCGTTCCTTTTCCCAGATTCCGATGGGCCGATATGCCGAGCCGGAAGAAGTTGCCGCGGTCGCTGCCTTCCTGTGCGGCCAGCCCGCATCCTATGTCACCGGAAGCGTCTATCGGGTTGATGGGGGATACGTCCGTCATGTGTGATCCCGACGGCGAAGGCACGGGACTGGCGGTAAGGCTGGCTGCGCGCGCCGGATTTTCAGGAACCACCGTCGGGCACGCGCCGGGCTATGTTCAGGCCAATGTCTACATCCTGCCGGAAACCCATGCGGCGGATTTCGCGTCCTTTTGCGAACGTAACCCCGAAGCCTGCCCCCTTTTGGCGCAAAGTGAGCCAGGGCGCTATCTCATGCCCGGGCTTGGGCGAGGAATAGACATACGGCGTGATCTGCCTGCCTACCATGTCCATGAGAACGGAAAATGGCGCGCGCTACCGGATATCGTCGAATTATGGCGGCCGGGTCTCGTCGTCTTCGCCATCGGGTGCTGGCTGGGCGCTGAAGGCGCTCTCGCAGGGGAAGGCATTCGCATGCGTCACCGCGAGCTTGGCCTCCAGGGAGGCCTCTACAAAACGAAACTTCGCTCGAACCCATCCGGCCCCTTCCAGGGCCCGCTTGTCGTTTCAATGCGGCCTTTCAGAAGCAGCGACCTGACGAGGGTCATCGCGATCACAGGGGGAATGCCGCTAAGCCACGGCGCGCCGCTGCATGTCGGCGATGAAGAAGAACTGGGCATCGAAGATCTCGCCCGGCCGGATTGGGGCGACCCGGTTCTGCCCGAGCCGAATGAAATCGCTGCGTTCTGGCCCTGCGGCCTCACGGCTCTCGCCGCGCTACAGAATTCGGGATTGCCGTTTTTTATCAGCCATGCACCGGGCGCCATGCTCGTCACCGATCTGAAGGAGGTATTCCGCCCATGCCCGCCATCCGTCGCGCCGTCAAGCTCACACACGAGGGCGCATTGCTCGTTCTGAATGCCGCGGTCGAGGCAGCCGGCACGATGGGAATCCCCCAATGCATCGCCGTCGTCGACGAAGGCTGCAATCTCATGGCTTTCATCCGGATGGACGGTTCCCGCGTCCTCTCCATCGAAAGCGCCACCCGCAAGGCCATGACGGCCGCCACCACCGGCCTGCCCACGGGAAACATCTCCCCCGACAAGGCCATCGCCCTTGCGGAGGCGACCAACGGACGCATGACCAATCTTCTCGGAGGGCTGCCGCTGCTTGTGAACGGCCAGATCGTGGGCGGAATCGGGGTTGGCTCGGGAACGGGAGAGCAGGATCTCGAGATCGCCAGGGCGGCGGTCGCCGCATTCGAAACCCACATCGGTGAAAGGGATATCCCATGACGGCAGCAGTGAACGCATCCTCATCGCCACCTGTGCGGATCGCCCAGCTCGAAGACGTGCAGGTCCGTTTCGGCAGGGGAAAGGATACATTCCTGGCACTCGACCGGACAGATCTCACTGTCTATCCGGGCGATTTCGTCGCTATGGTCGGACCCTCAGGCTGCGGAAAGTCCACGATCCTGAAGCTGGTCGCCGGCCTGCTGCGCCCGACCGAAGGCAATATTTTCGTTGCCGGACGGGAAGTGGGAGCGGAGCAAATCGGTATCGGCATGGCCTTTCAAAATCCGACGATGCTGCCCTGGCTGACCATTCGCGAAAACGTCATGCTGCCGCTGAAGATCGTCAAGCCTTACGCCGACACGTTTCAGCGGGACAAGCACACCCTGTTTCGCGACCGGGCGGAAGCCTTGCTTTCCAGGGTCGGGCTCTCCGGCTTCGGGGACAGGCGGCCGTGGGAGCTGTCTGGCGGCATGCTGCAACGGGCCAATCTGTGCCGCGCCCTCGTTCATTCACCGAAGCTCCTGATGCTGGACGAGCCCTTCGGCGCGCTCGACCAGTTCACCCGGGAAGAGCTCTGGTCCATTCTTCAGGAGCTCTGGATGGATACGCAGCCCACCGTGTTCCTTGTGACCCATGACCTGCGTGAGGCGGCTTTCCTGGCAAGCCGCATTCTGGTGATGAGCGCCCGGCCCGGCCGCGTCACCGAAGACAGGGCTGTCGGCTTCGCCCGGCCGCGGACTCTCGAAACGACCTTCGAGCCTGAATTCGCTGAACTGACGAACGACCTTCGACGCATGATCGTCGAAGCCCGGCAGATTTAGGAGCGCGACGATGACCTTGTCCCAACGCACGATCGACCATTTCAAATCCATCGCGTTCATCCTGCTTCTCTTCCTTGTCTGGGAGGTGGCCTGTATCGCCTTTGCCGTCAGCCCGATTGTCCTGCCCCGCCCGAGCGCCATCGTTTCGACTCTGATCCTGCAGATGCCGGCACTTTGGCCGCACATTCTGCAGACGCTGGTCACCACGATGATCGGCTTTATCGCCGGCATGATCATCGGCGTGGCGCTCGGCGCAATCGTCGGCATATCCCGGACCGCCTACAACGTCGCCTATCCCCTGCTTGTGGGTTTCTCATCGATCCCGAAGGTGGCGGTCGTGCCGATCTTCGTCCTGTGGTTCGGCTCCGGCACGGTTCCCGCCATCCTGACCGCTTTGACCACATGCATCTTCCCGATCGTCGTCAACGTGGCAACCGGGCTGGCAACCACCGAACCCGAGATGGAGGACGTGCTGAAGGCGCTGGGCGCCAACCGGTCGCAGGTCTTCTGGAATGTCAGCCTGCCGCGGACGATGCCGTATTTCTTTGCGTCGTTGAAAGTTGCCGTAACCCTTGCTTTCGTCGGCACGGTTCTCTCGGAAACGGTTGCCGCCAATCGCGGTATCGGAACCGTCATGATGATGGCGACTGCAAGCTTCGACGTGCCGCTCGCCTTTGCCGGACTGTTCGCGCTCGCTCTTCTGGGCATCCTTCTCTACGCAATATTCGCAGTCGTCGAGCAACGCATTTGCGGCTGGGCAAATCGAAAACAGGAATTCGCCCTGGGCTGATGCTCAGGCGGATATCGTCTCCGTCAACGTGGCGGCCATCGCCTCCGCGAAGGGAGATGTGCGTCTTCAACTCGAACCGGATGAGGTTAAAATGGCATTGAATCCCGCAGACGGCTATCCGCATACATTGGAATATTACGCCGAGTTCGCCGGCAATCAGGAACGGCAGTCGTTTCAGTTCGTCAAGGATATCGACACGGCGATGCGCGCCAACTATGCCGCCAACATCGTGAACATCGGCCAGAACATCTATCCGATGCTCTATGTCGAATCGACGTTCGACGGCGGACGCTACACGCTTCTGACGGACGCCAGGACCCGCTACGTTCATCAGAATGTGGGTCAGATCTATGACGTGACGAAGGCGATCTCGCACATCCCGCTCGGAATATTCTCGATTATATCGGGCTATGGCGAATATCCCTCATTTGGTCAGTGGCTCCAACCACTGAAGGCTTATCGCGACCAGATCATAAAGGTCAGAGATACGAAGAACGACATCTCGGGCATGACGCTTGAGGACAAGATCACGACCGACGCGATGCTCATCGAAAGCCTCAATTTTATCGACAATATCATTTCCCAAAGTTCATTCTCATATTCGGAGTTTGCCGCCTATGCTCGCAGCATCGGTGACATGATCTACTATTGCCAGAACCGCGCGGCCAGGAATCAGGTCGAAGTCATGACGAATGTCCTGAACGGCTGGAAAGCCATGATTGGCGAGGAGGCCTGGGACAAGATGTACGTCATCATCGGCGCCGTTTGGACCCTCACCCAGGAAAACGCACACGAACTGATCATCAAGGCACTCATGAAACCCGAACTGCGCGAGACGCATGTCGTTGTCAGCGAAGCTGTCCCGGATCTTGAATCGGCGCAGACCTTAATGGGACGGATCGTCGGTGACCGCATCATGGCCGAACTCGTATTCGACGCCAAGGCCAACCCGGCCTTCGCCCAGGATATCTACTCGCTTTCGACGCGGCGGGACCTTTTGTCTCAAGCCGTCGAAGCAGTCGTGGGAGACTTTGCCCGAACGCCTCTCCCGCCAAGCGCCGGGGTCGCCTGTCCGCATCTTCGAGCCTAGTGGGTAACGTGGAGGGCCGGATATGTTTTCCGGCCCCTCTTGTCCCTTACGCGTTTGCTACGGCCAAACCTTTGCGGGCCAGTTTATTGAACGACGCGTTCGTTGCGATTGGATACAGTTATCCAGATGGCCGGTTTACAGCATTGCCCAGGCCCGAAACCTTCCCCGGCCCGTCATTTCCCGCAGCGGCAATTGCGCCGCCAGGTGCCGCGCTCCTTGCGGGGTGACCCCGACTTCCCGGGCGATCAGGTTGGCGGATACGACAGGTTTTGCAACAACCAGATCGACCAGCCGCGACAGTTTAGAATTCGTGCTCTTCGCCGATGCTTGTCGCTCCAGCTGCCGCCGGGCAAGGAGTATCCGGTCATGGTCTTTCATCCCCAGTTCGGCCGCAGCGGTGAACGCTTCGAGCGTTGCCAAAATCCGCGTCATCTGACTTCCCGCATGACGCCGTTCTCGCCGCACGCTGCGCAGCCCGACATTGAGCGCTGGCAGGTGAGCCGGCGTCGTGCCGTCGCGGCGGAGAAGCGATGCGACCAGTTGACGGCCGAGTTCAGCGCGATGCTGAAGCACCTCGATCCGGTTCCATGCATCGAGCAGCAGAGCGGCGCACAACACCGGTGGAAGTCCCTCGGTCTCGATAGACAGCGAACGCCATTGATCGAGCCGCTCGTCTTCGTCCCAGTCGGCCTCATAGACAAGCGGGTCGCGTTGGGCGGTCGGCCGGGGCATCGTCGATCCGTCAAGAACAGCGGCGCTGCGCGCCAGCACCGCATCGATCTCGGCAAAGGTATCGTCGTTGGCTCGCTCCCCCGGAGCAAGATCGTCGTCGTCTGCCGTTTCCGGCAAACCCGGCGCTGGCAGACCGGGCCTGTCGCCTACACCTCCCCTGCCCCGCAGACGCGCAACGCCCGCAGCGCTCAGCGCCCATTCGCGGGGATGGGCAAAAATCTGCCGTCGGGCGCGCAGGATGGTATGGGCGATGGTCAGTTCGTGGGTGGGCGTGCGGATATCGAGGCGGGCGTCATGCAGGACGAGATCCTCGAGATGCACGAGTTCGCCGTCGATCCACAGCGAGGCGATGGCGTCGGCAAAATTCTGACGCTCGAAAAAGCCGTCGCGGATCGGTGAGCGGGCGATGCGCTCGTCGAGGCGCGCCAAAGCCTCGCCGGCCTGGGCAGCCGGTAAAATCAGGTAAGCGGGGCAAATTTGGTGGCCAAGACCCTGTTTCTGATTCCAAGTCAGAAATATTAAACACTGTGCATATCGTA
>NZ_JBHEEO010000027.1:0-49260 GCF_041929965.1 Brucella oryzae | reverse complement strand
TCGGCATTGGGTAGCTCGGTCATCTCAACCCAATATCAGCGCTATCAATGAAAATATGTTAAAGCGACGCCACCGCTTTAACGCAGGTATTGGAACATGACGCGCTTCTTCTCACCGACGAAAAACTGGTCGACGCCGCGCGCATGGCGGCCTCGCCCGGCACGGGGTCAACCAGTTGGATTTCGAGTTGTTCGGCCTTGCCGCCTCCGTGGTTAAAGGATGCGAGGGTGCAGGAAGGCGCAGGTCGGTATGAAACCTCGACGCAAGCGATTCAGGTGGCGATCAGGATCGCTTGCGTCGTCCACGCGGTGGCGACGGTACTCAATGCAACGGTCGCCCTGTGCTTTCGCTGTCTCTGCCGATCCTTGCTGATTCCAACGAGGCTATTTCCGTCGGCGATGGTGTGGACTGAAACGCGGAGTACCCGGCGACTGTCGATATTGAACATGAATTGTGGGCCGCCTTCCGGACGGGCGGACACAGCCGCTTTTTGCCCGGTGACATCAAAGCCAGAAAGAAACGCAGAACAAGATCAGCTGACCATTGGCGCAAAACTGCCTGCTTTCGACCTGCAGGCCGTCATATCGACGGAACCTTCCAATGCGTTCATCCGCATTACTGGGTAAAGCGATGCTGGCAAATGGAAGGTGATCTTTTTCTGGCCAAAAGACTTCACCTTTGTCTGCCCGACCGAGATTGAGGCGTTCGGTAAACGGGCCGTCCGGGTCAATCAGATAACCCGGAACTTCACGCCACAGGCCCGGTACTGAAATTGGCATGATCGCGCCCGGATTGATCCAGCAGCCATTCCCAAAAGATGCACCCTGACGACCGCCAACCTCTTCCCGTTCGATCAGGTGGACTTGCTTTCTCTGTTCCTGAAGTGTGAGAGCGGAGAACAGACCGAGCAGCCCTCCTCCTATCACGCAAACTGTCTGCTCCGAGCCCGTTTCGTTCCCATCCATATCAGGCTGTTTCCCCCGCACGATGCTCACCGACAGGCGGAACGTTGTCGAACTCCGACCTCAGTTTATCGCTTGCTTTGATGGTCGATCTGAAACGCGAGATACTATAAGGTTCAATGGAAACCTGATTTTCATAACCAAGGATCATATTGGTCAGACAGAGACCAACTGCTGGGCCGATCTGGAAGCCGCCACCGCTGCCACCAAAAGCGTGATATAATCCCGGAGTTGTTTCGGATGCGCCAACAATTGGCAGCATGTCCGGAAGGTAAGCTTCAACCCCGGACCAGACACGAATGATTTCTGCGTCCTTGAGGGCCGGAATAAATCGTCCTATTGCCTGCATACCATTGCGGGTCTTGGCAGGGGGAACGAATGTATACTTGCCATCTTCATTCGACAGAGTGCGGGGATAACCGGCAAAAATGAAATTGCCGCGCGAAATCTGGCGGATAATCAGATCGCCGTCTATACTGTAGATGGAAGGTTTCAGAACGTAAGGAAGCGGTTCGGTCACAAATTGAGGGGGGCCAGCCCGAAACAGAGGAACCGTTTCGCCAAAGCTCTCTGCGATCCTGTCTGCCCAGCCACCGGCTGCATTCACGAGAATTTCTGCAGAAAATTTTTGACCGTCAGCGCTGGTGAGCTCGAATCCTTCGTTCGTTTTAAGAATTTGCGTTATCTCGCAGTTTTCAATGACTTTGCCCCCGCGTTTTTGAAATGCGCGGGCAATGGCTGGCGTGACAAGACGCGGATTGGCGACCGCACATGCCGGCGAATAAGATGCAATCAATGCACCGCCACCCAGCCAGGGCAGGTTTTTGCGCAAGGCATCGCCTTCCCACATTTCAATGGAAAGCCCGCACTGACGAGAATTATCGGCATACTGGAAAAGCTTGTTCCGGCTTTTATCACTGTGGGCGAAATAGATCATTCCGTTTCGCTCATACTCGCAGGGCGATCCGAATTCCTTCTCGAAATTCTCCCAGTATTCTTGCGCGAGCAAGGAGAGCGGATACTGTTCAAGCGCCCGTCCTTGCAGACGCAGCCCGCCAAAATTTGCACCGCTTGAGGCGGCGCCAACAAAACCCCTCTCCACAAGCTGCACGTCCTGTCCGGCTTTCGCAAGAAAATAGGCAGTAGAGACTCCGAATAGTCCGCCGCCAATGACGATGACCTCGCGCTTCTTATGCATTTTCTTGCTCCCGCGGAATGAGAGCGTGGTCGCATTGTCCAATCGGCATTGGGCGGAAAGGCGCTTGCGCACGTAATCTGCCAACAGTCTCCGGCGATCTGCCCGAAGTACAAATGGCGATTTCCTGCAAGGTCTGGTTACAATAGCGGCCCTGACATCTGCCCATCCCGCAGCGCGTAATCGCTTTAATGCGGTTTATTTCGGTGTGAGCGATCTCCGATCTGATCGCCTGACGGATCTCACCTGCTGTCACCCTTTCACAACGGCAAACAAATGTCTGATCCGTCAATAATGACGCATTTTCATAAGGCCAGCGGAAGGCATTAGCCATGGCGCGCTGAAATTTCCGCAAGCGTTCGACCTCATGCTGCAGCTTCTTGAATTCGCCCTGATTTATCAGTTTGCCCTGCTGTTTCAGCATGGCGAGGGCTGCCAGTCGACCGGAACCGGCTGCAGCCTCGGCACCCCCGATAGCTACACAATCACCGGCAAGCCAGAGATCCTCGCGAGCTTGCCCATCTCCCGAAATCATCGGGAGCCATTGTCGGAAATGGGGATCATATTCAATCTGTGCCCCGGCAAGTTCTGCCAGCTGTGTTTCCGGCTTAAGACCGAAACCAAAGGCGACCGCATCACATCCAAGCCGCTGTGTCCGGCCCTTCCTGTCGGTATAGATAACGGCATTCACATGACCATCGCCTTCGAACCCGGCGAGCGTGATGCCACTTATAATTCTAATGCCGCTTGATTTAAGTTCACCAATGAGGCTCATCCCTTCAAGCAGAGTTTTCAGGGAATAACGTGCCATAAGCAAAGCCGCCTTATATTTTGCGCCCTGCGAGGTCGTGTCGAGAATGGTAATATTACGAAAACCCAGGCGCGCATATTGGGCGGCTGCGAGATAAAGCAGGGGCGATGAGCCGGCAAAGGCGATTCTTTGCCCGATCACGCTCCCATGCGTCTTGAGTGCTACCTGCGCCCCGCCCAGAGAGTAGACGCCTCCAAGCTGCCAGCCATCAACTGCCATGATCCGGTCAGTCGCACCAATGGCTATCAGCAATTGACGATAGGGTATCTCCTGCTGAAGGCGGCCGGCAACTGTCGAAACCGTATTGTTATAAACCGCCCATGCCATAGTGCCGGGCCGGTAATCGCAGCACGATAGAATCGTGTCTTCTGCCTGTTGGCGATCCAATGTTCTTTCATAAGCCTTTCGACCAAAAATCTTATGACCGGAACCTTCAAGGCCTGGATGAAGCCGTCGTGTACTCTGCCCGCCGGGAAAACGGGTCTCCTCAAGAATGATCGGCCGGATACCGGCCTCGACGAAAGTTCCGGCAGCGGCAAGTCCTGCCGGACCCGCTCCGATAATGACTGGTGGTACATCAAACTGTCTGGATGTCATGCTGAAAATCCGTGCATAGGCGCGCGGCTCAACAGTTTTTGCCCGTCCTCGACAATTGCACGACAGGCCCGCAACCGCTCCCCTTCATACGTCCAGACCGAGCAATCTTGACATGCACCCATTAAACAGAAACCGGCTCTGGCCGCACCGTCGAATTCAGAAAAGGATACTTGCCGCTGCTGACGCAGCAGGGCTGCAATGACAGTCTCACCGCGATAGGCGGGGATGGGGCGGTGGTCATAATAAATCGTCAGGTCAGGCTGCTTGCCGACCCGTAGAGAGAGAAATTGGCCTTCATCCATGGATGCGCCCCCATTTATTGCATTGCAATATTTACTATGGCATAATGGTAGGGCCAAGCTTTCTCATTTGTCAATCAAAATGCAGATTAAGCCGGAGCTTTAGCTAACCGACATCGAATGGGCGGCTGCGATGACGAGATTGGCAAATTTCGCTGGAACATCTTCACGCTTGTAACGCGCCAATGTGACCGCAACACTCACTGCACCAATAACCTCGCCATTGGGCCGCGTAACCGGAGCGGCAATTGATGCGTCGGCATGGTAGATCTCTTCATAAGCGGTGGCAAAACCGGCGGCACGCGCTTCGGCAATCATCGCCATGATCCGGTCAGGATCGGTCGGTGTGTCGCGGGTGAAACTACGCAAATCAGAAGCTGCAAGTATTTCAGATACCTGCTCACGCGGGAGGCGAGAAAGGATCGCCCTTCCAGGTGCTGTGCAGAATGCCGGAAGTCGTGACCCTATAATGACGTCGGTATTCAGAAGGTGTCGGCTAAGAAAGCGCGTCACGAATACAATTTCATGACCATCAAGGACGGTGAGGTTCACCGTCTCTTCGGTCTGTTTGCTGAGGTGCTGCAATATAGGCATCGCCCGATCAACGAGCTTTGAGCTGCCGATGAAATGATAGGCAAGGTCCAGTGCTTTGATTGAAAGTTCATAGTGGCGATTTTGTGGGTTTTTGTTCAGATAGCCGAGCTGATGCAAAGTATGAGCAAATCTTTGCGCCGTGCTGATATCGATACCGGCTTTCTGTGCGAGCTGCGAAAGAGTCATGGCCGGATTATAACGATCAAAGGAGCGGAGGATATTGAAAGCCTTCGCTACGGACTGGACCATTAATGGGTCGGATTTTTTCTTGCTGGTCGTCAATTCTGTCATCCTTACGCCATAAATTCCTTCGGAATCTAATAACAAAATATCAGTTTCGATCTTATCGACGCAAATTTATTGCCAACTTTTACCTCATCTTTCCTGAAAATTCCGTGGAATCGCAACTTTCCCTTGACGTGCATCGGTTTCTTTGTTTCTTTACAATAATAAATATCGCATTGCAATAGCGGAGGCGCAGTTGAGCAACTTTATTCTCACCGAAACGATTGGGACCGTTCGCCGCATTACCTTGAACCGACCGGAGAAGCTCAATGCATGGAACAAGGCCATGCGTGACGAGCTCATCGCAGCGCTTCGGGGGGCTGAAAAAGATAGCGAGATTCGCGCTGTAATTCTTACGGGGGCGGGCGACCGTGCATTTGGCGCCGGTCAGGATCTCAGCGAAAGCAAGGCGTTCAGTGCTTCCAGTGCGGAAGGTTGGATGGACGAATGGAAAGCACTCTATTCGCTATTTCGTGATTCCTCAAAACCCATCGTCGCAGCCTTGAATGGTGTTGCTGCCGGATCTGCATTCCAGATTGCACTTCTTTGCGATTTTCGCGTTGCCCATCCAGGGGTGACTATGGGCCAGCCGGAAATCAATTCGGGCATCCCGACAGTGACCGGTAACTGGATCATGCGAGAAATCATCGGCCTCTCGCGCACGATCGATCTGACGCTCACCGGCCGTATGCTGGACGCAGAAGAAGCCTATTCTTTCGGTTTGATCTCGCGTCTGGTTGACGCCGAAAAGGTGCAGGACGCGGCGCTCGAACTTGCCGGGCTTCTTGCGAGCAAGCCTCCGGTTGCCATGCGCCTCAACCGCCAGCGAATTGCCGAAGTGACCCTACAGGGCTTCGATGAAGCCATGCAGTCCGGTATTCGCATCCAGACCGAAGCCTACGCGACTGGCGAGCCGCAAGCCATGATGGAAAAATTCTTCGCCGAGCGTGCATCCCGCAAGGTGGGGGCATAAGCCTCCACATGCCGTGACCCGGCTGTCGGGTCACCGAACAGCAGACGAAGCAAGGCCTGCACGGCTCAACTAAATGAACCGGATAGCCTGGCGAACACGCGATGCTCGTCGAATGATAACAGGGGATAAAATGAAAAAGTCTTCTTTTGAAATTAGTCGTCGTACCTTGCTTATCGGAGGAGCAGCAGCACTGGCATTGCCCATGGTCAACCGTAAGGCATGGGCAAATCAAAGTCTGGTTGTCGCTGATCCGGGAGGACCATTCGCAGAGGGCTACCGTGTAGCCTTCTACGACGATTTCACCGCTGAAACTGGCATCGAGATTCAAAGCGTTGCACGCGACGCGGAGCCGACTGCTCAGTTCAAATCGATTGTGGAAACCGGCTCTTACATCTGGGATGTCTGTACGGCGACCCTTTCTGCTCGTCTTATCCTCGAACGCGATGGGCTGCTTGAGCCGCTCGACATTCCTGCTGGCGATGTCGCCGATGTGATGCCCGAAGCGGTGCATTCGAATATGCTTGGCACTGACGTTTATTCGACCGTGCTTGCATATAATAGGGAAACCTGCCCGAAGGCACCGGCAAGCTGGGCTGATTTCTGGAATGTTGAAGAGTTTCCGGGACGCCGTTCCTTGCGCAAGAATCCACTGGACACATTGGAAATCGCGTTAATGGCCGATGGTGTTGATCCGAAAGATCTTTATCCGCTAGATCTCGACCGCGCCTTTCGTAAGCTTGATGAAATCAAGGACCATATCGACGTCTGGTGGACTGGCGGTGCACAATCGACACAGTTGCTTGAAAGCGGTGAAGTTGACATGATTGCAGGCTGGAATGCTCGTTTCCAGGCTGCGATCGACAGCGGTGCCCCGGCGGATATCGTCTGGAACCAGGGTTTGTATTCGATCGAAGGCTGGGTTGTTCCAAAGGGTAGTCCGAAAGCCGAACCGGCGCGGAAGTTCGTGGCATTCTGCGCTCGGGCCAAACAGCAGGCAAAGTTCACTGAATATCTGGCTTATGGTCCAACCAACCTCAAAGCCTATGATTTCATTTCAGAAGATCGTGCGAAAATCCTGCCAACTTCGCCAAAGAACCTCAGCAAGATGTCGCTCGCTTCCGATCCGTACTGGCTGGAACACCGCAACACAGCGACCGAACGCTTCAACGGTTGGCTTCTGCGATAGCACATTCCCGTAGCAGAAGAGCGGCTCACCGCTCTTCTCCCGACCATATCGACATATAGCTCGCACGCCGACGCGGCTGCGGGGAAAGTATTGTACTACGGAGTAGTAATGACTGAGGACGCCCGCTCTGAGAAATTGTTGCTTGATGGCATCTCCAAGAAATATGGCGACTTCACTGCACTGAAGCCGACACAGCTCACCATCATGGATGGCGAGTTCCTTACATTGCTTGGACCTTCGGGATCGGGGAAAACTACCCTTCTTCAGATCATCTCCGGTCTTGTCGAACCGACGACGGGCAAGATGTTCTTCGAAGGCGAGGACTGGACAAACCGTCCTGTCAATTCGCGCGGAATGGGCATGGTATTTCAGCACTATGCATTGTTCCCTCATATGACGGTTTCCGAAAACATCGCATTTCCGCTGAAAATGCGCAGCATGAGCCAGTCGGAAATCAGTCGGCAGGTTTCTGAAACGCTCGCCAAAGTCCAACTCGGTGATTTTGGCCATCGCTTTCCGCGCGAACTTTCCGGTGGTCAACAGCAACGTGTCGCATTGGCCCGCTGCTTTGTTTATCGTCCAAAGATTATCCTGATGGACGAGCCTCTTGGTGCACTGGACAAATCGCTACGCGAAAATATGCAGCTTGAAATTCGTCGCCTGCACCAAGAATTCGGGACGACAGTTATTTACGTGACCCATGACCAGGAAGAAGCGCTGGTCATGTCTGACCGTATCTGCGTGATGAACCATGCTCAAGTCGAACAGATTGCTCCGCCGCGCGAGATCTATCTCAATCCCGAGACCGTCTTTTCTGCTTCCTTTATCGGCCAGTCGAATATTATCAGGGGCAGGCGTATTGCCGTCGATGCGAATAGTGCCAACATCGAGACGCCTGTTGGCCGCTTTGCGGGCCGGTTTACCGCGCGTGACAGGCAGAGCCAGCAACTGGCACTGGTCATCCGTCCCGAACAGGTTTTTGTAGGCCAGCCACGATCTTCCGAGCAGGACAGTTTGGAAGGAATTCTTGAAGACACGGTCTATATAGGCTCCGACGTGCGGCTCCTGGTCAAGCTTGCCGATGGTAGCCAGTTCAGCGTTCGACATGATCCGCTGGCAGAAGATCTGCCGTCCATGGGTGATAAAATTCATCTCCACTGGGACCGGTCTGTAGCAAGGATCGTATCATGACAAAAAATTCGGTACGGACCTGGAGACCAGACGCCATATGGCTTGCAGCACCAGCGTTGCTGCTTCTTGCCGTATTCTTTCTGCTTCCAATGTTTCGCCTTCTCGGCCTCAGTTTCACGGACGAGGCGCAAGGAGGCTTTTCGCTGGCAAATTATGCGCGTCTCGGCGATAGCTTCCTTTACTGGCGAATCCTGGGCATTACCCTGGAAATCTCGGCACTGACTGCCATTTTCTCGGTGCTGTTCGGATATCCGATTGCGATGTGGTTGGCCGGGCTGGAAGATCGCAAGCGTGGCAATATGCTGATGCTGGTATTGCTGCCTTTCTGGACCTCATATCTGGTCAAAACATTTGCTTGGATGATACTGCTGGGCAAAAACGGTGTCTTCAACTCGATCCTACTGGGTTTCGGGCTTGCGGAACGACCTGCCAATCTCATGTATAACGAGATGGGCGTGCTCATAGGTATGGTGCACGCCATGATCCCTCTCGCGGTTCTATCCATGCTTCCCGTCATGTCCGGCATCGATAACCGGCTGACGCTAGCTGCATCTACTATGGGCGCCAGCCGGTCTGATCGCTTCTGGCTGGTCTATTTCCCACTCTCCATGCCCGGTGTTGTAGCCGCGGGTCTGTTGACCTTCATCACATCGCTCGGCTTCTTTATTGTTCCGGCATTTCTTGGCGGACGTCAGCAAACCATGCTTGCTCAGACGATCATTACGCAGGTGCAGGAAATTGTAAATTGGCCGTTCGCCGCTGTGCTGGCGACAATGCTGGTCGTTGCGGCGCTGGTGGTTATTGCGATCTACAATAAGCTTTTTGGCCTTTCGTCACTTTCATCGGGCAGCGGCGTTCAAAGCAAGAAGGCGATGTCGCCAGATAGCCCGCTACGCAGACTTGGCTATGGAATTCTGGCAATGATCTCGCGGATTTTCCGCCCGCTGGATCGCCTCTTTCCGCCGCGTGAGAGCGGCAATCCGGTCAGAACACTATATGTCGTGCTACTCATCGCCTTTTTGATGTTGCCCGGGCTAATTGTCATTCCGCTCAGCTTTACCTCGGGCAGAAACCTTGCTTACCCACCCCCCGGATTCTCTCTGCGCTGGTTTGAGCAATATTTCAATTCAGCAATCTGGATGAGCGCAACGATGCGTTCCTTCGGAGTAGCATTTGCCACCGCTTTCTTCGCTACAGTCCTCGGGGGGCTGGCAGCGCTTGCACTTTCGCGCAGCTCGTCACGACTCAATGGCGTGATCTTTGGACTCATGCTTGCGCCAATGATCGTACCAAGGATCGTAATTGCAGTGGGTCTATTCTATTTGATGGCACAGATCGGCCTTGTTGCAACCGATACGGGGCTTGTGATCGGCCATACGCTTCTGGCCCTGCCTTATGCGTTCATCACGATCGGATCGGTTCTGAAAAACTATGACTGGCGTCTTAACCAGGCGGCGGCAACCATGGGCGCAGGCAAACTCCAGGTCTTGTGGCTGATTACCATTCCCTTGTTGCGGGGCGGTCTGCTCTCTGCTGCGCTGTTTGCCTTTGTCACATCGCTGGACGAACTGACAATTGCGATCTTCGTATCGGGCGGATTGAAGACGACGCTTCCAAAGCAGATGTGGGATGACATGTTCCTGCAGCTCAATCCAACCCTTGCGGCGGTCTCCGTTATCGTTCTTCTGATCGTGACGGTAATCCTGCTCGTGGCGCGCAAACTCGAAAGATAATTCAAAGATAACCTCCCTATCTGACTTTGAATACTAAGGATGCAAGATGCATATCCATGGACTGGTGCGGTCGTTTCTGGACCGCGCGCAAAGCAGTGCGCAAAATACCTACGCGACATTGAACGGCCAGTTGTGCAGTTTTGGCGACCTTTATCGGGCGTCTGAATCTATCGGCCACGTCTTGGCGCGAGCAGGAACAATGTCGGGCGACCGTGTCGTCGTCATGTTACCCAATAGCCCCTATTCGCTGGCTCTGGTCTTTGCGCTTCTTCGTCGTGGATTGGTCTGGGTTCCGGTCAATCCCGCACTCGTGGGGAGCGCGCTTGATAATGTATTTCGTACCACAGAGCCGAAACTTGCCTTCTGCGAGGATAACGTCGCCGACACCTTGCGCCAAAGCGCAGAACTGACTGGCACCACAATCCAAATCGTAACGGATACATCCTTCCCGGAATATACGGGAGACGCTCCTGCTATTATTGATCTGCCGGGACCGCAGGATCTGGCTGCCATCATGTTCACGTCCGGCACCACCGGGCCTGCGAAGGGCGTAATGGTCACCCATATGATGCTGGAGCTCGCTTGCCACTCTGTTGCGCTTTGCACGGATATGAAGCCGGGCGACAAATTTTTCATGTGGGAGCCATTCTATCATATCGGCGGCGCCCAGGTGATCCTTCTTCCGCTGTTCCACGACATAACCCTGACGATGGTCGAACGTTTCAGCGGCTCGCAGTTCTGGAAACAGGTTAGCGAAACCGGTTGCACCCACATTCATCACTTGGGCGGCATTATCCAGATTCTGCTCAAGCAGCCTGAAAGTTCCTACGACCGGAATCACAATGCGCGCGTTGCATGGGGTGGCGGCTGTGCGCCTTCCGTTTGGCGAGCATTTGAGGAACGGTTCGGCGTTCAGATCCGCGAATGTTATGGCATGACCGAATGTTCTTCGCTGACTACCTATAATGACGAAAACATTGTCGGATCTGTGGGGCGACCATTGCCGTATTTCGATGTCCGGCTGATTGGTGAGAACGGCAAGGTTCTGGGGCCTGGCGAAGGTAAGGGCGAAATTGTGGTTTCGACCACACTCCCCGGCGCCATCACTGAGGGCTACTACCGTAATGCCGAAGCCACGGGCAGAGCCGTGAAACCTGATGGGTTCCATACCGGTGATCTTGGCTCTTGGGATGAGAGCGGCCATCTTTATTTCCACGGGCGCACAGGGGACTCAATTCGCTGCAAAGGCGAGAATGTTTCCGCTTTTGAAGTTGAAAGCGTCGCTAATCGTCACCCGGACATAGAAGAATCCGCCCTGGTGGGGGTCGACGCGGAAATCGGCGAATACGACATTCACCTGTTTATCGAGCCAATAGCGGGCGCCACGCCGGATCCTTTTGCGATCTGGACTTGGCTCTCGAGCCGCCTGGCTCCCTACCAGCGACCAAGATTCATTTCTTTCGTCGAGCGTTTTCCAAGAACACCAAGCCAGAGAATTCAGAAACATCTTCTGGACGTAAATCCTGAAAATCGGTGGGAGGCACCACAAATGGCGAAAGGGAAGGCAATATGAGCTGCGATGTTCTAATCACTGGCACGGGCATGTTTGCGGGGCGAATAGCTCTGGATATCGCATCCACTGCAAAAACACCGGTGAATGTTGTGATTGCTGGCCGAAACAAGATGCGGCTCAACTGGCTGAAAACTGCTGGCAACGCACGTGCCGCGATGTTCTCGACGCCAGCACGGTTTTCAACCATTGAAGTTGATATGGTGGCAGATGGCACCAGCGACCGCCTGCTCGAAGAATGCAACCCGCGCATCGTGGTGCAAGCTGCATCAATTCAGACCTCAACTGTGATATCCGATACAGGTAATCGCTGGACTCAATTGGTTGCCGAAGGCGGGTTGAGCGCTACTGCAGTATTTCAGTCGCTGATTACCTCGCGCATGGCAGCGGCAATTTCACGCCGTCAGAATCCACCTGTGCTAATTAACTGCTCCTTCCCGGATGTCGTCAATGGCATAATAAAGGCCATGGGCAATGATGTGTTATGCGGCACCGGCAACGTGGCGATCCTTTCAAATGTGTTTGACGGTGCCTATGAGCATGCGAACTCCGATCCGCTGCGCGTTATTGCCCATTATCAATGCCTCGCGGCATGGCGTAAGCCACCAGAGGAGCGGGCAGGGGCTGTTGCACCACTCGTTTATGTGGGCGGGCAACAGCTGGACGATGTATTTGATACTTTCAAACAGTGCCAGTTGACGCCGGAACCTGCAATTGAGATTTCAGGCGCGTCCGGTGTGACCCTTATTCTGGCTCTGGCAGCCGGAACCTCTTGGCGGGGACATGCGCCGGGTCCGGATGGCTTGCCTGGTGGTTATCCGGTCTGTCTGGAAAAGGGCAAGCTTGTTCTCGATTTGCCCGAATCCATCACGCGTGAAGAAGCGATTGCTTGGAATGCGAGCTTTGAAACAGCAAATGGACTTGTCGTTGAAGATGGAACGGTGCGCTACTGCGGCAAGCTCGCAAGCATGCTGGAAGAAGAAAAATTTCAGCATGCGGAAGGGTTTGAAGCTAAGGAACTCGAACGGGTCTGCAACGATATGGCCTTGTTGCGTGACCGTTTGATGAGCGAGCCAACTTGACGACGTTTGCTGGCTAACTGAACCGCTACTCGGGGATGCCGTGAATGGTGTTCAGTGAGCCGAAGTAGGGTCGCGGTGCGGATCAAGCTGTTCGAAATACGGACGAGCCAGCACCCGATCCACAATTTCCGGGTGCGGAGGCGTTCCATAACCAGTCAAACCGCTTCCTGTTCGCCACAGTGGAGCCTGTCCTTTCTCTATGCCGTTATGGTGTTGGCACGAACAGCGATCGTGGCCGCAATTCCTATTCTTGCGCTGAAATTCCTTGGGCAAGTTAGTTATATCAGCACGCTCTATCTTTCAGCGAGTTTGATATGTCTGGCCTTCAGCCTTTTCCTCCCAAAGCTTATTTCCAATATCGGGTTATGGCGATCACTAATCCTCGCAGCGGTATTCGGCTTGATATCGGCTGGTTCCTTTTTTGCCAACAATATCTGGTTTCTGCTCCCTGGGTTGCTTTTCCAGTTTCTGATGTTCACGCTTTTTGAAAGCGTTATCAATATTTATACAACCCAGATTATACCACGTCGCGATTTATCATTCTTTGAATCTCGCAGAGTACTTTTTTCCGGCTTCACATATTTAATAGGGCCGTTGCTGTGCGGTTGGGCAATCCATGTCGATGCTCTGTGGGTGCCCATCCTTCTCAGTGGCGCCTGTGCCGTATCGGTCCCTTTCTTGCTCAGGATATTGATACCGTCGGCCGCGAAAATTCAATCCACCATAAAGCTTCCCATGTCGAGCTATAAGGATCTGGTTCTTTTTACTTCGCAGCCAAGACTGGTTCTGGCTTGGTTTCTAGCCGTTAGCAGATCATCATGGTGGCAGGTTTATTCGGTCTATACACCTGTCTTCGCCGTGAAGGCGGGCTACAGTTCCGCCTCTGCCGGTCTTGTCATTGCGTTAGGCACGGGAGCGCTGATACTCGCTCCATTCTGGCAGATATTTTCGCGCAAATTCGGGCTGCGGCTCACCTTTTTCTACGGATACCTGATGTGCGGTCTCACAACGATATTCGCTGGATTGCTTGGGAAAGTGAATCCATTTCTGTCCGTGGTTCTGTTGATCGGTGGAGCGTTTGCAATAAGTTCTGTCGATAGTGGAGGAAATGCGCCTTTTCTGCGTGCTGCCCGCCCTCATCAAAGAGTAAAAATGGTTCCTCTATATAATACTTATCGAGATATGGCTCAGATCGCTCCGTCGGCAGTTTTTGCGATTGTTTTATCTCATTTCGACGTGAGATATGTATTTCTCTTAACTGGAGTATTCCTTGTTATTGTCTCTTCGTATTGCCTTAAGTTGAACAAGCGGCTTTAAAACTGACCTTTGCGGGCTCCGTGGATTTATTAATTGCGTGATCAGCCCTTGAAGACAGCACTTCACTAGCTCTCGAAATCGCTGAAAATATCTTGGAGGCGAGTCAGGCTCTGCACCCTCTCATCTACTTGATTACCCAGCTGTATGATGATGTGAGAAAGCATAAGATCCATGATGGCAGTCATCGTTGCGGCGCCGTCCCAAAGTGGGCCGTGAGAACCGGGCACAATCAGCGCAATATCGGCTACCTCGGTTGCCCAAGGGCAGAATTCGTCGGTTAACAGGATTACTTTCACGCCGACACGGCGCGCTTCAACCGCCAGAGGGCGCGCCTTGGAGGCAAAGCGGCGCACATCGTGCAGAAACAGCACACGGTTTTCAACGGACCCATCCAGAAGTTCTGCATAGGTACCGTTCAGGCCGTCCATGAAGGAGACGCCGGGGCGCGAATAGGAAAGCTGCGACGCAAAATATTGCGCGATGCCGCGCACATTCTGATAGGCGGCGACATAGACTTCGCGCGCATCGATCAGGACGTCGATGGTCTGCTGCCATTCCGGGCGGGTGGTCAATTCGTAGACGGTGCCCAGGTTCTCGATCTGCTGCTGCACCAGACCAGCGAGCAATTTGCCTTCGCGAAAATCCTGCTGAAGCCGGGCGACCGGCCCCTTGACCTGCCATGCCGGATTGGAACGACCGCGCCTGAGCGCCGTTTTCATTTCTTCCAGCCCGTCGAAGCCCAGCCGCCGCAGGTAACGGCCCACCGTCATCTGAGAAATGCCAAGCCGTTCGGCAATGGATTTTGCCGTCTCAAACGGAAGGTCGGCGAGATTGCGCTCGATATAGCTGGCGATCAGCTTGTCGGCCTTGGATTTACGTAACTCGGCGCTTTGGAGACGTACGAGAATATCTTTAGCCAAACCTTACTCCTCTCGCAGGCTCCAGTCGCAGCAATGGCGACTGGAGGCGCGCAATAGCTTATTGTGCTGTTTTTACCTTTGTCCATACCCGGTCAAGCTGGCGGACACCGGAGCCCAGATCCTCGAATATCTGCAGCCGTTTCATCGTTTCGTCGGCCGGATTGATTTCCGTGCTGTTCTTGATGTTATCGGGCGTCAGCTGGCGAGCGGGCACGTTGGGGGTGCCATTGGTCTGTTGGGCAACATTGAGCGCGGCGATTTCAGGTCGCGTGTAGAATTGCATGAACTTGACGGCATTGTCCTTGTTCGGGGCCGTTTTGAGGACGCACATATCTTCCTGATACATCGTGCCGCCTTCCTCCGGGATCACATAGCCGAGATCCTTGGGATTGCCAAAGACGTCGATCATACTGCCGATGAAGTAATGCGCGGCAGCGACGTCGCCTGCACCAACCATTGGTCGGGAATCGTAAGTGAAGGCTGCCACATATGGCTTCATTGCGATCACGGTATCGGCGGCCTGCTGCAGTTGCGCGGGGTCAGTCGAATTCACGGAGTTGTCATTGAGGATGAGGCCCACGCTCAGCACTTCGCGCATATCGTCAAGAAGCGTGATCTTGAGTCCCTTTTCCTTGACTGTTGCCAGCAGGTCTTTCCAGCCAGTTACGTCCTTGCCGAGCACGCGCCGGTTATAGAGAATGCCGACAGTTCCGAAGGCGTAAGGCAGGCAATATTCGCCCTTCGGATCGCTTTTGGCACGAAGGAACGTCGGATCGATATTCTTGAAGCCTTCATAGCTATTGATATCGGTTTTCGCCAGCAGATCGAGTTTGGCCATGATGTCGTGCATATGTACGGACGGAAACACGATATCGTAACCGCTTGCGCCGCCCTGAATCTTGGCGAGCATCTCTTCATTGGAGGAATAGGTGGAAAGGTTGACCTTGATCTTGGTCTCTTCCTCAAATTTTTGAAGAACGGCGGGATTGATATATTCGCCCCAGTTATAGATGTTCAACTCATCCGCGAAGCTTTTGCTAGCAGATATGCCCATAACCGTAAGCGCAATCATCCCAAGGCGCTGAACGGCACCCTTGAAGGTTGTCATTGTAGTTCCCCTTGTCGTTTGTCACATTTTTCTCAAAGGCTGCAGTCTTCCCCGCTCGTCGCCGGTGATGGAAAGGATGGACCTTCGAGGCGTTGACTTGTACTCGAATATGGTATCAACATAACCAAATCACGCAAGAGTTAATTCAATAACATTTCGGGGAACGAAAAATGCGGGATGCGATTGTGCGGCTGGTTTCAGCCGCGAAGACCTTTGCCAGTCCGGAGGGCGGCGAGGTCAAAGCACTGGACGGTATCGATCTGGATATCGGTCGTAATGAATTCATCACATTGTTGGGCCCTTCGGGTTGCGGAAAAACGACTTTGCTCCAGGCAATCAGCGGATTTGCTGCGTTGGATAGCGGGCGGATTGAAATCGACGGCGTCGACATGACGGACCGTCCGCCTTATCGCCGCCCGGTCAATACGGTCTTTCAGAACTATGCGCTGTTTCCGCATATGAGTGTAGGGCAGAACGCCGGATATGCTTTGGAAGTTGCGGGTGTCGGCAAGGCCGAGCGAACGGAGCGTGTCAGGGCTGTTTTGCAGATGGTGGGGCTTGGCGGTATGGAAGCTCGCCTGCCGCGACAGCTCTCCGGCGGCCAGCAGCAGCGCGTTGCTTTGGCCCGGGCCATTGTGGCGCGCCCAAAAGTTCTGCTGCTGGATGAGCCGTTATCCGCGCTCGACAAGAACCTGCGCGAGGCGATGCAGTTCGAGTTGAAGACCTTGCAGCACGAATTGGGCATTACCTTCATCTTCGTCACGCACGACCAGCAGGAAGCACTGACGATGTCGGATCGCGTGGCGGTGCTTTCCAATGGGTGTATCCAGCAATTGGACACGCCGCATGTGGTGTATGACCGTCCGGTCAATGCCTTCGTTGCCAATTTCGTTGGAGCCAGCAATCTGCTGGAAGGACAAGCCGACGCAGACCGCTTCGTGCTGGAGGATGGAACGGTGCTGCATTACGACGGTGACAGCAAAGCCAAAGGCAGGGGCACCGCACTTCTGAGGCCGGAAAATTTCTCGCTTGTCGCGCGCAATGAAAGACATGGCGCGCTTGATGTCACGCTCGACCAGATTGTATTTGTCGGTTCGTCCTTCGAACTGCTTGGGCGTCTCGCTTCCGGGCGCAAGCTTATAGCGCAGATTCCCGCGGTGGACCGAAACTCCGTCAATGATCTACAGCCTGGGCAGGCCGCGCGCTGGTATTACGATCCGGCTACGGTCCACCTTCTGCGTGCTGGGGAGGGCGAGTGATGAATCTTGCTGCTCTGCGGCGCACGCAACTGACGGTGCTTCTTGGACCGGCGACACTTTTTCTGATCGTCTTCTTCGCCATTCCACTCGGAATTATGGTGGTGACGAGCTTTCTCGCGCCCGGCCTTTACGGCGGCGTCGAATGGGAGTTCTACCCGCATAATTTCGGGCGCATTCTGGGCTTTGCCGACCCGGCATTTGAGGAATACGACCCAGTCTATCTGTCAATTTTTCTTCGCTCAGTACGGATTGCGGTTGTGACGGTTATCGCCGCCTTGTTGGTCGCTTATCCTGCGGCTTTCTACATCAGCAGGCTTCCTGACCGATGGAAGAATTTCTGTATTTTCCTCATTACCCTGCCGTTCTTCGCCAGCCTGATCGTGCGGTTGTTCGTCTGGGTGATGATTCTGCGCCCCACAGGCCTCATCAATGAAACGCTGATGTCGCTTGGCATCATTTCACGCCCACTCGACATGATTTATACGGATGGCGCCATCGTGCTGGGGATGGTCTATGTGTTCCTGCCGTTCATGTTCATGCCGGTTTATGCCAGCATTGAAAAGCTGGACTGGCGTCTTGTGCAGGCGTCGCTCGATCTGGGTGCCGGCCCGGTGCGGACATTCTTCCGAATTGTCCTGCCGCTGACCGCGCCGGGCATTGCCGCAGGCTCGGTGATTGTCTTCATTCCGTCACTTGGAAATTTCGTTGTGCCTGCCGTGCTTGGCGGCGCCAAGGTGATGATGCTGGGCAACCTCATCGAAGGGCAGTTCCTGTCGGCGCGCAACTGGCCGTTCGGGTCGGCGCTCGCCATGATGGTGATGGCCGTCATGCTGGTGCTGCTCTTGTTCTATGTGCTTTTAACCAACCGGCGTAATGCTGCAGAAGCACTGTCGCGGTAAGGGAGGATATTTATGAAAATCGCCCGTTCTCTCTTCAATGGCGGATTGCTGCTTTACGTCGCCTTGTTCTTCGCTTTCATCTATATCCCGCTTGCGCTGATCGTCGTCTATTCGTTCAACGCCAATCCGGTGAACATGATGGTGTGGAGTGGCTTTACCACCGACTGGTATGCGCAGGTGCTAGGCTTCAAGACAGGAGTTTCCGAAAGTGCGCTTTATATTGAATCGACCGATCAGCTTGTGGCGGCCGTGTTCAATAGCCTGAAAATTGCGATTTCAACAACGCTGATCTCGACCGTTCTCGGCACCGCGCTGGCGCTGGCCATGCATCGCTACAATTTTTTGGGAAAGCGCTTCTATCAGGTGACGCTTTTCATGCCGATGTTGATGCCGGACATCGTGCTGGGCATTGCACTGCTGATCTTCTTCGTCAATGCCGGTATTCATCTGGAGCTGACGACGATCATTATCGGGCAATGCACGTTTCTGATCTCTTATGTCTTCATTGTGGTTTCGGCCCGGCTGGCTGGGATGGACCGCACGCTGGAACATGCGTCGGCAGATCTCGGCGCCAATGAATGGACGACGTTCCGCAAGGTCGTCATGCCTCAGCTCATGCCCGGCATTCTCGGTGGGGCACTGCTTGCCTTCATCATTTCAATGGATGACCTCGTGATCACCTATTTTATCGCAGGCGTTGATGTTACGACCCTGCCGATGTTCATCTTCGCCATGCTGCGTCGCGGCATCAAACCAGAAATCAATGCGATCGCCGTCATGATGCTGACTTTCTCTTTCGTCGTGGCTTCGCTCGGCCTCTATCTTCGTTCCCGGCAGAAATAATATGACTTCACAGACACCTATTCGAAAACCGCGTGGCCGTGACCTCGGCATTCCTTTCACCGGACGCACCGGGCCGCATAATGCGATCACCGATGTCGGCGGCGTCGGCGTTGGTTTCCAGACGATAATCGAGAATGAACCTCGCCTGGGCCGCAGACGTCCGGTGCGCAGCGGCGTGACCGCCATTCTGCCGCATATGCAATCGGAAACGCCGGTTCCGGTCTATGCCGGTGTGCATCGCTTCAACGGCAATGGCGAAATGACCGGCACCCACTGGATCGCGGATGGCGGCTATTTCCTCGGCCCCGTCGTCATCACCAATACGCATGGCATTGGGATGGCTCATCACGCTACCACACGCTGGATGGTGGACCGTTATGCCTCGACCTACCAGACCGATGATTTTCTCTGGATCATGCCGGTCATTGCCGAAACTTATGACGGCGCATTGAACGACATCAACGGTTTTCCAGTGACGGAGACCGATGTGCGCAAGGCGCTCGACAGCATTGCGTCCGGTCCGGTGCAGGAAGGCAATTGCGGCGGCGGCACAGGCATGATCACCTATGGTTTCAAGGGTGGTACAGGCACGGCATCGCGCGTCGTGGAGTTCGGCGGTCGCAGCTTCACCATTGGCGCGCTGGTGCAGGCCAATCATGGCCAGCGCGATTGGCTGACCATTGCGGGCGTTCCGGTCGGTCAGCATATGCGCGATGGCACGCCGCAAAGCCAGTTGCAGGAGCGAGGTTCGATCATCGTCGTGCTGGCAACCGACTTGCCATTGATGCCGCACCAGTTGCAGCGGCTGGCGCGCCGCGCCGCGCTGGGTATCGGTCGCAACGGCACGCCGGGCGGCAATAATTCAGGCGATATTTTCCTCGCCTTCTCGACAGCCAATCAGCGCCCGATGCAGCATCGCTCCGCGCCCTTTCTCCAGATGGAAGTGGTCAATGACGAACCGCTTGATCCATTCTATCTCGCTGCGGTCGACAGTGTGGAAGAGGCCGTGGTAAATGCGATGCTGGCTGCTGAAGATATGGGCGGGACTTCCTATGACCGACTGCGCGTTCGGGCCATCGATCATGACCGACTGCGCGAAGTACTGGCCAGTTATGGAAGACTTGCCTGAGCGCCCACAAGAACAGGTAACGGAGCTCCAACTCCGTCCGATCATGATCCGGTTCAATTCATACGGTTTCCGTCATGCAGGTCGGAAACCGTGAACGTCTCCCTCTATTTTGCCGTCTTGACAGTTTTCTATCGACAGCACTACGCTGCTGTAACACGGCAGATTTTTACTGAAGTGAGGGGAGGAATTCATGACTAAAAGTTCAATTATTACAGGACTGGGTCGAGTTTCAATTTCACGACGCCAGTTTATAAGCTCAAGCGCACTTGGTGCAGGCACTCTGCTGCTACCGTCCCTGCCATCCTTTGCAGCGGATAAACCTAAAGTCGGTTTGGTCATGAAGTCGCTCGCAAACGAGTTCTTCAAACAGATGCAGGCCGGCGCAGAGGATTACGCCGCCAAAAATACCGACAAGTTTTCTTTCGCAGCTGTTGGCATGAAGGATGAGCGGGATTTCGCCGCTCAGGTCGATGCGGTCGAAAATTTCATTACGCAGCAGTTCAATGTGATCGTGCTTGCTCCAGCAGATTCCAAGGCCATGGTGACCCCGGTTAAAAAGGCTCTGGAGGCAGGCATCAAGGTCATTAACATTGACGTGGCGCTCGATGAGGAAGCGAAAAAGCAGGCCGGAGTCGATCTTGCCTTTTTCGGTCCCGACAATCGCGAGGGCGCAAAGCTCGCCGGCCTGGCGCTTGCCAAGGATTTGGGCAAGGGCGCAAAGGTGGTTATCCTTGAAGGCAATCCGGAAGCCGATAATGCCAAGGAGCGCAAGAAGGGTTTTGACGATGCCGTGGCCGAGGGCGGTTTAACGCTGCTTGATTCCAAGACGGCACATTGGGAGACGGAAGAAGCCAACACGCTTATGACCAATTTCCTGACTCAATATCAGGACATTCAAGGTGTGATGGCAGCCAATGACTCCATGGCGCTCGGCGTCGTGAAGGCGCTGGATGCCGCTGGAAAGTCGGGTCAGATCAAGGTGGTGGGCTTCGACAACATTCCCGCTGTCCAGCCTTTGATCAAGGATGGCAAGATGCTGGCAACGGTTGCCCAGTTCGGTGCGCAGATGGCAGCCATGGGCATCGATTACGGTCTCAAGGAACTGGCAGGCGAGAAGTTCTCCGGTTGGGTCAAGACGGATATCAAGCTGATCACTGCCCAGGATCTCTAGGACATTGCCAATGATGGGGCGGCGATCATCGATCCAATCGCCGCTCCCCTAATCCGGCAGACAGGAACCGATATGCAGTCAGCCGATGCCATTTTAAGATTGGAGAATGTCGGTAAGATCTTTCCGGGAGTGGTTGCACTAAACGGTATCACGCTTGAGCTACAGCGCGGCGAGACGCATATCGTCCTGGGTGAAAATGGCGCGGGTAAATCAACCCTCATCAAGCTTCTTGCTGGCATTTATCAGCCCGATACAGGCGAGATCTTTCTGAACGGCCAACCCTATAAACCAAAGACTCCGCATGATGCACAGGTTCAGGGTATTCGTATCGTACATCAGGAACTCAACCTGCTGTCACATCTTTCCATTGCCGAAAACCTGATGCTGGAGAGCTTGCCGAGGCGCTTTGGCATCCTGGATCGAGCCATGCTGAACCGGCGTGCTGAGGAATTGTTGGCAGAGGTGGGGCTGGTTGTCGATCCACGTATGCCGGTTTCGGAGCTGGGCGTTGCGCAAATGCAGTTGGTCGAGATCGCCAAGGCGCTTGGTTATGACAGCAAACTGCTTGTACTGGACGAGCCGACGGCGACATTGACGCCGCCGGAAATCGAGCGGCTGTTTGCGATCATCAAGCGCCTGAAGGGGAAAGGCGTCACGATTATCTACATCTCTCACCGTCTGCACGAGGTCTTCGAGATTGGCGACCGCGTGACGGTGTTGCGTAATGGTCGTCTGATCGAGACGCGCGATCTACAGGGGTTGAGCGTGCCTCATCTGGTGCGCATGATGATTGGCCGCGATATCGCCGATGAGTACAGCTTCAATGCCGATATCAAGCCCGGTGCCGTCGCCTTGGCGGTGAGGGATGTGAAGCGTAACAGTGGGGCTCCGCCTGTTTCGTTTTCGGTACGCCATGGAGAGATTCTGGGGGTGGCCGGTCTGGTCGGGTCAGGCCGTACCGAAGTGATGCGCGCAATTTTCGGTGCCGATCCTAGATCGGCTGGAGAAATCGATGTTGACGGCAGGCCGGTGAATATCCGTGATCCGCGCGATGCGGTGCGCAACGGTCTTGGTTTTCTGACCGAAGATCGCAAGAGCCAGGGACTGCTGCTTGACATGCCTGTTTATGTCAACGCCACGATTACCGATTTGAAAAAAATCTCGCATGGCGGTCTGCTGGACGGCAGTGTGGAGAAAAGTGCGGTAGCCGAGCTGATTGAGCGGTTGCGGGTCAAGACGGCGTCTGTCGACACGCCGGTGCGTAACCTCTCCGGCGGTAATCAGCAAAAGGTGGTTCTGGCAAAATGGCTGTTTCGCGGGTCGTCCACACTGATACTTGATGAACCGACACGTGGGGTCGATGTTGGCGCCAGGCGAGAGATTTATCAACTTCTGTGGATGCTGGCCGCCAACCAGAAGGCAATCATCATGATTTCCTCGGATCTGCCCGAGCTGATCGGCATGTGTCACCGCATTATTGTTTTCTCCAACGGCAAACTGGTGGGGGAATTGGACCGGTCGCAATTCGACCAGGAACGTATTCTTTCGCTCGCTTATCAGGAGCATGTTAACGCATGACAGAGCCCACTTTCTCATCTACCCAACAGCCCGAAGCTGTGGACCGCCAAAAGCTGAAGCGCTTCCTGCTGCGTGATGCCGGTGTCTTTCTGGCACTGATCCTGATTACATTGGTATTTTCTGTCACAGCGCCCTATTTCGCAACGTCGGGCAATGCGCTGAAGATTTTCGTTCAGATCGCTATCAATACGGTCCTTGCGGCCGGCATGACCTTTGTCATCCTGACCGCCGGCATAGACCTTTCGGTTGGCTCGGTTCTCGCTTTATGTACGGTCGTCGGCGCACTTGTCATGACGTCCGGTCTGGAGCCCGCCTTGTCAATCCCGCTGGCCGTACTGGCGTGCATCGCCGTTGGCGGGCTTTGCGGGTTCATCAATGGCAAGGTATCGACTTATTGGAAAATCCCTTCGTTTATCGTGACGCTGGGCATGTTGAATATCGCCGCTGGGGCGGCGCGGGTGGTGTCGAACAATTCCACCATTACCGGTCTTCCGCAGGGCTTTGTCGATTTTGGAAATCTGATCGTCGGCGGCTTCCTGCCATCGATTTTCCTCATCGCAGTGGCTGTGATCGCAGTTGGCTGGTTCGTTTTACGCTTTACCGTCTTCGGTCGCATGATCTATGCGGTTGGTGCCAATGACGAGGCTGTCCGCCTGTCGGGACACAATCCCGACGCATACAAAATCGCCGCGTTTGTCATTTCTGGCGTCACTGCGGGTATCGCTGCAATTGTCTATCTCCTGCGCCTGAATATCGGGAGCCCGATTGCGGGCGTCGGTTACGAACTCAATGCAATCGCAGCCGTCATCATCGGCGGTACCAGTCTTTTCGGCGGCAAGGGGTCGATCGTCGGCACGCTGGCTGGTGCCTGTATCCTACAGGTGCTCGCGACCGGCCTGCAATTGCTTGGCATAGGCGATAATTACAAACCGATCATTATCGGTACGGTAATCATCCTCGCCGTGATTGTAGACACCTATCGCGAGAGGCTGTTACGGCGTATTCGCTGAATGCACAAAAGTTGCCATCTGTGGCTGCAAATGGCAATTTCCTGCGTTCCGATGCTCATGGTGTTAAGTACATTACGCTCCGGTACTCGAAAAATCACCATTTTCGCACACGCATGCTGCTTTTTGATGCAGGCTTTAAAGTCAGCAAAGGACGTTTTATCGGGCGAATGAATGCAGATGCCATGCAAATCAAAAGGAACTTCAATCCACCGCATTAGTTGTTGGGTTCAGTCATCGCATTAATAAATCGCGAGAATAACTCTCCTTGTGAATTGATATGAAGCTTACCGTATATGTTGCGTCGATGGATCCGCACGGTTCCGCATGATATGCCTAAGGCACGTGCGGTCGCTTCGGCTGAATAGCCCTTCAAAATATACTCTGTTACCTCTACCTCACGGGCGGTTAAAATCTGGCGCCCCAGATCGCAAAATGCATGCTGGATAATCTTTGAAAGATTGTCTGTTTCCGGTGGCTGAGGGGTTTGGGTGAACTGCTTCGGCAAATCTGCCCAATTGTGCCGTCCTACCGCACCGATGAATGGAACCAGTTCCCCAAGCTTGCGAAATTCATGTGCGGAAAATGGTTTCGAGGTTCGCATGGCGGAAATGACGATACCGACATTGGGCTCAATATTGAGCATGAACCCGATCTCTTCGGCCAGTTCCGTCTGGACATAGTAGTTACGGAAATATTCTCCCTGATAGAAACGGTCGGGTGCCATATCCCGCAGTCGCACGAGGCGGGGATCACCGGACTGGGACGATTGCAGGTAAAATGGATCGAGGAGATAAGGCCCCTCCTGATAGTCCTCGACCATGACCTTGTGTTTCCATACAGGGAATTCTGAATGCAGGGCGATGGGACGCCGGTTGCCACAATAGGCAAAGGTCACCGTGTGCTCGAAAGGCACTACGTTGCGGATCGCCTCAATCAGCGTTGCCGGAAAATGTGGCTGGTGTAACGCATCGATGACCCGTGCAGATGCCTGCGCCCAGTTCATTCGGAATCTCCGTCTCTATACCTTTTGTGATATATACAGGTATCGACTAATTTTATATGTTTTTTCCAAAATAAGGGATATGCCACTTTAGGCAAAGCTCTCTAGGGGAATATATTTTGATGGTATACGCTACCGAGGCTTCTGCCGGTCGAAGCAGCGACACTGTTGCGGAATTTGTCGGCACCACGAAACGCTACGGTGCCGTACTTGCGGCCAGTCAGCTCAACCTGAAAATCCGGCGAGGGGAGTTTCTTTCCTTTCTCGGACCATCGGGCTGCGGCAAGACGACCGCACTGAGGATGCTCGCCGGATTCGAGCAGCCAAGTGAGGGCGAAATATTGATCGACGGGTCAGAGGTGGGGACGACACCTGCCTACAAACGCCCCGTCAATATGGTATTTCAAAGCTACGCTCTTTTTCCGCACATGACCGTCGCCCAGAATGTGGCTTATGGATTAAGGCAGTGTCGCCCGAGATTGGCTAAGTCCGAAATCGAGCTTCGGGTCGCAAAAGCCTTGGAAACCGTTCGCCTTGCCGATTTCGGCGGACGACGGATCTGGGAGATGTCGGGTGGCCAGCAACAGCGTGTGGCACTGGCTCGCGCGATCGTAAACGAGCCCAAGATACTGCTGCTCGACGAACCTATGGCAGCACTCGACGCCAAGCTCCGGACCGAGATGCAGCTCGAGCTTTTGTCTCTCCAGCGTAAGCTGGGCATCACTTTCGTTCTCGTTACCCATGATCAGCAGGAAGCGTTGTCGATGTCCGACCGCATCTGCATCATGGGGCATGGTCGTATCGCTCAGATAGGGACGCCGCGTGAACTCTATGACCGTCCCGCCAATCGCTATGTTGCCAATTTCGTCGGACGCGCCAACATTCTCACCGGGAAGGTCGAACATACCGACGGTGACGATGTAGCGGTGAGCCTGGCTTCGGGCCACAAGGTTGTGGTTGAGACAGCTTTTGCGGTGACACCCGGTGATACTGTCGACGTTATGATCCGACCTGAAGCGCTGCGCCTGACTATCTCCCCGACAGAAGGGATGCAGACGATTGAAGTACAGGTTGCCAACAAGATTTTCCTCGGCGAGCACATCGAGTTCCTACTGACACACCCGGTTATGGGCCAGTTGCAGGTTCTGGTTCCGAGGCAGGCGGAAAGAGCTTTGCCGGGTGTCGAAGTGGGCTCGACTGCGCATCTTGTCTGGGATCGTGGAACAGGCCTGATCCTTGAGCGTGACGAATGAGTTTTGCGAGTTTGGCGTCTGGCCAACAGTCTTGAGGACAAGCCTCAAATGCCAAATTCGATCTGCTGACAATAAACGGGAGGGATGAAATGACGAAGAACGACAAGCCGGTTTCCCGGCAGACCTTCATGGAAGAACTGCGCCGTTACCAGAAAGGTTCGGTTACACGCCGCCATTTTCTGGGCGTGACCGGATTGGGTGCCGCAACGGCGGTCTTGGCCGGCGCAATACCGGGATTTTTGCCAACACGCTCCTGGGCAGGCGACATCGGTGATCGGGTTTCGATCGCGACATGGCCGAATTATCAGGACCCGGACAATTTGGCGGCATTCCAGAAAGCGACCGGCGCAGCGGTGCAGGTGAATGTCTTCGGTTCAAACGAGGAAATGTTCGCCAAGCTGCAGGCCGGTGGAGCGGGCTGGGATATTGTGGTCGCTACGAACTACGCTATCAGTACCTATGCCGACAGCAAGATGATCGAGCCACTCGATCTGACAAAAATACCCAACTACAACGCCGAATCCTTTGAGGCGCGTTTCGCAACGCCCGGCACTGTCGACGGCAAACTCTACGGTATCCCAAAACTATGGGGCACAACGGGTATGGCCTGGGACAGCAACAAGGCGAAGACACCTTTCACCAGTTGGAAGGATTTTTTCGACCGGACCAAAACCGACTTTTCAGGTCGCACAATTATCCACGACTATCAGCTGACCGCTATCGGAAATGCCCTGAAATATTACGGCTACTCGTTCAATTCCGTCGATCCGAAGGAACTGGCCGATGCAGAGAAACTGCTGATCGAGGTGAAGCCGCATCTCTTTGCCATCACCTCCGACTATCAGCCCTCCATGCGCAACGGCGATGCCTGGCTGACGATGTGCTGGACCGGAGATGCGAAACAGATGAATCGCGATCTGCCGGAAATCCATTACACGCTCGGAAAGGAAGGCGGCGAAATCTGGTCCGATTTCTATACCATTCCGACCAGCGCGCCCAATCGTGAAGGCGCTTACGCCTTGCTGAACTTCCTGCTCGACCCTTCGGTCAATGCGCGCGAGGAACTTTTCCATGGTTATCCGGTGCCTGACGCGCGCGTTGAAGCTCTGGTGCCGGAAGAAATGCGCAATGATCCTATCCTTCATCCGGCGGCGGAACTTCTGTCGACGCTGGAGTTCGGGGCGGCGGTCACATTGACTGATCCAAACCGGGCGGAACTTATTGCTCGCTTCAAATCGGCATAACGGACGGACACAATGGCACTGTCTCAGCGAAAAATGCGCTGGCTCCTGCTGGGGCCGGCGGGCCTGTGGTACGCGGCGCTCCTTGTACTGCCGCTGGCGGTCGTCCTCGTCTATTCCTTCGGGGAGCGCGGGGCAGCTGGCGGTTACGAGCCGGCTTTCACCCTTGCGCAATACGCCAATCTGGGAAGTCGCTGGGCCGCATTCCGCAACACATTGACGCTGGCGCCCATCGGCACCGTCGCGGCGCTGCTGATCGCTTACCCGCTGGCCTATTATCTTGCCTTGCGGGTTGGCAAGCAGTGGCGAACATTGCTGCTGGTATTGGTGATTGTGCCATTCTGGACCTCGATCCTGATCCGCTCCTATGCGTGGATATTTCTTCTCGGCGGCCGAGGCATCCCCCAATTGCTTTCGGCATTCGGGCTCGGTGAGTTCCGCCTGATCAATACGCCTTTCGCCGTTCTGGTGGGCATCGTCTACGGTTATCTGCCGCTGATGTTCTTCCCGATCTATGTGAGCCTCGAAAAGCTCGACCGGCGGCTGTTGGAAGCGGCAGACGATCTTGGAACTCCACCCTGGCGGCGCTTCCTGCAAATCACCCTGCCTTTGTCGCTCCCCGGCGTCGCAACCGGCTCGATGCTCGTCTTCATTCTGCTCATGGGTGAATATCTCATCCCGCAGATGCTCGGTGGAGGTAACGTTTTCTTCGTCGGAAATGCGCTGGTCGACCTTTTCCTGCAGTCGCGTAACTGGGCGTTCGGCTCCGCCGTATCGATAACGCTGGTCGCGATCATGTTGCTTGTCGTCTCTCTTTACATGCGTTTCCTGCGCCTGATGGGGACAGCGCGCGACGATGTCAGTTTGATGTGAGGAAGCCATGCGCATCTATGCTTTTGCAATTTACCTGTTCCTCTATCTTCCCATCGGGATTATCGCGCTGTTCAGCTTTTCCGCAGGCAGGTCGGCGAGCCAGCTTCAGGGTTTCTCGACGCAATGGTATTCCAAGGCGCTCGACAATCCGTTCGTTATCGATGCTCTCAAGACTTCGGCATCAGTGGCGCTGACTTCGGCGTTCCTGTCGTGCCTGCTTGGCACGATGGCTGCCATTGCATTGACAGGCCTGAAAGGAAAATTGCGGGTTCTCTTCGACGCGCTCATCTATATTGCAGTGATGATCCCAGGCATTGTCATCGGCATTGCAACGCTTATCGCGCTGGTAACCGTATTCAACACCGTCAATCCCCGGCTTCAGGCGGTGACGGGTTTGAAGCTCTCTTTGGGATATGGCTCGCTCATAGCGGCGCATGTGCTGTTCACCATGTCCCTCGTCATCATTCTGGTGCGCGCCCGTATCGACGGCATGGATCGTTCATTGCTGGAAGCTTCGTTCGATCTTGGTGCAGGGCCAATCGGTACCTTTCGGCAAGTGACCCTGCCAATGCTGACGCCTGCGATAATGGCTGGTTTTCTTCTGAGTTTCACCTTCAGTTTCGATGATTTCATCATTGCTTTCTTCGTTGCCGGGCCAGAAACGACCCTTCCGATCTACATCTTTTCGTCAATCCGTCGCGGAGTGACGCCGGAGATCAATGCCATCGGCACGATGGTAATGGTGTTCTCTCTGCTGCTGCTTGTCTTCGCACAAATCATTCTCCGGCGCGGGAAACCGGCAGGTCATTAGATGCCAAAAGCATTTCAAGCGCCTGCCTTCCTCCTGTTCTCCGCGATCATTCTAGGGAAAAAATCATGAAATCTTGTCTTGAGGGCCGGGTTGCTCTTGTTACTGGCGCCGGATCGGGTATCGGTCGCGCAGGTGCCATCGCCATGGCGGCAGAAGGCGCTACCCTTGTGGTCACGGATCTTCGCGCAGAACTTGCGGAAGCGACTGCGCAAGCGATCAGAGAGGCCGGAGGGCAGGCGGAGAGCGCAGCGCTCGATGCCCGTGATGATGCCGCCATCACAGAAACCGTTTCCGGCGTTGCCGCTCGTTATGGACGACTTGATGTTGTGCATTCGCATGTCGGCATCCAGATTGCAGGCAAACTGGAGGATGTGACGCCTACCCAGATGGATCTGGCGTGGGCGATGAATGTGCGTTCGCATTTTGTGGTGGCGCAGGCAGCACTCGTGCCAATGCGGGCGCAGGGTGGGGGATCGGTGATTATTACTGCCTCCAATTCCGGATGCCAATATGATCGCGGCATGATTTCCTATGCCACCACCAAGCATGCAGCCGTGGCAATGGTACGGCAGATGGCGGCTGACTATGCGCGGGAGAATATCCGGTTCAACGCGCTTTGTCCGGGATTTGTCGATACGCCTTTCAACGCCGGTTTCGAACAGCAGATGGGAGGACGGGCAGCGCTTGAAAATTACGTTTCCGAAACAATACCAATGGGACGCTGGGCATCACCCGACGAAATCGCAGCGGGAATTGTATACCTTGCTTCGCCACAGTCAGCTTTCGTTACAGGTCTCGCGCTGATTATCGACGGCGGCGAAGTTCTTTAGAAAGATGAGGTGGGCCGATCTGAGTCAGTGAAGTGTTTTCTTGTATGGCTGGTCGAGTACCTTTTGCTCATATCATATATTTGTCCCAGAAGCCTGCTTGCGGAGCAATCTGCTCGACAATATCGACCCAGAGACCCGAAGGATCTGTAAAGCCAAAACGGCGCTGACCGAATGGCTCATCGGTGAGAGGGTAGGTTACCAGTAATCCTTTTGCGATCAGCTCATCATAGGCCACTTTTGCGTCCGCGACTTCCATCTCAAAACAGAGGCCAGTTCCGCCAAAGGTTTCGGGACCAGGGGGCGCGGAAGGATGGTCGGGTGTCATGAAAGCGATTGAAGCAGTGTTCCCTTCGGCGGTTAGAAGACAGAACCAGGTACTATCAAAAATCGCTTCAAAGCCGAAATGTCTGATCCAGAAGTCACGCGCTGCGTTTTTCTTGTTGGTGACGATGATCGGATAGCGGTCCGAAAACTGCATAACGAATTTCCTTGTCAATAAGAAACAAACAGACTATCTGTTTTAAAGTTATAGAAACAGACAGTTTGTCTGTCAATTGTTTTTGAAGGACGCTGTCATGTCCAAAAATGAACTGCGCACAGCTCGGACCAAGGGACGATTGGTTCAGGTCGCACGCGAACTGTTCGCCCGCGATGGGTATGCACAAACCGGAACGGAAGCGATTATTGCAGCAGCTGGTGTGAAACGCGGAGCGCTCTATCACCACTTTCGCGATAAAGCCGACCTCTTTGAAGCTGTATGCCGTGATCTTGCCGGAGAAGCAGCCGAAGCTGTGACGGCTGCCACCGAGGCGCTGACCGACCCCGTGGAGATGCTGGAGAAGGGGGCGGTTGCCTGGATCGACTATATGGGACAGCCGGAGAACCGGCGTATTCTCGTTGTCGATGCACCTAGCGTGCTCGGGCGCAAACGATGGGAAATGCTTGATCGCGATCTTTCCTTCGATCTTCTGCGAACTGGTGTGGTACAAGCAGTTGAAGTCGATGCGATCCGATTTTCCGCTGGTGCCGATGTTCTCGCTATATTGCTCAATGGGTTGATGAACGAGATAGCGCTACGGTCAGATGAAGATGCTACCGCGCTGAAGAACGGTTTTTTGGAATTGTTACGCTCGTTGAAAGCTTGATCCTTGCCCGACAATGTAACACTATCATCATAATCTGCCGCCTACTTGGCTTGCTCGTTAGTTGAGGTGGTAGTTTTTGTGCGGGTTCCCGAAGCAACGGGGCATTGGTCGCGGCAGCTTCCAGCCTCCTGTCAGCCGATCAGGGGCTGAAAAGCAAAAGAATACACTTCAACATTTCGGGAGCAGGAGTTTAAGATCGGAATAGTACCCCATGATACTTCCAGCTGTGTCAAGAGTATGAATTATGTCGAATCTTTTATTCATAACATCTCGTGGGCTACATCCAAACTGAACTCGGAATGCGTATGTGAAACTCTCCGGTGACGGGAAGCCGTATTTGTAAGCAATTGCCTTAATCGAAGTCTTTTGGCCGTTCCCATCTGTCAGTATTTGCTTAAGTGCCAATTCAAGACGTTGCTGTTTTATATAGCGGGCAATTCCGCTTTCTTTTTCAAACATCCTATAGAGGGCTGATCTTGAGAGCTGGAATTTGTCCAGAAAATGTTCTACCCGCAAAGACGGATTGTGTATATTCTCAAGAATATAAAGCTTTATCTGATCCTTAATGAATGTAGCTGGCGGCGAATAATCAAAATTGCATGCTCCGCCGATCGCACAAACGATCATGTCCAGTAGAAAGTTTCCAGATATAAACGCATCTCGCTCATTTAAAACCGGAGACAGCTTGTGATATTCAGTCATAATACTTGTAAGTAGAATGACGAGGGGATTATTATTTTTAAGGTGCATACCGTGTAGACCCGTTCTTCCACATTCTTTTTCAAGAATATTTCTATCTAGAACAACGGATAACGTGGCACCGTTACCGGAATACGCCTCCATACATTGTGTCGTGTCAGATATATATATTTCTCTATCGCATACTTTTATTTTTTTTCCTCTTTCATTTACATAAACATTGTGACCTAGCGGCATATGAATCCATAAATTTTCAAACCTAGGTAGATTATTTTTATTTACTAGGCGTACACCACGATGTTGGCTAAATGTAGAATATACCAGTGAAACCTCTCCAAGAGAAAGTATCTCTACGGAGCCCCCTAAAAAGTTTTTTCTGGGTGCAGGAGTTGACTCATACAAAGGATAAGTGATCTGACGCCATAATTCCATCCTGTCCTCAAGGGGAACGTTGTGTGTAGAAATACAAATTCTATTGGCCATTTGCCTAGTGTCCAACTGACCGCCCTTTCTTTTATACTTATTTTACTTTATAATACCAAAGCTCAATAGCGTATATAAACGTTCCCAGGCGCGAAGATCGATTCAAACAGTTACTCATGAATCGGCAACGAGCAGGCAACGATATTCGACAATATCGTCACATGTTTCAAATCGAATGCAATCTGCGCCTCTGAAATTTTGATGCCTTTATGAAACTCTCCTTTTTCTGGATAAGGGGGCATAAATGGAAAATTCAAGGGTAAACGGCCGCTGCAGGGGACATCTGTCTTAGCTTGACGGCTTGAAGTTCCGCGGGAGCAGGTCGTCGAGGCGGCTTTATGAAAGAATGCTGGACAATAATTGAATGACAGCTTCGCAATCGCCAACCAGATCTCGATGGAGGGCGGCGACCGTCTCGTCTGATTGTTAGCGCTGGTTTGCAATATTCAATGTTCGTCAACGAATGTGTATCAATCGATGAAAGCTATGATCATCAGTATTATGCTGGGTTAATACATCACCAGGGGGGAAGGAGCAGATGGATTCAAAGAAGCAATCGAGGCGGCAGATGCTCAACTGCATTATTTTTCACCTTACAGCCCCGATTTCAATCTGATCGAAATGGCGTTTTTGAAGCTCAAGGCTCTTTTGCAGGCGAAAGCTGAACACTCGATCTAAGCTTTGTGATGACGCGCGCTATATCGTTAATCAATGCGCTAGTCGGCAAATGAAGTTTAATGAATAAATCGACTGGCTGTTATACCAGTGTCATCTAGCTTTCTTATCTGACCCCCAACACGCATTACACAGTGGGGATTTCTGATATGCGCAAACTGCTTCTTGCTCTCGCCTCAGCAACCATGCTGACGACTGCGGCTGGTGCTGCAACCGTCTATCCGATTGACCGGGCGACAATCCTTGTCAACTCGCCTTTCGATTTCAAGGTTGAGTTCGATAAGGTCGTCGAGCCAAAGGACGTGAAAGTTACCGTCAATGGCCAGGACTATGAAGCTGTATTTGGCAGCAAAGCCGAGTTTACCGCTGAAGAAAAGGGCGCAGAAGACGAGGTTCTGGGCTCAGCTCTCATTTTGCGCGGACTGAAAATCGGCAAGGCCGGCGATTACAAGGTTGAAGTTTCTGCTGGCGACGAAACCAAGTCTGTCAATTGGGGTGTCTATGCGACCGGCAATGAAGCCAAAGCCAAGAACATCATCTTTCTGATTGCTGATGGTCTGTCGGTCGCGCACCGAACCGGCGCGCGCATCATGTCGAAGGGCTTGACTGAGGGTAAGGCCAATGGCCGCCTCAACATGGATGATATTCCCCCTGTTGCCTTCATCGGCACTTCGTCGACCCATTCGATTGCGACCGACAGTGCCAATACCATGTCGGCTTACATGACGGGCCATAAGTCACGCGTGAATGCACTTGGCGTTTATGCCGACCGTACACCTGACAGCCAGGACGACCCGAAAGTCGAAACCATTGCAGAAGCAATGCGCCGTGAAACCAAGAAGTCCATCGGCATTGTTACGACATCCGAACTTCAGGACGCGACACCTGCGGCGCTGGTCGCCCATACGCGCAAGCGTTCCGACAAGGTCGATATTGTCGGCATGATGTATGACGTGAAGCCTGACGTTATTCTTGGCGGTGGTTCTGCTTACTTCCTCGCCAAGGATGTTCCGGGTTCCAAGCGCAAGGATGACAAGGATTATATTCAGCTGTTCAAGGATGCCGGATACGCGCTGGTCACGAGCAAGGACGAGCTTGCTGCATCGGGTGAGTCCAATCAGGACAAGCTGCTCGGTCTTTTCCATACCGGCAACCTCGACGTGACGCTTGATCGTGAGTTCCTCAAGAAAGGCACGGTTGACAAGTTCCCGAACCAGCCGGGTCTGGTGGAAATGACCAAGACCGCTCTCGAAAAGCTCTCCAAGAATCCGGAAGGCTTCTTCCTGATGGTTGAAGGCGCATCGGTTGATAAGATGAGCCATCCGCTTGATTGGGATCGCGCGCTGGTCGAAACCATCGAGTTCGACAAGGCTGTTGGCGTTGCCCGTGAATTTGCCGAAAAGAACCCGGACACGATGATTATCATCACCGGTGATCATACCCATGGCGTTGCCATCATTGGTACAGTCGATGATGAAAAGCCGGGCGATGAAATGCGCGAAAAGGTTGGCACTTACGATGCCGCCGGATTCCCGAATTACGAAGACACCAATGGCGACGGTTATCCGGATCGCATCGATGTTTCGCGTCGTCTGTTCCTCGCCGCCAATAACGGCCCGGATCATTACGAAACCTTCCGTCCAAAGATGGATGGCGCCTTCGTGCCAGCCGTTAAGAACCAGAAGGGCGAATATGTAGCCAATGAGGCTTACAAGGATGTTCCGGGCGCAGTCTTCGTTCAGGGCAACATCCCTAAGGAAGATGACACCGGCGTTCACGCGGTCGATGACGTTGTTCTTCAGGCAACGGGTCCAGGTTCCGAGGGTCTGCGCGGCTATATGGAACAGAGCGATGTTTACCGTGTGCTTGCTGACACTTTTGCGCTCGGCAAGGCAAAGTCTGAGTAATCTTCGTTTGATTAAGGGCAGGCGGGTTTTCCGCCTGTCCACTTCTCTTCAGGAGGACAAGATGCGCACAGGACCGCATTTCAATCGCAGGCAACTCATGCTTGGTGCATTGGCAACTGCGCCTTTGATGTGCATTGCAAACAGGGCACAAGCCGCAGAGCAACTTGGCTTTGACAACCTGTATAAAAGTTTCGGCGTGCTGGGTCTGGAGTTTTCCGATCAGGTCAAAAAAGCTTCCGGCAAGGAAGTGGCAATCAGCGGGTTCATGGCACCGCCGCTCAAGGCTGAAGCCAATTTCTTTGTTCTGACTGAAATTCCGATGTCGATCTGTCCGTTCTGCTCGTCGGATTCTGACTGGCCCGACAATATCATGGTCGTTTATCTGGCATCCAGACAGACATTCGTGCAGTTCAACGCACCAATTCTGACGCGCGGGACGCTGGAATACGGTTCATGGACAGACCCTGAAACGGGCTTCGTTAGTCAGCTTCGTCTGCGTGATGCTTCTTTCAAAACCGTCTGATGATGATGCTTGCCAAGCCATCGGGCCTGCCGCTCGATATTGCCAATCTGGAAGTGCGCTTTCCGGGGTTGGCTCTCCCTGTGCTTTCCATTGAAAAGTTTAATCTGGCTGCTGGTGGCCATCTGGCAATTACCGGTGCCTCCGGCTCGGGGAAAAGTACGCTGGTCAACGCCATAACGGGTCTCGAACCTGTGAAAGCCGGCAAAGTAGTGTGGGGCGAAACGGCAATCAGCAGCCTGTCTTCTTTCAGGCGCGATGCGTTTCGTGCGCGCAACATCGGTCTGGTGATGCAGGATTTTCACTTGTTTCCCGGCCTCTCCGCACTGTCCAATGTGCTATTGCCGCTCAAATTGAGTTTTGGGGTGAAGAGTGATGATCGCGCACGCGCTCTTCAATTGCTTCAAACAGTCGGAATAATCCGTCCCGAGCAACATATTGAAACGCTGTCGCGCGGTGAGATGCAGCGCGTTGCTATCGCGCGTGCGCTTCTTTCTAAGCCTGGCGTGATCGTGGCCGATGAGCCGACTGCAAGTCTTGATCAGAAAACCGGTGCCGATGTTGCCGAGCTTCTGGTGCGGCTTGCGACCGAAGAAAAGGCGACATTGGTTGTCGTCACGCATGATCCGCAGCTGATGCAATATTTGCAGCGCCGCATTCGCCTTGAAGGCGGAAAAATTGCAAGCGACAGCGCGGAGATGGAATTGTCATGATCGTATTCATTCTTGCCGATCTGCGCCGTTTCTGGAGCGGTGCCGTCGCCATCATCGTTCTGTTGGCTTTGTCGGTTGCATTAAGTTCGGTCGTAACCTTGCAGGAACGAGCTGTACGGCTTGGCACGGCGCGAGCATCTGACAAGTTTGACCTCGTGATCGGTGCTGCAGGAAGTGACACGCAACTCACACTTTCGTCTGTCTTTTTGCAGCCATCGCCTTTACCGTTGATGTCGGGTGTTATGCTGGGAAAACTTGCCAATGACAAGCGCGTGGCTTTCGCGGCTCCCATCGGCTTTGGCGACAGCGCGATGGGCTTTCCCATTGTGGGCACGACAACCGAGCTTATTTCCGCCCTGTCACCACAACTCGCCGAAGACACGATGTTCGCGCGTCTGGGCGAGGCAGTTATCGGTTCGGCAGTCGATCTACCTGTCGGTGCCAAAGTCAATCCAATGCACGGCACTGTTGAAACCGGCGGACATGCACATACCGAGGTCAGCTATCATGTAGCTGGCAAAATGGCTCCGACCGGCACTGCATGGGATCGGTCCATTCTGGTTCCCATTCGCACCGTCTGGCAGTTGCATGGCATGGAAGCTCACGAAGTGCACGCGCATGACGACCATGCTGAAAAGCCCCATGACCATGACCCCGAAATCGACGTCAATGCGCCGCTTGATGAGGCTTTCGATGCCGATAGTCCCGGTGTTCCGGCCATTCTTGTAAAGCCGAAGACCATTGCGGATGCCTATCGTCTGCGGCAGGAATATCGATCTGATCGCACATTGGCGATCTTTCCGGCGGAGGTTCTCACGAGGCTCTATTCAACATTGGGTGATGCTCGCAGCCTGCTGCTTGGTATCGCCATCGGTACGCAGGTGATTGTGGTCTTCGCCTTGTTGTTGGTTGCGGTCATGCATATCGGCGCGCGCAAACGTCAGGTCGGTGCGCTGCGGGCGCTTGGTGCGCCGGTTCGCTCCATCATGGCGATTGTCTGGGGCGAGTTGTTTTTCCTGCTGCTGCTCGGAATCTTCCTTGGACTGGCTATCGGCTATGCGGTTGCGCAAGCCATCACATCATGGCTCACAGCAACTACTGCCGTCAGGATGCCGGTGGAATTTGCTATGAGCGATGTCTGGCTTGTTAGTGGCTTTATTGCTGTTGCAGCAGTGGTTTCATTGGTTCCTGCGTTGATGACGCTGCGCATGAGTACGGCATCCGCTCTGCGATCATGAACGAGATTTAAAGTGCAGCCCTGCCACGAGAGGGCCGATGGCGAGCAGTTCATGATGCTAAGCGAGGCGACAATCAGGAATACCATAGACCATGGGATCAGCGACCGGTGCCCATGCCCAGTGGGCGTCACCCCAGAACCCGTAAACCGCGATTTCTGCCACAGATACAGCATGTTGAAGAGCAAGCACGAGCAGCGGCGTCCCGAACAGAATAGCATCACGAAACGGGGCCGTCTGGCGCCTGACGGGGATTGCCGCGTCGCCTTGCTCGGCCATAAGACCTTACGCCATCGATGATCATGTCTTGGATGGCTTCATCCAGGTAAGCGCTCATGGGCAGGCTGATGACGCGCCTAGCCTTGCTTTCCGTCACGGCCAGCCCGCCCGGGCCCACGGGATAATGGTTATAGGCGGGTTGCTGATGTACGGGGATCGGGTAATAAACGGCAGTTGGAATGCCTAGAGATTTCAGATGGGCAGCGAGCCCATCGCGATCTTCGTGCTCGATTGTGTACTGGGCCCACACCGGGACGCCTCCGTCGATGACCTGCGGCACGCGCGCGACGTCGGGTGCCAATTTTTCGCTGTAACGGTTGGCGATGCGGTTACGGCGGGCAATCTCGTCTTCAAAGATCGTAAGCTTCTCAATCAGGACAGCGGCCTGGATCGTATCAAGGCGGCCGGTAGAGCCGAGACGGACATTGAGATATTTCGGATCATGCTCGAACCCACGAGCCATCGCGTCGCGCGACGTGGCCTGGCCATGAACGCGGATTGAGCTAAGCATGTTATGGAGCTCATCATCATCAGTCAGAACCGCGCCACCATCGCCATAGGCACCGAGCGGCTTCGCCGGAAAGAACGACAGGCTTGAGGCGTCGGCCCAGTGGAGAGGGTGCTTATTGTGCAGCCGACAGCCAAAGCCTTGCGCGGTATCAGCGAGAAGCTTCAACTCGTGTGCATAGGTGACAGTGGAGATGGCGGGATAATTGGCGGGTTGTCCGAATAGATCGACGGCAATGACAACGCGTGGTGTCAGCCGCCCCTCTCGCTTCGTCATCTCGATGGTAGCATTGAGATGCACTGCGTCCATATTGTATGTGTCCGGGTCGATGTCTACGAATACAGGAGTTGCGCCGACCCGTGCCACGACCTCGGCTGTCGCGGCGAAGGTGAATGACGGGCAAAAGACGGCATCGCCAGGCCCGACACCCCATGCCATAAGAAGGAACATCAGGGAATCGGTGCCGTTCGAGCAGGACAAAGCATGTCCCGCATTACCGAAGGCGGCAAGTTTGGCCTCGAATTCATAGACCTCCGGTCCCATCACGAACTGACCACTCCGGGTGACTTTGAGGATCGCTAAGTCGATTGCGTCGCCTATGAGATTGCGTTGAGCCTGAATATCAATGAAGGGGATTGTCATTTTGGGTTTTCTTCTTGTTCTCAAGTATTTGGAATGAGGCCAGGCCAATAGAGGGCATCTGCCCCCGGTCGAGGGCCAAAGATGGCCTGACCGACCCGGACGACATCTGCGCCTTCCTCGATCGCGATCTCGAAGTCTCCGGTCATACCCATGGACAGTTGCGTCAGGCCGGGGTTGATTGTGATGGCACGATCTCTCAGGTCACGTAGCAGCTGGAAACAGGTTCTTACGCGCTCAGTATCCGCACTGAAAATAGCAAGTGTCATCAATCCTTTCGGCTTCAGCCGGGGGTAGTCGAGCAGACGTTCGGCAAAGGACATGAGATCGTCGGGATGCAGTCCGTATTTGCTCTCCTCGCCTGAGGTGTTCACTTGCACGAATACGTCCAAATCGCGGTCCAGAATATCGAGGCGGCGGTTCAGCTCCTCCGCCAGTCGATGGCTGTCCAGTGCATGAAACTCTGAGGCGAAGCGGACGAGATACTTTACCTTGTTCGTCTGGAGATGACCGATAATACTCCAGCGAATGGGCAGCTCGCCAAGTACAGCAAGTTTGTCACGCGCTTCCTGGAGCTTGTTTTCTCCGAAATCAGTGATGCCAGCGGCATAGGCATGGCGCAGCACATTTGCCGGGACCGTTTTGGTGACGGGCAGGAGGCGAACATCATTGCGATGTCGTCCACAGCGATGGCAGGCGGCTGCGATCCGCTCCAGAACGGCGATCATGTTTTGCGCAAAAGTTGCGGCTGGTTGGTCGCCAAACCGGGCGATATCTTCGGCTGAAAGCTCAATCCCCAAAGGTGTTTTCATGTCGGAACCGATCCTCCTTGCTCGATCAATAGGGGAGCGGAAAGCGCACAACGAGCTGACGTACGCGCTCATTGATGCGTTGCTGATCGGTATCGAGCGTTCCGCCACGAACCGCGTGAAGAGTGTCGAGAATGAGTGTGGCGATGTCACGATACTCGCCGGCGCCGAAGCCACGGGATGTTCCAGCAGCGCTGCCGACACGGATGCCAGAAGTCACCATCGGCTTTTCCGGATCGTTCGGGATCGAGTTTTTGTTCAGCGTGATGCCGACCAATTCAAGGGCTTTCTCGGCAATATCACCGGTCACACCGAAGGGGCGAAGATCGACCACGGCCAGATGACAATCTGTGCCATTGGTTGTGATCTTCAGTCCACCATCGATAAGCGATTGGGCGAGCACACGGCAGTTTTCGACGACATTGTGTGCATAGGTCTTGAAGGACGGTTCCAGAGCTTCGCCGAAAGCCACCGCCTTGGCCGCAATGACATGCATCAACGGTCCACCTTGAAGACCAGGGAAGGTCGCCGAGTTGATCTTCTTCGCAATCTCCGAATTGTTGGTTAGAACGAAGCCGCCGCGTGGCCCGCGCAGGGTCTTGTGTGTGGTCGAGGTGACAATGTCGGCAAAAGGTACGGGCGACGGATAAGCGCCACCTGCGACGAGGCCGGCGAAATGCGCCATATCGACCAGAAACGTCGCGTTTACCTCGTCGGCGATCTGCCGAAATCGCGCAAAATCCATCGTGCGCGGATAGGCCGAGCCACCAGCGATCAGAAGTCTCGGACGATGTTTCCACGCAAGCCGGGCGACCTGATCCATATCGATGAGCTGGGTTTCCGGGTCCACGCCATAGCTGACAACATTGAACCATCGGCCGGACATGTTGACCGGTGCACCATGGGTGAGATGCCCGCCCGCCTTGAGATCAAGACCAAGGATCGTGTCACCGGGGTTGAGCAGCGCGAGAAAAACCGACTGATTGGCCTGGCTGCCTGAATGCGGCTGGACGTTGGCATAGACGCTACCGAAGATTTTGTTTACCCGCTCGATGGCCAGATCCTCGACGACGTCCACATTGGCGCAGCCGCCATAGTAACGACGGTGGGGATAGCCCTCGGCATATTTGTTGGTGAGTACAGACCCTTGCGCGTCAAGGATTGCCTGGCTGACGAAGTTCTCAGATGCGATCAGTTCGATGGATTCGTGCTGACGGGTTTTTTCGTTAGCAATGGCAACAGCGATCGCGTCATCGGCTGTAGACAGACTAACAGCGCTCACGCCTGCGCCCGCTTTCTTCTGAATTACGTGCGGCATGATCGATGAATCCATCGTTGATCTCCTTCAAAGTGTCGACATAGTTGATTGTCCACTGCGCTGGTATCCGGCGGCGATATTTGTCAGCACCTAGCATGCTTATGGCCTGATAATCCCTTCCACTTTTTGATGTGACTTCAGACCATTTTTCGAGCTCAAGCAATCAATTACAACTTTACCAAGTCGCGGCTCGAGATCGACGGCATTGATGGCAACGTCTGCAGGGGGGAGGCCGAATAGGCTCGTGGGGAAATGCTGCCGTACGGCTCAATTAGGGCAAGCATACTGGCTGCCGTCGCGGTCGTGCTACGTATCTCCCGGAAGTCGATCAGCTAGGCAAGACAGTCGGCATAGTACTAGAATCTGTTCGAGATGAGGGCCACAGCCTTCAGCGTATTCGCGAGTTTCTCGACCGCGATTGCGATCTCCGACGGCGAATAGGCGGCAAAGCCCATCAGAAACCCGGCTTTGGAATTGTCGGTCGCATGAAGCCCCGACAACCCAAAAAGGTCTATCCCGACACGCCGCGCCGCGTCGATCACAGCGGGTTCCGACAAATCGGAAGTCAGCACGCATGGCATTTGCAGTCCGCCGACGGGAACACGCGGCTCAACGAAATCCGACAGGTGCTCCCGGACCAAGGTCACCAGTATATCAAGCCGATCGGCATAGATACCGCGCATAGTACGGATGTGCGCGCCGAAATGCCCGGCCTCCATGAAACGGGCCAGCGTCAATTGCGCGATGGAGGCGGTATGTCCGTCGAGAAGGGTACGCGCGACGGTCATCGGCTTCACAAGTTGTGGCGGTAGAACGACATAGCCGATCCGCAGGCCAGGAAAGAGCGATTTGGTAAAGGTGCCGATGTAGATGGTCCGCTCATGCGGATCGAGCCCCTGTACGCAGGCTGTGGGCTTGCCAATATAATGGAACTCACTGTCATAGTCATCTTCGATGATCCACGCCTGATGTCGGGCGGCCCATTCGATCAGTGCCAGACGGCGGTCAAGCGCCAACGTCGCGCCAGTTGGAAACTGATGGGAGGGTGTCAGGAAAACACCTTTGGCCTTGCGTGGATCATCCATGATCTGTTCGACCAATATGCCCTGGCGGTCCAGGCGGACGGGTACGCATTCGAGCCCTCCAGCTTCAAACGCCTTGCGCGCGCCGTAATAGTAGGGGTCCTCGATGAATATCCGATCGCCGGGGTCGAACAGCATGTTCGCGCATAACGCCATTGCCTGTTGCGAACTGGTAAGGACCAGCACACGGTCGGCCGTGGCGCGCGCGCCGCGTTCAAGGTTTACGTAATCGGCGATCGCGCGCCGAAGCGGCTCCACACCTTGCGGGTCGCTGGGCAAAAGGGCAGACGTCCCTGCTTCCTTTAGTACCTGCCGTTCCAGTCGTTCCCATAGCTGAAGCGGAAATGTGCGGGTTTCCGGCACACCATGCGCGAATGGTCGCGGCGCAAGCAATTCCCGCACACCGCCGCTACGGAACATGGCGCTGCCGCGCTTGCTGAGATTCGGCGCCTGATTACGCAACAGGGCATCCCGCTTTGAGCGACTGCGGCCGGTTGTGAATTCCGTCATTTCGGCCACGAAGCTGCCGCTGCCAACACGTCGCTCGATAAAGCCTTCAGCGTGAAGCTGTGCATAGGCGGCTTCCACGGTATCACGCGATACACCCAGAGATTTGGAAAGCGCTCGGGATGCCGGTAGCGGTTTGCCAGGGCCGAGTGCGCCGTCAAGGATCAACTGGCGGACAGCCCTTTGTATCCGCGCATGAAGCGGCATCGCCGCATGTGCGGGATGGGTAAGCCAGGCCTTTACGGATTCTAGTTGTGAATGCCTAAACAAATGGTCTGAATCCAAAATGATAAATGGCCGGAACTATCAGTCCATTATTGCGCTAAATGTCAAGGCGACACTTTGGTCATGCCCCAGCTTTCAGGAGAATCTTTGGCATCATGTCGTCTAGTCCAACATCATCTCTTGGGTGGAATGACCTGACCCATCCCATTATTGCAGGTCTGATTTCCGTTATCGTCAACTACGGCGGTACGTTCATTCTCGTGTTTCAGGCGGCGCGTGTCGCCGGCCTCAGTCCGGAACTCACGGCCTCCTGGGTATGGTCGGTCTCAATCGGGGTCGGTGTGACTGGTCTCGTCTTGAGCTGGCGTTATCGCGAACCGATTATTACGGCATGGTCCACACCGGCGGCGGCGTTCCTCGTGACCGCACTTGCCACCACGCCTTATGCCGAGGCGATAGGCGCCTATATTATCTCGGCCGCGGCCTTCGTTCTGCTTGGACTGTCAGGCTATTTTGAGAGGGTCATCAGATTGATTCCGCCTGGCATCGCCTCGGGTTTGCTTGCGGGCATATTGCTGCAGTTTGGTATCGGTGCCTTTGGCGGCGCGAGCGTCGATCCGGTGCTGGTCGGCCTTTTGATCGTGGCCTATGTCGTGCTGAAGCGCTTCTCCGCACGTTACGCTGTAGTCGGCATTTTGGTAATCGGCCTCGCCTTCCTGCTAATGCAGGATCGCGTCGATCTGTCCGGGCTGCAGCTAAAACTTGCCACGCCGATCTTCACCATGCCAGAGTTTTCGATGAACGCAATTCTGAGCATCGCACTGCCCTTGTTCCTCATCACGCTGACCGGCCAGTACATGCCTGGCATGCTCGTGCTGCGCAATGATGGTTTCAAGACCAGTGCCAACCCGATTGTGACCGTAACCGGTCTCGGATCGCTCCTAATGGCGCCATTCGGTTCCCACGCTTTCAATGTCGCGGCGATCACGGCGGCAATCGCCACGGGTCGAGAGGCACATGAAGATCCGTCCAAGCGCTGGATCGCCGGTGTTGCAGCGGGCACATTCTATGTGCTGATCGGCGTGTTTGGCGTAACGCTCGCGGCTGTTTTCATGGCATTCCCGACGACTTTTATCACTACCTTGGCTGGTCTGGCGCTCCTCGGTACGATAGGCAGCAGTCTGGCGGGCGCCATGGCGGAACCTGCTTCACGCGAAGCCGCGCTGATCACATTTCTCGCATCGGCTGCAAACATAAATATGCTCGGAATTGGCGGCGCTTTCTGGGGGCTGGTGATCGGGATGATCGCCTATATAGTGCTGAACGGTCGCCTGTCGCGCCGAGAAACTGCTGAGAGCGTCATTCCCGCGACTGCCGGTAGAGGTGAGGGCGACTGATGGCTACGCAAACCTCCATCATCTCAATCCAGAGCCAGGTAGTGCATGGACATGTCGGCAACAGTTCCGCTGTTCTGCCCATGCAGTTACGCGGGCTGAATGTGGCCGCTGTGCCGACGACCTTGCTGTCTAATCACCCCGGCTACCAGACATTGCGTGGTCGCGTGTTGGAACCGGAGCTTGTCGGGGACCTGCTGCGCGGTGTTGAAGAGCGCGGATTGATCGAGAGAAGCCGCTTTATCGTGTCCGGATATCTCGGATCGCGTGCCAATGGCGAGGTGGTGGCGACCTTCGTTGAACGAGCTAAGAAGCTCAATCCCGATATCGTCTATATCTGCGATCCCGTTATGGGCGACATCAATCTCGGAGTGTTTGTCGCGGACCAAGTGGTCGAATGCCTGCTCGACCGGCTCATACCATTGGCTGACCTGTTGACACCTAACCAATTCGAGGCAGGCCTGATCACGCAAACCAAACCCGCGTCCTTTGAAGAACTCGAGGCCGAGATCGCAATGTTGCAGGTATCCAGAAGTGCGCGGTTGGTCGTCACCAGTTGTGTGTTTCATGACACACCGGATGGTTCGCTTGAGAATATCGTTTTTGAAGAAAAGAAACGGACACGACTGGTATCGCCCCGGCTTCCTATCGTGCCGGTTGGGACGGGCGATCTCTTTACCGGTCTGCTCACCGCCAATCTCGCACGCGGCCGCAATCTGGGCGATGCGACGCGAAATGCCACGGCGGTCGTGCTCGCGATGCTTCGACACACAATATCCGTAGGCGAACATGAAATGCAGTTCGGCAGTTCGATCGATATGCTGAAGCCGACATACGAGGACTAAGCCTGATGAGTGAATTCAATTATCAAGAATTTTTTGCGGAAGATCTCGCGCAGTTACGCCGGGAAGGGCGCTATCGCGTCTTTGCCGATCTGGAGCGTGAGACGCAAAGCGGTATTCGGGCGTATGATCATCGCGCCGGAAGGCGCATCACCATCTGGTGCTCTAATGATTATCTCGCGATGGGCGTTCATCCCGATGTTGTCAGCGCAGCTTGCGAGGCCTTGGTACAATACGGCGCGGGAGCCGGTGGCACACGTAATATTTCGGGGACGAGCCATGAGCATGTCCTGCTTGAAAACGAGTTGGCCGACCTGCATGGCAAGGAATCTGCGCTGCTGTTCACTTCCGGTTATGTTGCCAATGATGCAGCGCTCTCGTCACTTGGCCGATTGCTGCCCGGTTGCGTGATTTTTTCGGATGCGTTGAACCACGCATCGATGATCGAAGGTATTCGCCGTTCAGGCGCGGACAAGATGATCTTTGCTCATAATGACTGGCGCGATCTTGAACGACAGATCGCCAGTGTCTGTAAATATCGACCAAAGCTGATCTGTTTTGAGAGCTGCTATTCCATGGACGGTGATTTCGCGCCGATCGAGGCAATCTGCGACATCGCGGACAAGTACAACGCCTTCACCTATGTCGACGAGGTTCATGCAGTGGGCCTTTACGGTGCTCGCGGTGCCGGCATTGCCGAACGTGACGGGCTTCTTGATCGTGTTGACCTGTTTCAGGGCACGCTTAGTAAAGGCTTTGGTGCCATTGGTGGCTATATTGCCGGGACAAGTGTTGCTGTCGATTTTATTCGTAGCCATGCTGCAGGGTTCATTTTTAGCACCGCGCTGCCGCCTTCGGTGGTAGCAGGCATTCGCGCGGCCTTGCATCACCTGAAGGAAGATAGTTCAGTCCGTCGAACCCTCGCCCTACGCGCGGCATCGCTCAAGGCAAAGATGCTGGCTAACGGCATTCCGGTTTTGCCGAGCCCCAGCCATATTTTGCCGGTGATGATTGGCGATGCTTCCCTGGCCAAGGCTATTACCGATTGCCTGATGACAGAGTATGGGATCTACATCCAGCCGGTTAACTATCCGACTGTGCCACGCGGCACCGAACGGCTGCGGATTACGCCAACACCGTTGCACACGGATGAGGACGAGGAGTTGCTCATCAAGGCGCTTCTAGCGATGCGGCAAAGCTTTCCAAAATGGCGCCAACTCACCGAGGCCAATTTCCGTTCTGAACAAGATAGGGTGACCTCGGTATTGCAGATGCGTGTCTGATGAGCATTGCCTCTCCTCAGTCTATCACTTGGGTGGGCTGTGCTCGAATGCGATCATGCCGGACTTTCCGAGCATGCGTGGTTGCATAATATTGGGCGCAGCCAGTACCGTTCGGCTAATGATGCGGAAGCCATCGAGGCGTTTCTGAACGCCGTGCCGTTTGGGTTTGTTGGCTGATTTATACGTTGATCAACGGGTTGGATAGTCGACACAATTCGCTAGAGGTCGAGTCGTGTTGAAAGAAATGGTTGTCATTAATATAGAGGTCTGTGAAGAATTTAGAGATATAATTATTAATTGCCACTTATTAAGTGATCACTACTTTTGTTGTATTATGGTGTAAATTATTTGTACTAATAATAGATTGACTGTAAACTTTATATAAACTACTATCGATGATTATGTCTTTTCGATGATGGTTTAATCTAGAGGGTGGCATGCCGATATCGAATATAAATCACTTATTTAATGCATTCGGTAAATCAATAATATTGTATAGACACCCTCTTCGTCCCGTCACGGTAGTTTTATACAGCGCGATCTTGCTTTCTACCGTATCTACCAATGCGCTCGCGGCTTGCTCGGGGGGGGTTAGCTTTTGCGTCACGTCGACGACGGATGCCGGCGACAAGAACGCGGCTGGCACACTGAGTTGGGCAATCGACCAAGCTAATCGGGCGGGAACACCTTCGGTGATCGGTTTTGATCCCGCAGCATTCACCGGCACATCCCCGACCCTAACGATGACCGGTACGGACAAGCAGACGCCGCGAATTTCCGGAAGCGTGACAATCGATGGAAGCGCTACCCCGGGCTTGACGATCGACGGCAGCGATCAGCGGGAAATCTTCTTCATTCGCCCAGATACTCCAGACCCTAACAATCCGATCAATGTGACGATCCAGAATGTCACCCTTAAAAATGGTCATGCGAGCGGTGGTGCTGGCGGTGGCGGGGGATATGGCGGCGGCGGCGGTATGGGCGCTGGTGGTGCCATATTCGTTGGAAAGGGCGCTAACGTCACGGTCGAAAATGTCAGTCTTGATCAGAACAAGGCCACGGGCGGTAAGGGAGGAAGTGGGGGGAGTAGTTTTAACGGCGGCGGCGGTGGTGGCATGAATGGTGGTGCCGGTGCAGACATTCAATCTACTGGCGGTGGTGGTGGCGGTTTGGGTGCTGACGCGAGCACTACCAGCACAACCGGGGGAGGATCGGGAAACTATAAAGGCGGCGATGGCGGCACCCCAGGCACCTCAGGCACCGTTGTCGGTGGTAAAGGTGGGTATGGCGGCGGCGGCGGCGGCGGCGAATCTGGAGGTTCAAAGCCAGCACAAAGTACCCCGCGTGGCGGAGATGGAGGTTTTGGCGGCGGCGGCGGCGGCGGTGCAAATTTTGCTAGCAGTGGAGGGGTATGGACGTCCGGTGGTGATGGAGGTTTTGGCGGAGGGGCTGGTGGAGCATATGAGAAAGGTAGCTCTTCTCCTTCGCCGCACTATCCAGCGGCTGGATTCGGTGGTGGTGATTCAGGTCTTAAAGGTGACGGCGGCGGCGGGGCAGGCTTTGGCGGCGGTCTTTTCGTTGAAGACGGGGGTCAGATAATATTCTCTGGCAACGGCGGCATTTCCGGTGGACAGGCAACTGGAGGAAATGGTGGCGGCGGTGATGCCGATTCTGGCCTTGGTCTGGGTGCCGGTATTTTCCTGAATGGCAAAACCGGTCTTCAGGTGACTGCCGGGGCAGGCGAGACGGTCACCATATCGGACGACATCGCCAGTGATGGTTATCGAGATCCCAATGATGCCACCAATTCCGACCCTGCAGGCGACGGCCTTGATGGCGGTGTCAAGATGAGCGGCGGTGGGCTGCTCAACCTCCATGGTACGAATAGTTACCTCGGTGGAACACAAGTCAGTGGCGGCGGAACAGTCAATATTATCGCCGACAAGGGTCTTGGGCATTCAAGCGGAATCGTCACTCTGGATAATGGCACGCTCCAGTGGGGAGCTGCTTTTAACACTGCACGCAGCATTACTCTCGGTACTGGCGGGGGCCGTATTGATACAAATAATTTCGATGCAACTGCTAGCGGTGTTCTATCGGGTGGCGGCAAACTGACCAAGACGGGTGCTGGCGTCCTGACGCTAACCGGCACCAACACCTATTCTGGCGGGACGGCGATCACGGCGGGCACGCTTTCGGTCGGCGCCGACAATAATCTGGGTGCAGCGGCAAGCGGGGTGGATATTGGCGCAGGTACATTGCAGTTGAATGCGGCCTTCAATTCGGGCCGCGCCATAACGCTGTCGGATGTAACCAGCACCATCGAAAATGCGCAAGATAACACGCTTTCGGGCATTGTGTCGGGTACGGGAAAGCTGACCAAGACGGGTGCAGGTACGCTGACATTGACTGGCACGAACACCTATGCAAACGGTACCGAGATAACCGATGGCAGGGTCGTTATCAGCAAGGATGAGAACTTGGGCGCTTCGGCGGGGGGGCTCGTTTTCGGCGGTAACGGAACCGGTATTCTGCAGATGACAGAAAATGTCACCAGTGCACGGTCTATCACCCTGACCCAAAATGGGACCCTCGACACGAAGAATGTCGGCGGCGGCAGCTCGCAGCTTAACACGTTCTCAGGTGTGGTCAGCGGCTCCGGCTCGCTAACGAAGACAGGCGGCGGCTCGCTGACGCTATCTGCTACCAATACCTATACTGGTGGAACGATTATCGATGACGGCCAGATCGTCATCAGTCGGGATGATAATCTGGGTGCTGCGAACGGCGCAATTAAGTTCACAAATAGAAATCTCGGACATCTGCAGTTTGCTGGTGATGTCAGCTCCGGACGTGCTATCCAGCTTGACGGTATGGCGACGATTGACACAAATGGCCACCATGGAAGCTTTAGCGGTGTTGTTTCGGGCACTGGCGAGCTGACCAAGACGGGCGCTGGCGTCCTGACGCTAACCGGCACCAATAGCTATTCGGGCGGGACGGCGATCACGGCTGGTACTCTGCAGATCGGTAATGGCGGAACAACGGGCAGCATTGTGGGCGATGTGGCCAATGACGGGGTCCTTGCCTTCAACCGCTCCAACAGCTTGACTTTTCACGGCGTCGTCTCGGGCACAGGTTCGCTGTCGCAGATGGGCAGCGGCACGACCGTGTTGACTGGCACCAACAGCTATTCTGGCGGGACGGCGATCACGGCTGGCACGCTTTCGGTCGGGGCAGACAACAATCTGGGTGCAGCGGCAGGCGGGGTGGAGAT